>NZ_CAJPGY010000074.1:0-17541 GCF_905339915.1 Burkholderia sp. BCC1985
TATGCGACTGCGGGAGGGGCGGACCATCCTATTAATGGATAGCGCACTCGCCCTCGCTGCCGGAGGACGACCAGTGAAACTGGTTTGTGAAGTTCTCGGCGTGTCGCGCTCGAACGTATCGGCACGACTGTCGCGTCCGGCGACGTGGCGCGATGGCCGTCAATCGAGGCAGACTGACGACGCGGCCGCAGTCGAGGAAATCCGCCGGGTCATCGGCGATTTGCCCAGCTATGGCTATCGCCGGGTTTGGGGCATATTGCGCAACGAGCGCGTCGCGGTTGGGCTGGTGCCGTTCAATGCCAAGCGCATCTATCGCGTCATGCGTACGCACGGGTTGCTGATGCAGCGCCGGCCGCTTCCGCCTCGCCCCCAACGTCGACACGACGGCAAGGTGGCCGTCGCGCGCAGCAATCAGCGATGGTGCTCGGATGGCTTCGAGTTCCGCTGCGACAACGGCGAGCCGCTGCGCGTAACGTTCGCGCTGGATTGCTGTGACCGTGAGGCGATGAGTTGGGCAGCCACGACGGCAGGCCACAGCGGCGACATCGTGCGAGACGTGATGCTGGCTGCAGTGGAAAATCGGTTTGGCAACGAACTGCATACACCGTCCGAAATCGAGTGGCTGAGCGACAACGGTTCGGGCTACACGGCCGACGACACGCGCCGGTTCGCAGTGGCCATCGGCCTGAAGCCATTGACCACGCCGGTGTGCAGCCCGCAAAGTAACGGGATGGCCGAGAGCTTCGTGAAGACGATGAAACGCGACTACGTCGCCTTCATGCCGAAGCCGGACGCAGCGACTGCTGCACGCAACTTGGCCATCGCGTTCGAGCATTACAACGAGAAGCATCCCCATAGCGCGCTGAAATACCGCTCGCCTCGCGAGTTCCGGCGCTCGATGGATTCAGCAACCTTAGTGTGACGCTGTGTCCGGTATTACAGGGGCAACTCCACACTTATTCATTTTACTTCCCCGCTCAAATCGCCGCCCGGCGGCATTTACGCATCAATAAAACCGGTTAAATTGATAACGAACACATAATCGACCTCAGAAAGCGGGGTGATGCCAATGAGAGTTACCCAACCATCCGAATTTAAGCGGGATTATGAAATCTGAGACAACATAAGAAACTGAACAAATGTCACATCCACTTGACTCGACAGAAAAATCCGTAAAACCTTCAAACACTGTTAAAAATCGCCGCCTCTCTCTGTATTTGTATGAAAATAAGCGGATGACGCCATCGCTCAGCATGACCCAAAATGTCACGCCGCCGTCATCCCGGTGCAATGAGCGCTTGAAGGCCCTTTCCTCTCCAGGAGTTTCCTGGTGCAGCAAGCCTGCGAGTCCGGGCCTCGGCTCCGGACGATATGTGCCAACACTCGTCCGTTGTTGCCGGCGGCATGTGATCAGCAATCAAGAATCAGGACGCACGCGCCGCCCTCGCATCGCCTCAATCCAATAATCAAATCGCGGCAACTCACCTTCAGTCAACCCGCGACATACAATTAGTATTACTGATACTGCTTCAACACATACTGTTTTCTTTAATCCGCGTCTCTACACTGGTTTCCGAAGGTGCAAGCGCCTGACGATAACCAGCGTTTCAGGAGACGAAAGTGAGCAAGCAGATCTTGATGGAGGACGTTCCGCTGCGCGGCTTCCATCTGCGCGTGGCGTTCAGCGGTACGGGCGGACAGTTCAGCGACGGCTTCGTGCTAGGCATCATTGGCATCGCCGTGAGCATGGCCGCGGGCGTTCTTCATCTGAATGCGCTGTGGATGGGTGCGCTCGGCGCGGCGTCGCTTGCCAGCCTCTTTTTCGGCAGCATGTTTGCCGGCCCCATCGCGGACAAATATGGTCGACGCACCATCTTCGCATTCGACATGCTGCTCTTCGCGGCGATATCCGCTGCGCAATATTTCGTCACGTCGCCGACCCAGCTGCTGATACTGCGCCTGCTGCTCGGGCTCATTCTCGGCGCGGACTACGTCGTCAGCAAGTCGCTCGTGACCGAGTTTGCGCCGCGCCGTTATCGCGGGCGCCTGCTGAGCGTTCTTGCCGCGGCCTGGGCAGCGGGTTACGTGGGCGCCTACCTCGCCGGCTTCGCAATGCGCGATCTCGGCCCCGACGCATGGCGCATCATGCTGGCCGCGAGCGGCCTGCCGGCCCTGCTGATTCTGCCGTTCCGCCTCGGTGTACCGGAGTCGCCGATGTGGCTGATGAAACGCGGCAGGAGAAACGAGGCGCTCGACATCATCCGTACCAAGCTCGGCCCGGACAAGGTTTTGCCCGTGCAATCGGCGGTTGCCCCGGAACGTCGCGGCACATGGTCGGAACTGTTCTCGGCGCGCTGGCGAAAGAACACGCTGGTCGGCTGTGTGTTCTATACGTGCCAGGTCATTCCGTATTTCGCGCTCGGCACGTTTTCGCCGAAGGCCCTCCAGGCACTGCAGGTCAAGGACGGCTTTGTCGGCGGGCTCGCTTATAACTTCCTGCTGTTCGCCGGCGCGATCTTCGGCCTGCTGATCGCGGACAGAATCTCGCACCGCGCCTTTCTCGTCGGCAGTTTCTATCTTGCCGCGCTCGGGCTCGCGGTGCTTGCCTATGCCGGATTCGGCCCGCTCGGCACGATACTCGCATACGGTGTGTTCGCCTGCATTCTTTCAGCCGCGGCGAACCTCGAGTTCGTGTATCCGCCCGAGCTTTTCCCGACTCATCTGCGCGCGTCGGGCGTCGGACTGGCCGTTGCCTCCAGCCGTTTCGGCTCTGCCATCAGCACGTTCCTGCTGCCTGTAGCCGTGCAGCACGTCGGAATCCACCTCGCACTCTGTGTCTGCGTGGCCATCCTGGTGTTCGGCGGGGTGTTCTGCCACGTGTTTGCACCGGAAACCGGCCGCGAGAATTTGTCGAATATGAGCTCGGGTCGACACGAGCGCGAATCCGCGGTCGATGGCGAGCGGAACGTGAGCCTGCATGCGTGTGCACATCGCAACGGGTAAACAACGGAGCCACAGCACGCCCCGGTCTTGATATCGTCCGCCGGCCATCAACCATCGGAGCCTACCATGTCGTCCAACAAGCCAATCGATATGTACGCGGTGCAGGTCTTTGTTGCAGTGGCGGAGGAAGGTAGCATGTCCGGCGCGGCCGCGCGCATGGGCATTTCCCAATCGGGTGTCTCGCAGATCGTTCGGCAACTGGAGGACGAGCTCGGCGTCGTGCTCGTCAACCGGATGACGCGCCCGCTCGCGCTGACGCCATTCGGCATTGCGTTGAGGAACCGCGGCGCAGTACTCAGCGAGGAAATCGCCAATCTGAAGGCGCAGGTCGTCGAAGCGGGACGCGGCATTAAGCCCGATCTCCGAATCGGGCTGGTCGACTCGTTCGCGGCCACCTGCGGCTCGGCTTTCACGAAGCGGCTGCTGGGCAAGATCTCGCAACTGTCGATCCGCACGCGGCTGGGCCCGCAGCAACGAGAAGCGCTGCTGAGGCACGATCTGGATCTGATCGTCACGAGCGACGCGTTGATCGACGCCAACGACGTCGTGCGGTTCCGGCTCCTGTCCGAGAAGTACCTCGTCGTCACGCCCAGGGATTTTCGCCAGCCGATCCGAACCGTGGAAGACATCAGGGCGTTGGCAAACGCGTTGCCGATCGTGCGCTTCAACCGGAATTCGCAGGTCGGCATGCAGATCGAGCGCTATCTGCGACGCATCGAAGTGCGCGCCGACGAGGCTCGAACTCGACAACGCCGATGCGCTCACGTCGATGGTTGCCGAAGGCATCGGATGGGCCATGACCTCGCCCATGTGCCTGCTGCAGGCAGCCGCTGATGCAGGCCAGGTGCGCACCCACGTCGTCGATGGGCTGGGCCTCGAACGGTCGCTATATCTAGTGGCGCGCCGGAACGAATACAGCGCCTTCTTCGAAGACGCGTGCGACACCGCGTACGAAGTGATCGAAACGTCGTTCCTCCCCGCGTAAGAAAAGCGCTCGGCCAGAAAATCGAACAACTTATTGATATCGGACACAGGAACTCAAGTGAACACTCAACTCGAAAGTGAAATGCGTACGGAACGCGATTACGTCGGTGAAGTCGAGATCCCGGCCGACAAGCTGTATGGCGTCAACTCGGTCAGGGGCGCCGACAATCTGACGGTTTCTCCGCTCAGCGTCGCGCACTATCCGGCGTTCCCCGTTGCCTTCGCTCAGTGTAAATGGGCAGCAGCGCTTGCGAACCGCGACAACGACGCGATCACGCCCGAGCAATGCGATGCAATCGGCCGCGCGTGTCGGGAGATCATCGACGGCCAGTTTTCGGATTCGCTGATTGTCGATCTGCTCGAGGGTTCCGGCGGCACCTCGACGAACATGAACTTCAACGAGGTCATCGCCAATCGGGCGCAACAGCTTCTCGGCCATGCCGCGGGGTCGTACGAGGTGATCCATCCGAATGACCATGTGAATCGCTCTCAATCGACCAACGACGTGTATCCGGCCGCGATGAAGATCGCGACTTACGCGATGCTCGGCCCGCTCATCGCGGAAGTCGAACGGCTCGCCGCGCAGTTCGACGGCAAGTCCGTCGAGTTTGCCGATATCCTGCACCTCGGCCGGACGTGCCTGCAGGATGCGCAGCCGATGCGCCTCGGCCAGCTCTTCGGCGGTTATGCGGCGCTTGCGTGGCGTCTGGCGGAAGAGTTGGCGGCCGTGCGCGACAAACTGCGCACGCTCCCGCTGGGTGGCACGGCGATCGGCACGGGATTCGGCGCGCCCGCCGGTTATCGCGCCGCTGCTTACAAGCATCTCTCGGCCATCACGGGCGTCGACTTCGTTGCGCCGGCCAACTCGTTCGACGCGATGCAGAACAAGGATGTCTTCTCTCGCGTGTCCGGCGAACTGCGCACCTGCGCGGCGTCCATCGCGAAGATCGCGTCGGACCTGACGGTTCTGTCGTCCGGACCGGCGGGAGGATTGGGGGAATTGCGGCTTCCCGAAGCGCAGGCCGGCTCGTCCATCATGCCGGGCAAAGTCAACCCGGTGCTGCCGATGGCAATGATTCAACTGAGCTTCGCGGTTATCGGTAACGACGTCGCAGTGGCCCAGGCTGTCCAGTATGGCGAGCTGGAAATCAATCACTTCGAACCCGTGGTGGCGTCCCGGGTATTCGACAGCATCACGCTGCTGACCAACGGAATCTCGCGGTTCACGCAGAAGTGCATCGCCGGCATCACCGCAGACGTTGCACGCAACGAGCAACATCTGATGGACTCGATGGCCGTAGCCACGGCGCTCGTGCCCAAGCTCGGATATGCTCGCGTGAGCAAACTTGCACGCCAGTCGGTTGTGGAAGGTCGACCGCTGGCAGCTATCCTCGCCGAATCCGGCCTGCTGTCTCGCGGCGACACCTTGTCGGAAATCGACTCGGCGTCGTATCCGGTTTTTGAACCGCGATGACCAAATCCTGGCCGGCCGCGCGCGATGGCGGCCGGCCTTGGCACACGCATCTCGATCGACTTGAACATGATGGAAAGGAACGAATTGCTTGAGCTGCTCGACCGGCAGAATGTGTCGTTCGAATGCGAGCATCACGAGCAGGTGCTCAATATGGCGGAATCGGGGGCGCTCGCGCTTTCGCTCGTTGGCGCACGCTGCAAGAATCTGCTGCTGCAGGACAAGCAGGGGGGCCTATACCTCGTCGTCACGACCGCACACAAGTCGCTGGACTTGCACGCGGTCGCGAATACGTTGGGTAGCAAGCGTCTGTCGTTCGCATCGGCCGAGCGCCTGTTCGATCTGCTTGGCGTTCGCCCCGGATCGTTGAGTCCGCTCGCGCTGGTCAACGACGCGGCTCTCAGCGTGAGCCTCGTGATCGATAAGGATCTGGCGAACGAAGCGATCTTCCTATTTCACCCGCTCGACAGCACGGCCACGATCGCGTTGTCCCGACAAGATTTCGAAACCTTCCTGGAATACATTGACCACGCGCCGTCGTGGCATGTGCTGGGCGCCCGGCAAGTGGCGTGACGCGCCAAGGTAGCGGCAAACTGGCAGGTTGCGATCAAGGCCAACTGCTCGCCGTGAACAAAACAGCCCATCCCCCTACTGCAACAGTCGAAGCTGCATCGCAATGCGTGCCTTCACGGCGGATAAGCCGTGCGAGTCCGGCAGTTCGTCCGTTTTCTTTCCGAGCACGTGCCCTTCCGCGCACCGCGTCGCGCGTACCACCGGAATGCCGCGCTTGGACGCCACGAGCAATGCCTCCTTCAACGGCTTGCCCAACGAGCCGTTGCCTGTCCCGGCGGCAACAATGCCTTGCACCCGGTTCTCCAACAACAGGAAAACCAGCATGCCGTCGGCGCCCGCATGGTTCATGACGATTTCCACTCGCGGCCACGACGTGCAGCGCAAGACCTTTTGCAAGAGCGCTGCCGGGTTGCCGTCGGCGGTTCTGCTTCCGCTCGGCCAAGCGCGCATCAGCCGCACGCTGCCGGCTTCGACGTAGCCGATCGGGCCGGCGTCGCCAGAGCCGAAGGCGTCGACGCGCCACGGATGCGTCTTCGTGACATCCTCGGCGCCGTGGATTGTCCCGTTACAGACCACCACCACGCCGCGTGCGTCAGGAACCAGCGCGACGGTCACTGCATCCACCAAGTTCTGCGGCCCGTCGGTCAGCAACGCGGTAGCCGGGCGCATCGCGGCCGTCAAGACGAGGGGCTTGGTAGGCGCGAGCACCTCTTGAAGGAAAAATGCCGTCTCTTCCAGCGTGTCGGTACCGTGGGTCACGATGATGCCTGCCACGTCGGCCTGCTCCAGCCAGTAGGCACAGCGCTCGGCCAGTCGACGCCAAACGTCCAGGTTCATGTCCCGGCTGTCGATTTGCGCAACCTGCTCCGCGATGACCGGCAAATCATCGAAGGCTGGAATGCCGGCCAGCAGTTCGCCAATGCTGAGCTGGGCCGCGGTGTAGTGGAGCGTGTCCCCACGTGCGGCGGCGGCACCCGCGATCGTGCCGCCCGTGGCAAGGACCACGACTTTGTTCGTATCGGATTGCATGCTTTGAGAAACCGGTTTTATCGTCGTTCTTTGAGCATTGAAGGCCGGCATCAGATCGCGGCCGTGACGATGACTTCGATGAGCAGGCTCGATGCGGCCAGCTTGATTTCACCGGTCGCGCGCGCGGGCGCGCCTTCAGGCACCCACGCTTCCCAAACGGCGTTCATGGCGGCGAAGTCCGCATTGATATCCTTCAACCAGATCTGCGCGCTCAGGATCTTTTCCTTGCTGCTGCCGACGCTGGCCAGACGCGCGTCGATGATGTCCAGCACGCTTTTCGTTTGCGTGGTGATGTCGCCATCGCGGATGGCCGACGTCACGCCGGCCAGATAGGCGATGCCGTCATGCACGACGACGCGAGACAGACGGCGATTGGTTTCGTAACGTTGAATGTCAGACATGCGTTAGTTTCCTTGTAATCGGGTTGACGTGATCGGGTTGCGGCCTGTCGACAGATCAAGCGACCACGGCAGTTTCGAACCGGTCGACCGCGAAAGGCTCGATCGGCTGCGTAGTACTGCCGTCCAGAATCAGTTCGGACACGATCTTTCCGCCGATAGGGCCGAGCTCGAAACCATGCGCGGAGAACCCGAACGAATGCACCAACTGCGGCGCCTTCCGGCTCAGTCCGATGACGGGAATGTCGTCCGGCATGAACCCTTCGACGCCAGCCCATGCGCGCACGATGTTGATGCCGGACAGATGCGGGAATAGGTCCGTTACCGTTTCCGCGCTGCCGGCCAGCTTCATGAAGTCCACCTCGCCGAAGCGCCGCACCACGTCCGCGGAGCAGCGCAACGCGCCGCCGATCAGCACGGTGCCGTTCTCGAACTGCTTGAACGACAGCGCCCGACCTTGCCCGCCGAGGACCGGGTCGATGAAGTGAGGAACGCGCTGGGTGATCATCAACATCAGCCCCGTCGGCTTGATCGGCACGCTTTCCCCGACCTGTCCGGCGAAGTCGCCAGACCATGCGCCGGCCGCGTTCACCAACCAAGGCGCCGTGAACACGCCGCGCGGCGTAGTGACGCGCCACGCGTTGCCGACACGCTCGATGGCCTGAGCCGGCGTGTTCTCATGGAACCGGGCGCCCAGACGTTGCGCGGCTCTGCGAAATGCGGTCACCGCACGATACGGAATCGCGTGGCCATCGCGCTTGGCCCAGATGGCGCCGACCACGTGCTCCGACATCCCCGGCACGATTTCGCGAACGTGCTGCCCGTCGATGATGACTTCGTGGGTGTGGCCGAGCTGGTTCAACCGAGCAACGCGTTTACGCTGCACATCCCACTCGTCATGCGATTCCGCAATGCGCATGTTGCCGCTTTCGACGAACGTCCCGTCCTCTCCCACTAGCTCGGGAAGGTTGCGCCAGAGTTCCAGCGACGCAAGCGACAACGGCACTTCCGCAAAGTGGCGACCGAGCGTACGCACGCCACCGGCATTCACGCCGGACGCATGCCGTGCACAATACTCGGCCTCGAGAAGCGTCACCTTCGCGCCGCGACGAGCAAGATGAAAGGCACTCGACGTGCCGTGGAAACCGCCACCGATGACGATGACGTCGCTGCCGGCAGGCAGCGCCGCGTTATTTGGCTTCATTGGCGAGTTCTCCCAACGTGATCGGCTTGATTGGCGGACGGATGCGGTAGTAGCCGGCCTCCTCCGGCGGAACGCCACGCGCGTAGGCAATCACCTCGGTCACCGTTAGTCCGCACTGACGCCCCTGGCATGGGCCCATGCCGCAACGGCCGTAGCTCTTGACCTGATTGGAACCGGTGCAGCCGATCCGCACGAAATGGCGAATCTCGCCGGCCGTCACCTCTTCGCAGCGGCAGACCACGGTGGTGTCCGCCGGGATGCGGTTTTCCTTCTTCGGCCGATAGAGCGCGTCGAGGAACGGACGAATGAACAGGTGCTTGCGCATTTCGGCACGCAGCGGTTCCGCGAGGCGGTCCCGCTCCCTCGCCGACATGCGCCCAAGCTGGGTAGCAGCGGCCAGACCGGCGAGTTCGCCCTGCAGCGCAGCGACGACCGCGCCCCCGATGCCGCGGCCGTCGCCTGCGACGAAAATCCCGTCGACGCCCAGTTCGCCCCATGCGTCGGTCACCGGCACCCAGCAGAGTTGCGCGTCGTTCCATTCGTGCCTCGCGCGCAGCGACCAGGAGAATTGCGTATTGGGCACCACGCCTTGATGGAGCAGCACGACGGGGCTCGTCACCTGATGCGCTTGACCGTTGCACGAAAATCCGAGACCGCTTGCCTGCCCGTCACCCAATACGCGCAGATCTGTCGCTCCGTGGTAGAAGCGCACGCCGGCCTTCCTGAGCGAGGTCATCAGCATCAGCCCCTTCTTGAGGTAAGACCAGCCGGCCAACGCGCCGCCTGCGTGGCGAATCGCGCGCCGATAGTCGGCGCCGTCCGTCGTATCGACGATCGCGGCAATCTTCACACCGGCGCGCACATACTGCCAGCCGAGCAGATAGAGCAGCGGACCGCATCCAGCCAGCACGGCCGGTTGCGCCGGCGTCATGCCGGAGCCTTTGAGCAGGATCTGCGCCGCGCCGGCGGTCATCACGCCGGGCAGCGTCCAGCCCGGGATCGGGAATGGACGCTCCATCGCGCCGGTGCATAGAACGATGCGGCCGGCCTGGATGGAGCGGACCGAACCGGACTGCAGATAGTGAACCTGACGGTCGGTCGTGACTTGCCAGACCGCGGCGTGGGTGATGTGACGAGCGCCGCTTGCGGCAAACTGCGCGGCCAGGGTGGCTCCGGTACCGTAATCCGGGCCGAGGATTTCCATGCGATCGGAAGGCGCGTTCTGGATGCCGCGATAGATCTGGCCGCCCACGTCGCGCTGCTCGTCGAGCAGCGCGACCGTGACGCCCTGCCTTGCGGCGGCGACGGCGGCGGCCATCCCGGCGGGCCCAGCTCCGATCACGACGACGTCGTAGGCTGCGCTCCGGAATACAACCGTTTTCTGCGCGGGTTGATTGTCAGCCACGGCCCGCCTCCATCATCTTCGTCAGGCTCGTCACCGCGTTGCCTGCATCGTCCGGACGTTCGGGAAGACTGTCCTGGGTGCGAATCCGCATTCCGTTCTCGATCGACACAAGACAGCTTTGTCGATTGGCTACGCCGTCAATCTCGAGCAGGCACTCGAAGCACACGCCCATCATGCAATAGGGCGCGCGGCCGTCACCGGACACCGGCGAGCTGCGAAAGCGTCTGACGCCGCCGGCGAGCAACGCCGCGGCCACGCTGGCGCCCGCCGGCACGCGCATCGGTTCGCCGTTGAAGGTGACTGCCACGGTCTCCGCGGTCGGCGCGCCCGCACCGGCCATCGGTTCAAACAAGGAATCAGTAGCCATGGTTGAATATGAAATTAGAAATCCGAACTGTTCAGACCGGTTAGCAAGGGCAAAGCGAAGCCCTGGCACAGTGCGTCAGGTGGAAACACCGGGCGCGGCGGCGATCGGCGCAGCCGCGCCCGATACGCCGTGCTATCGTTCAGCCCTTGCCGATAAGCACGCGATCGAGGCCGACAAGCCGGTCCATGACGATCATCACGGCCAGCGTTCCGACAATGAGCATCGTCGCAACGGCTGCCACCATCGGGTCGATGGTTTGCGCGATCTGGTTATACATCGCCACGGGTAGCGTGGTCGTTCCGGGCGTTGCCACGAACACGGTCATGGTCAACTCGTCGAAGCTCTGGATGAACGCGAGCATCCAGCCGCCAACCACGCCCGGCAGAACCAGCGGCAGGACGATGCGGCGGAACACCGTGAAACGGGAGGCGCCCAGCGACAGCGCGGCACGTTCCGCATCCCGGTCGAGCCCCGTCGCCGACGAAAGCACCAGACGCAGCGCATACGGGAGGATGACGACGACGTGCGTGGCAGCGAGCCAGAAGAACGAGCCGGACACGTTGATAGACGTGAAGAAGCGCAGGAACGCAACGCCGAGCACGACGTGCGGAATCATCATCGGCGACATGAAGAAGCCCATGACCGCGCCGCGCCCCGGAAACTTATAGCGCGTCAACGCGAGCGCACCGGGAACCGCGATCGTGACCGCCACCGACGCCGATGCGAGGCCCACCCAAATAGACAGCCAGAAAGCCTGGATGATGACCGTGTTGTCCCGCACCGCGCGGAACCAGCGCAGCGAGAAGCCGTCCTCGAACGGCATCGAGATGTAGCCCTTGCTGGTGAAGGACACCAGGATAACCACCACCAGCGGCGCAACGATGAAGCCGATGAAGACGGTGTGATACAGCAGCGAGAGAAAGCCGTTCTTGCGCATGAGATGTCCTTTGGCTTACGCGTCGAAGACTTGACGGAAGCGACGTTCGACCCAGCGGTTCGCGCCGAGAATGATGAACACGTTCGCCACGAGCAGCAGCGCGGCAATGGTGGCGCCGAGCGGCCAGTTCAATGTGCTGAGGTATTCGTCATAGGTGGCCGTCGCGACGACTTTCAGTCGGCGGCCGCCCAGCAACGCAGGTGTCGCGAAGGCCGACGCCGCGAGCGCGAACACGATGATCGCGCCGGAAAGAATCCCGGGCAGCATCTGGGGCAGCATCACGCGGCGAAAGACGGTCAGCGGCGACGCGCCCAGCGAGAGCCCGGCGTTTTCCACCTGCGGATCGAGCTTTTGCAGGGTTGCCCACACTGAAATCACCATGAACGGAATCAGGACGTGCGTCAGGCCGATGGTCACGCCGGTCATCGTGAACATCAGACGCACCGGTTCGCTCGTGACGCCCAGGCTCATCATCACGTTGTTGATCAGCCCGTCGCTCCCGAACAGGATCGCCCAGCCGAGGGTACGGACGACCACCGAAATCAGCAGCGGGCCCAGGATGACGATGAGGAACATCCCACGCCACGGGCTCTTCATGCGCGCCAGAATCAGCGTTTCCGGAACGCCGAAGACGACGCAAAGCAGGGTCACGCCAAGGGCCAGCCCGCCGGTTCGCAGGAAGATGTCATGGTAGTAGCGGTCGGTCAGGACTTCGACGTAGTTGCCCCACGTGAAATCCGGCAGAATCCCGCGCGTGCCGTCGAACGCGTGGAAGGACAGCGTTGCGGTCATCAGCAACGGCACGAGCAGCAAGCCGATGAGCAACAACAGCGACGGCGACGCAAGTAACCACGGAGCAGCGCCCGCTCCGTCCCGGTTCTTCCGCCTGGCTCGACGTGTGTTCACGCTGCCGGCGGGTGAGGCCACTTCAGCCATGAGCGACCTCCTGCCGCGACAGCACGCGCATGTCGTCCTCGTTCCAGCATACGCCGACGTTGGCGCCCTCGACAGGCGGCATGCTGCCCACGTTTGGCACGCTCGCGGTCATCGGGCCGAGGGCCGTGTCGACCTGCAGCATCCAGTGATTCCCGAGGAAAAGGCGGGCCTTGACCACGCCGGGGATGCCTTCGCCGGCGGCACCCAAGCGCAGCTTCTCGGGACGGACGAACACGTGAACGTTGCCCGCCACGTGTTGCCCGTGATGCGGAATCGTCAACTCCAACGCGTTCACGTTGACGACCGTGCAGCGCTGGTTGTTGCCGACCACATTGCCCTGCAGCGAATTGGTCTTGCCGAGGAAGTTCGACGCGAACGGCGAGCGCGGCGCTTCGTACGCGTCGAACGGCTTCGCCAGCTGTACGATCTTGCCGCCGAACATCACGGCGATGCGATCGCTCATCGTCATCGCCTCGACCTGGTCGTGCGTGACCAGGAGCGTCGTGATGCCCAGGTGACGTTGAATCGCGCGCAGTTCGACATGCATGTCCTCGCGCAGCTTCGCGTCGAGGTTGGACATCGGCTCGTCGAGCAGCAGCAATTGAGGGCGGATGGCCAGCGCGCGTGCAATCGCCACACGCTGACGCTGGCCGCCGGAAAGCTCGCGCGGGTAACGCTTGCCCAGGCCGCCGAGGCGAACCAGTTCCAACGCTTCCGCGATTTGCCTGGCGCGGTCGCCGCGGCCGACGCCGCGCATTTCCAGTCCGAAGCCGACGTTGGCCTCAACGGTCATGTGCGGGAACAGCGCATAGCTCTGAAACACCACGCCCATGCCACGCCTTTCGGGGCGCTGCGCGGTGATGTCCTTGCCGTCGAGCACGATGCTGCCGCTCGTGGGGTTCACGAATCCGGCAATCATCTGCAGAGTCGTGGTTTTGCCGCAGCCGGAGGGGCCGAGCAGCGAGATGAACTCGCCTCGCTCGATATCCAGATCCAGCGACTCGACGGCGACGAAATCGTCGAAGTGCCGGCTTAGCTTGTTGAGAGAGAGAAATGTCATGGTCTTTCCAGCGGCCGAATGATTACCGTGAGGGCGCGTGTTTTCGTGTTCAATCGAGCGACAAGGTCGGCATCGGGCGTTTCGCGAGCACTGTCATCGCAAGTGCCGCCGAAGCACCGTTGAGTGACAGGGCCGACTCGGCCCGACGACGCATGCCGGTCAGCGCTCGACCGTGCGATTCCAGCGATTGGTCCACTCGGTGCGCTTTTCGTTGACCACATCCCACTTGATCGGCACCAGCTTGTTCACTTGCTTCGGCCCGTACGGCACCTTCGCGGCCACTGCGGGGTCGAGTTGCACCTTGCTATTGGTCGGCCCCCATCCCTCGCTCGCGGCCAACCAGGCCTGGACTTGCGGCGTCATCAGAAACTGCAGCAATTCCTGACCGCGCTCCGAACCGTTGTTCTTCACGACCGGGCAAGCCGCGATTTGCAGTGCGGTGGCACCCTCCTTCGGATATACGAACTCGACCGGGAAACCGGTGGCCTTCAGTGCCGCCGCGCGACCGCTCCCCCACGACGCCAGAGTGACGTCGCCATTCTGGAAGCTCTCCGCGACCTTGCCTGCCGACGGTTCGAAACTCAGCACGTTCGGCGCGACTTGCTTGATCATCGCGTTGAAACCGGGGTCGATGTTGGTCTCGCTGCCGCCGCTCATCCGGGCGAACATGATCAGCGTGTGCAGGCCGTAGGAGGTGGAAATCGGCCCCACCGACACCTTCTGCCTGAACTTGCCGTCGGCAAGCGCCTTCCACGAATCGGGCGCGGGCAGACCGGCCTTCCTGAACGCTTCGGTGTTGTAGACCAGGCCTGTCGCCACGACGGCGATCCCGGCGGAGCGGTCGTCGATGCGCGCGAGCGGATACAGGTCCTTGTAGATCGGCGCATCCTTGATCCTGTCGCAGAAACCAAACTTGACGGCTTGCTGCATCGGGCCATCGTCCATGATGACGAGGTCCATTTCCTGGCGGCCCTTCTGCGCTTGCAGCTTCGCCAGCGTGTCGGTGGAGTTGCCCGCCACGTAGACGATCCTGACCTTGTGCGCGGCCTCGTAAGCCGGAATGATTTTTTGCCGGAACGTCTGTTCCGTCGAGCCGCCATAGGAGCCGACGTAGACGTTAGGGACGCCCTCGGCGTGAACCGCGACACTGCCGATCAATGCGACTGCGGCTGCGAGCGACGCGCGCGCAAGCTTGGTTTTCATCAATGTTTCCTCCATTCCGGCGCACGCCAGCCGACATGAACCGACTGCGTTACACCATTTTTTATTAACATAGGGTTATGGAGCGCGTTCTCCTGAAAACACCCGTCCATCCCAATGAAATCAATTGTATTTGGAGGAAACGAAACAATACAATACAATAAATTTTGCGCGGTATAACATTACGTTATAGATTTGGAGAGGGGTTTTTATGCGTTTGCGACAGCTCGAGGCCTTTCGTGCAGTCATGCTATGCCAGACCGCGACCCGGGCGGCCGACATGCTGCACATTTCGCAACCCGCAGTCACCCGATTGCTGACCGATCTGGAAGAGAGCGCGGGTTTTCCGCTGTTCGAGCGCACCCGGGGCCGCCTGCGGCCGACGCCGGAGGCTCACCTTTTGTATGAGGAAGTGAACCGCTCGCTCATCGGTGTCGAGCGCATCGCCCGTGCGGCGCATGCGATCAAGACGCAACAGCGCGGCACCCTGCACGTTGCCGCGCCGCCGTCGATCGCACTGTCGTTCATCCCGCGATTCCTGTCCCGTTTCCTGCGCGACCACGGCGAAGTGCGCGTCAACCTCGGCGTGTACGATTCCAGGACCATCGTCGACATGGTGATCGGCCAGCGATGCGACATCGGTATCGTCAACCTGAACATGAATAACACCGGCACGCATGGCGACAGCCTCCTGTCGATCGCCCATATGTGTGCGGTGCCCCAGGACCACCCGCTCGCCGGCCGCGAGGTCATCGTCCCCGCGGACATCGAAGGCCAGATCTTTCTCGCCCACCCGAGCCTGCTGGGCACCCGTCTGTCGATCGATACGATGTTTGCGTCGCACAAGGTCGAGTACAAGCTGGCGCCGGTGGAAAGCCAGGTTTCGGCGACCCTGCTCTCGCTGGTCTCGGCCGGCCTCGGCATCTCGCTCATCGACGCGATCACGGCGCTGGAATACAAGGGCAGCGATTTGCGCTTCATCCGTTTCGAGCCCTCGGTGCCACTGGACTTCACGGTACTGATGCCGCTTCAGCGCAATCCGTCAAAGCTTGCCGAGAGCTTCATATCGCGTTTGCGCGAGTTCGCACTGAGCGAACTCGATCCACAGGTAGTGATCAGCCCAGGCTGAGGCGATCGGATTTCCGTCGCGATCTGGGAAACCGAGATACGCGAAAGACACGTTCCGGCTCCCAAGCAAGCCTCGCCCATCTCGGGCGCACTCAGAATCTGTGGTGCATGCCGACGACCACCTGGGCCTGCTTGTTCGAGCCGGAATCGACGTTGTTCGAGCCGATCATCGTCGGGGCCGCGCCTGCGCCGCTCTGGCCGCTGGCAACGCCGTACACGTCGGTACGCTTGCTCAGGAAATAATCCACGCCGAGCGCAAACTGATTCTGCTTCGCTGACGAGTCGCCGTACGACTTCATATAGTCGTACCCGATCTCAGCCTGCAGTGCCGCGGTGAGTTGCCATAACACATACACTTCACCGTTATGGTATTTCTCCGACTTCCTGAACGTCGAGCAGGCATCCGGACTGTACTGCGAGAAACTGTAGTAGCCGCCCACCGTCAAGTCGCCGTGCACGTAGTTGCCGCCGGCACGCGTGATATCGATCGATCGCGACGAAGCGTACGCGTTGTTGACCGAGCGCTTGAATATCGAATCGGCCGACGTCGTTCCGCGCGACGACAGAGCGGCACTGCCGTTGTCGATATGCAGGCGACTGCGCGGCCAGCGATACCTCGCATTGCCATAGGACACGGCTCCGCTATATGTCTGCCCCGAACCCATGGAACCGGCGACACCCCCGAACGCGTATATGGCCTCCAGTCGAAGACCCGACCAGTCCGGACTGGTCGATGTCACGGAATTGCTGATTCGGAGGCTGCTGTCCGCCGCGTCGATATCTCCGGGCTGCTGAAAAAACCGCTGAGCCAGTGATTCCCCTGAATAGGCGCCACAAGATGAGCCAGGGGATTGAGCCGCCGACCGACCGTCACCGCCCCCCACTTGCAGGCGGTCAGGCCCGAATAGGCCTGCTGGCCAAACATCCTGCCAGACGGAAGACTGCTACCACGTCGCCGCCAAGATCCTCGCGACCCAGGAACCCGAATCGCGATCCGGACTGAGCGCCGCTGACCATCGAAATCCGCGTCGGTTTTCCGCCGTTGTTATGAATGTACATCAAGCTGGTATCAACGAGCGTCCGCGGAAGACACTCGACTTCGATACACCGGTTGAGCGATTTCATCAATTCGTTGCATCGACGGGTTGAATCCACAGCCCGTTGATGCCGGCCCCGGCATCGAGCTTCGCCAGTTCAACAAGCGGATGTTGAAGAACGAGCAGGCCCGGATGTTCATTCGCATGTAGACCGGCCTGCAGATAGATACTGGGCCCCTCGTCAGGATCCCCAAACCGGTGCGCAATCAGCTGCGTCGTGATTCCCGGCGCGGAAGCAGGTCACTTATCGTCTCGCCTCGAAACTCGGTGGCTGGGGCACAAATCCGATTGTAAAGTCGGGCGACGCAATATTCGGTTCCTCAACTACTTCAACCGCCCCGACAAGAACTGCCCGAGCCGCTCGCTCTTCGGGTTGACGAGAATCTCCCGCGGATCGCCCTCTTCCTCGATCTTCCCCTGGTGCAGGAAGATCACGTGGTTCGACACGTTGCGCGCGAAACCCATCTCGTGCGTGACGACGACCATCGTGCGGCCTTCCTCGGCGAGCTTCTGCATCACCTTCAGCACTTCGCCGACCAGCTCCGGGTCGAGCGCCGAGGTCGGCTCGTCGAACAGCATCACCTCGGGTTCCATCGCGAGCGCGCGCGATCGCGACGCGCTGCTGCTGGCCGCCCGACAGGTGCGACGGATACATGCCTTCGACACGCGGCGCGAGCCCGACCTTCTCCAGATACTTGCGTGCCCGCGCAACGGCTTCCTCCTTGCCGATTCCGAGCACGGCCATCGGC
>NZ_CAJPGY010000075.1:0-17191 GCF_905339915.1 Burkholderia sp. BCC1985
GGTGGGCGGCAGACGGTGGGCGGGGGAAGGTGGACGGTGGACGGTGGACGGCCGACAGCCGACGGCCGGGCATAATGCGCGAACACGGTGCGCCGCGCGGTGCCCCGTGATCGCGCCGGGTCCTTGAACGGCCCGCGTCGTTTCCGTAACGAAACCCGAACCTCAATCCGTCTATCCCCATGCAAGTACTCGTCGTTGGCACCGGCAAGCTGGCAACCGAACTGCTCGGCTCGCACCGGCTCGACCCCGCAACCTGTCGCGTGACGGCCTGGTCGGACCCCGCACGCACCGAGACGCGTTCGATCGTCGTGCACGCCGGATCCGGGCGCGAGCTGCCTGCCGCGATCGAATTCTGCCGCGCAACGGGCTCGCCGCTCGTCGAGCTGTCCACCGGCTCCGAGCTCGAAACCGGATCGCACGACTTTCCCGTCGTGCTTTGTCCGAATACGAACATCCTGATGCTGAAGTTCATGAGCATGCTGGAAACCAGCGGCCATCTGTTTCGCGACTGCCGCATCAGCGTGACGGAGTCGCACCAGGCCAGCAAGACGTCCGTGCCGGGCACCGCGGTCGGCATCGGTCAGGCACTCGGCGTGCCGGCGCAGGACATCCGCTCCGTGCGCGACCCCGACGAACAGCGCGACGCCCTGCAGATTCCCGACGATCAGCTCGGCCGCCATGCGTTCCACCGGATCCGCATCGAGGATGGCGCATGCAGCCTGCAGTTCGAATCGCGCGTGTACGGCGCGTCACCTTACGCGGACGGCGTGTCGCGGATCGTCGAGACCGTCCGGCAGCACGAACTCGACCCCCGCCGATACTCGATCGTGGAGTTCATCCGCAACGGCTGGCTGTAGGCGCGACGGTGCGCGGCTTGGCCGACGACACCGCGGCCGGCACATTCGACGGCCGCGATCGCACGATCGCGCACGCGCCGCTTACCCGTCGCCCAGCACGGCCCCGCTCTCCGGCAGCGTCGCGCCGCCGTCGACGACGATCGTCTGCCCGGTGATGTACGCCGCATCGGCCGACGCGAGAAACAGCATCGCGTTCGCGATGTCCTCCGGCTCGCCCATCCGCGCAAGCGGAATGTCGCGCGCGATCTGCGCGGCGACCGACGCATCGCCGAGATTGCCGGCGGCCGGCGTGCGGATCATCCCCGGCTCGACGCCGTTGACCGTCACGTTGCGACGCGCGAGTTCGAGCGCCGCCGCGCGGATGAAGCCGTTCACGCCGGCCTTCGACGCCGCGTAGTGCGCGAGCCCCGGATAGACGACGCGCGGCCCGGTCACCGACGACGTGACGAGCAGCCGCCCCGCTCCCGCACGCTCGAACGCCGGCAGCGCGGCCTGCGCGAGCCAGAACAGCGCCGACAGGTTGACCGACAGCGTGCGCTCGAGCATCGGTTCGTCGATCTGCGCAAACGGGGTCAGCGGGAAGTACGCGGCGTTGTGAACGACGACGTCGAGCCGGCCGCCGTCGCGCTCGACCGCCGCGACGAGCGCGCCGAGTTCGTCGCGGCTCGCGGCGTCGACGCGATACGCGCGTGCGTCGCCGCCCGCACTGACGAGGGCGTCCGCCCGCGCGGCAGCGGCATCGCCGTTGAGATCGGCGAGCGCGACGAACGCATCGGATTCCGCGAAACGGCGCGCGATTGCCGCGCCGATCCCCTGCGCGGCGCCCGTGACCAGCACGACGCGTCCGCTGAAATCCGCACGCAGGCGGGCGCTGCCCGGCACGGCGCTCATCATTGCGCCTCGCCGCCGAGCGGATGCACGGTTTCGTTCAGCACCTGCGCATGCGCGCCGACCGGGAAGTTCGACAACGTGCCGAAGTCGCCGCCCTGATAGCCGAAGATCTTGCCGTCCGTCTTGCGTTGAGCGAGATCGATCAGCACGACGCCGAGCGTCGGCACCACCTTTTCGCGCCACACGAACAGATACAGTTCATCGGCAATCCTGAAGTAATGGCAGCGATCCACGTCCGCCAGCCCGCCTTCTACGCCCTGCAGGCACTGCCATGCGTAGAAGTTCTCGTTCAGGTAGATGTGCTCGTAGCATTCGGTCGGGCTGTAGCGATACATCGTCCGCTTGCCGATCAGTTCGCGCGTGGGCCCGTGCAGCGGGCCCGGCTGCGCATGGCCGCCGAGCGTGCCGTGCCGGAATGCCGCGTCGACGCCAGTCAGCGGCAACCCGCGCGAAACGCGCGTGAACGCGTCGACATGCGTGTCGGCCTCGGTCGGCAGCGTGCCGATCACCGACGTCCACACGCCGCGGCCGACGTCGATCACGAGGCTGACGGACGTCGCGCGCGCCACCGGATCGATGTAGTCGACGAAGTACAGGTCGTCGCGCAGCCGCGTGACGCGGCACGGCGCACGGCCGCCCGTGTCGGTCGCCGCATCGCGCCATTGCAGCGCACCGGCCTCGAACGTATAGACGCGCCATGCGCCCGTTGCGTCGCCAAGGGCCAGGGACCGCCCGACGAGCGCGTTCACGGGCGTGAGGATGTTCGCGTCCGGCGCAAAGCCGTCCGCGAGCGCGCCAACCTGAATGAATACCGGATCCTGTCGTTCCACCTGCCGTCTCCCGCGCAGCTTCAGGCCCGGCGGGCCGTGTACGCTGCTCATGTGCACATGGTGCGGGCTGCGCGCGCCGCACGGTATCGGCCAAAAGGATGAAGGGCGCGCGGCGCCGGAACGCGCTACAGTGCACGTGATCCGCGCCGCTGCCGGCGCGAGGAGCCCCCATGCACCGTGTCACCCACTACCGACGGACCGATGAAGGCATTGAGGCGATGAGCCTCGAGTCCGACCGCACGTTTCCGCGGCACGCGCACGACGAATTCGGGGTCGGCGTGATCGTCAGCGGCGCGCACCGGTCCTGGAGCGGCCGCGGGCAGGTCGACGCGCTGACCGGCGACGCGATCATGGTCAATCCGGGCGAAATGCACGACGGCATGCCGATCGGGACGGGCACGGCCCGGCGCTGGCGGATGCTGTACCTCGCGCCAGCGCTGGTCGCGGGCGTCGCGGCGGAAGAAGGCCTCGGCGGCGTCGAGCTCGCGCATCCGGCGGTGCGCGACGCGCGGCTCGCGGCCGCGTTCGGCCGGTTGCATGCTCGAATCGTCGCAGGAGATACCATGCCGCTCGCCCGCGACGAGGCGCTCGTGACCCTGGTCGCCGGGCTGCTTGCGCGGCATTCGAACCGGGCGCTGCCGGCCGCCGGCGTCGCGCCGGCGATCCGCGTGGCCCGCGAGCGGCTCGATGCGGCGCCCGCCGCACCCGTCTCGCTGGCCGAACTCGCCGGCCTGAGCGGCGTGAGCCGCTTCCAGCTGCTGCGCGGGTTCGCGCGCGAACTCGGCATCACGCCGCACGCGTACCTGGTGCAGTCGCGCACACGGCTGGCGCGGGCACTGCTCGCGAGCGGCCGGCCGATCGCGGATGCCGCGGCCGAAGCCGGTTTTGCCGACCAGAGCCATCTGACGCGCGCGTTCGCACGCCAGTTCGGGATCACGCCGGGCCGATTCACGCAGGCCGGCTGACTGACGTCGCGGTCCCGGCACGGCCGCCGCCGTGGCGCGACGTCGCCGATCGCCGCCGTTCCGCACCAGCGATGGCGCTTGATGGCAGCCCCACCGGTCATCCGGAGACACCGAGCGCAATACCCTTCCACTCACCTGCTCCGCTCGCCGGCGCCGCTGCAATTTCGTTCAAGACGCCCGCGCCGCCGCACGCGACCATGCGGCACATGAAAACACGACTGATCGGCTATCTCTATCTCGCCGCCGCGATGGCGGGCGTCGGCAGCACCGTCATCGCGAGCCGCCTCGCGGCCGGCGGCCTGCCGCCGTTCGCCGCCACCGCGCTGCGCTTCCTGATCGCAACCCCGCTGCTGTTCGCGCTGATGCGGACGCAGCGGCTGCGATGGCCGCGGCTCTCCGCACGCGACGCCGTGCTGCTGGTCGTCCAGGCTGCGGCGGGCGGGGTCGGCTATACGGTGCTGCTGATCAGCGGCACGAAGCTGTCGTCGCCCATCGATGCGGGCGTGATGCTCGGCACGCTGCCGGCGATGTCGACGCTGATCGCGGCGGTCGTGCTGCGCGAGCGGCAGACGCGGCGCGACTGGAGCGCGGCCGCGCTCGCCACCGCCGGCGTGCTGCTGGTCACGTTCGCGCCCGGCCAGGCCATGCCGTCGCTCCGAACGCTCGCCGGCGACGCGCTGGTGCTGGCGGCCGTCGCATGCGAGGCGGTGTTCATCCTGCTCAACCGGCGGCTGTCGGCGCCGTTGCCGCCGCTCACGCTGTCGACGGCGATGTCGGGCCTCGGCTTCGTGCTCGCACTGGTGCCGGCCGCGTTCGAATGGCACGCGCTGGCGACGAGCTGGAACATCGGCGCGGTGTCGGCGATCGTGTACTACGCGCTGGTGCCGACCGTGCTCGGCTATCTGTGCTGGTATGCGGGTTCGGCGCGCACGAGCGGCACCGAAGCCGCGCTGTTCACGGCGGTTGCGCCGGTCTCGGCCGTGCTGTTCGCGGTCGCGCTGTTCGGCGAGACCCTGGGCGGCACGCGGCTCCTCGGCATCGCGCTCGTCGTCGCGGGAATGCTGGTGGGCGCGACGCGGCGGCGCGAGCCGCCGGCACGCGAAACGGATGCACGGTCGAGGTCGCCAGTGCGGCCGGCGGCATCCACGTCGACTGCTACCGATTGATCCGCGTGCGCGGCGACTGTAGGAATGTGTCCGCCCGCGGCAAAGTCGTTGCGCACCGTCGCACAAGATGCAATATTCGCGTGGCCGGGCCATTTGACAACCACCGAACAATAATTCGCATCACCATGAACAAGAAGGAAGCCAAAACAAGAATCGCGGCGCTGCTGTCCGCGGGTACGAGGAAAGCCGACGTGCTGGCCGAACTGACCGGACAGGGCCTCAAGGATCGCGTGCTCGCGCGCCTGATCGCGTCGCGCCCCGACCCCGGGCTGTGCAGGAAGAACAAGGTGCATACACGGGTCCTGATCGGGCTCGGCATCGCGCAGTTGGTGATCAGCGTCGCACTCGCCTATCTCATCCTGGTGGACACACTCAGCATCGGCGCCGCGGTGCTGTTCCTCGCACTGACGGTGCCGCTGTCGCTGCTGTTCATCTGGGGCTTCGCGACCCATCGCGTCGGCGCATATCACGCGTTCATCATTCTGTCGCTGCTGCAGGTACCGAAGACCATCGCCGATCTCGGCCGCGATCCGTCGGCCGCGCTGCCTACCCTCGGGGTGACCGTCATCCTGGTCGGCTACGTCTGGTTCGTCCGCAACCGGCTGTTCCCCGACTTCGGCTGGTTCACGCCGCGCAAGGTCGAGGGCCGTTACGCGTTCGTGGAAACCGCCTGATACCGCACACCACGCACCACGCACCGTGAAAAAGGCGCCGGGCCGCCCCGCAATCGCGGGACGGCCCGGCGCCTTCTGCATTCCGGAACCCGGCAGCTTATTTGGCCTTCTCAGCCGTATCGCTGATTGCCTGGCCACCCTTCGAAATGTCCTGCCCCACGCCTGCAACGGTATTGCAACCGGCGAGCGCGGCGGTCACCACCAGCAGCACTGCAGCAATCGTACGCGTCATGCTCATTCTCCTTCGAGTCAACATGCCCGACCGGGCGAATCGTATGCGGCGTGGTGCCCTGCGGTGTGCAGGACACGGGGCCTGACCTGATTATACGGAGACGGCCGCCGTGCGCCAGTGCCGACCGCGCCAGTGCCCTCGCACGACACGGCCGGCCGGCCGCACAGATTTTCCTTGACTTCGTCGGCACGCGAACTAATATACGCACCGCGTATATTTCTCATCAGGTGCCGCCGATGACCGTTCCCCAGCAAGCCTTCCTGCGCGACGCGATGCGCCGCCTCAACATGACCCGCGAAGCGTTCGCGAACCGCATCGGCGTGAGCCGCCGCGCGCTCGACACGTGGCTGTTGCCCGACGACTCGCAGGAATCGCGCGGGATGCCCGAGATCGTCGAACGCTTCGTGTCGGAAATCGTCGAGCGCTCGGCACCGGACGGCGGAGACTATACGCAAAGCGTAGACAAACAGGAGCTCGCAAAGCAATTCCTGTTCGAAGGCAAGCCGCAGTTGATCTCGGTGGACCAGTTCTCGCGCGACTCGGTCGAGGCGCTGTTCCGCGTCGCCGACGTGATGCAGCCGATCGCGCGCCGCCACAAGATCTCGCGCGTGCTCGAGGGCGCAGTGCTCGGCAACCTGTTCTTCGAAGCCAGCACGCGCACGCGCGTGTCGTTCGGCGCGGCCTTTTGCCGGCTCGGCGGCTCGGTGTGCGACACGACCGGTTTCACGTTCTCGTCGATGGCCAAGGGCGAATCGATCTACGACACGAGCCGCGTGATGGCCGGCTACGTCGACGCACTCGTGATCCGCCACCCGGAGAAAGGCTCGGTTGCCGAATTCGCGCGCGCGACCAACCTGCCGGTGATCAACGGCGGCGACGGCCCGGGCGAGCACCCGAGCCAGGCACTCCTCGATCTCTATACGATCCAGCGCGAGTTCTCGCGGCTCGGCAAGATCGTCGACGGCGCGCATATCGCGCTCGTCGGCGACCTGAAATACGGTCGCACCGTGCATTCGCTCGTCAAGCTGCTCGCGCTGTACCGCGGGCTGAAGTTCACGCTCGTGTCGCCGCCGACGCTCGAAATGCCCGCGTACATCATCGACCAGATCGCGACGAACGGCCACGTGATCGAGCAGACGAACGACCTCGCGGGCGGGCTGCGCGGCGCGGACGTCGTCTATGCGACGCGGATCCAGAAGGAGCGCTTCACCGACGAGTCGTTCGAGGGCTATACGCCGGATTTCCAGATCAACCAGGCGCTCGTCGACTCCGTCTGCAAGCCCGACACGCTGATCATGCACCCGCTGCCGCGCGACAGCCGGCCCGGCGCGAACGACCTGTCGGTCGACTTGAACCGCGATCCGCGACTCGCGATCTTCCGGCAGACCGACAACGGCATTCCGGTGCGGATGGCGATCTTCGCGGTGCTGCTCGGCGTCGAGAATCTCGTCCAGCATTCGATGCGCGATGCGACGTGGCGCCCGCCGGCGTACCTCGGGCCGGAGGATGCGGTGTTTCACGGAATCGATTGACCCGCATCCGGGGTTGCGCGGCCAGACTCGAGATTGCTGAAGATCGAGCGCCGCGCGCCGAAGCAACGCACGACGCGCCGCCTTGCACGGCGCGTTTTCATTTTCGGCGCGGGTGATATCGAGGCGACCGGCCGGAAGTTAGCGAGCCCACGGATCGATCACGCGCAGGCCCGCTGCTTCGAACGGTGCGACGTCGCGCGTAGCCACGATCAACCCGTTGGCTGCGGCGGTTGCAGCGATGAAGCCATCGGCAGGCGCCATCGTGTGCCCCAGGGCGCGCGCCTTCGCGCGTAGGCTCGCATATGCGTCACTGGCCGCATCGTCGAACGGCAGAATCCGCCCGCGAAACAACGGCACGACGCGTTGCTCGATGTTTTGGTGCAGCCAGTCTCGCCTGCGCCCCTCCGGCAACGCGGCCACGCCGAATCGCATCTCGGCCAGACTGATCGCGGCAAGAAACAGCGTCTCGACGTTTTGCGCGTCGAGCCATTCGATCACGGCCGCGCTCGGTTCGCGTCGCAGCGGCTCCGAAATGACGTTGGTATCGACCAGAATCATTCGAAGCTCATCGGATCGGTTGGCGATTGATCGCGCTGAACCTCGAAATCGATGCCGCCAGCCTCTCGCCCGATCTCCGCCAGCAGCGTTCCCAGCCTGGGCCGTCCGCCGGGCCGAACGGCCTGCTCGAGGATATCGCGAACCTCGGCCTCGGTACTGCGGCCATGTTGTGCAGCACGGATTCGAAGCGCGCGATGCACCTCGTCGGGCAGGTTTCTAACAGTGATCACAGGCATGATGCGCCTCACTACATTTGCTTGCAATGCAGTCATATTATCACCTTGCTGTCATTTTGGACGAGTGAAGACCCGATCACTGTAAATCGCCCGCCTCGCTTTTCCCACTCGGCCATTCGGCCATCGCCGCAACCCCGCACGCGCTCGGCAGCCCTCCGCTACATTCGCCAACATTCCTCCCACAAATGAGAACGCGAACGCTTCTCATTTAAAAAGAAATTACATAGAATGCCATCTGAAAACAAATCGTAATAATTCCCGGCGGCATTCACATTTCCGTAGCGCGTCGTTCCCGGGGCCACACTGCGAGGTCGAAGCGCATCATGAAGTCCCGTCCTGACGAGCAGAAGCTCGGCAAATTCACCACCCTGTGCAGCGTGCTCGCCGCGAGCCCTGCGTTCGCCGACGGCACGCCGCCATCCGCCCCGGTCGGCACCGAAGGCCATCTCGCGCCGATCGAGGTCCAGGGCAAGGCCGAGCACAGCTACAAGGCCGACTTTTCCGCATCCGCGAAATTCACCGCGCCGCTCGTCGACACGCCGAAATCGGTGACCGTGATCCCGCAGGAACTGATCCGGAACAGCGGCGCGGCGACGCTGACCGAAGCGCTGCGCACCGTGCCCGGCATCACGTTCGGCGCCGGCGAAGGCGGCAACCCGCTCGGCGACCGTCCGTTCATCCGCGGCTACGACACGCAGGGCAGCATGTTCGTCGACGGGATGCGCGACACGGGCGCGACCACGCGCGAGATTTTCAACACGGAACGCGTCGAGATCACCAAGGGCTCCGACGGCGCGTACGGCGGCCGCGGCGGCGCGGGCGGCAGCATCAACCTGATCACGAAGGCGCCGCACCTCGGCACGACGGCCGCCGCGAGCGCGGGCCTCGGCACCGACCGCTACCGACGCTTCACCGCCGACGGCAACTGGCAGTTCGCCGATCACGCCGCGTTCCGCCTGAACCTGATGAGCCACAACAACGACGTCGCCGGCCGCGACGCCGTCAACAACGAGCGCTGGGGCGTCGCGCCGTCGATCGCGTTCGGCCTCGGCACGCCGACGCGCGTGACCGCAAGCTACTACCATCTGTCGACCGACGACATGCCCGACGGCGGCATTCCGTACTTCTACACGACGTCGAACAAGCCCGCGAACGTCGACACGATCTATCCGGCGC
Organism: Burkholderia sp. BCC1985; assembly: GCF_905339915.1. NCBI lineage: Bacteria > Pseudomonadati > Pseudomonadota > Betaproteobacteria > Burkholderiales > Burkholderiaceae > Burkholderia > Burkholderia sp. BCC1985. The sequence goes on from NZ_CAJPGY010000075.1 coordinate 9,118, forward strand.
CGGTCGACCGTCACAACTTCTACGGCCTGATCGACCGCGACTTCCGCAAGACCACGTCGGACATCAGCACGATCAAGATCGAGCACGACATCACGTCGAATCTGACGGTGCGCAACACCACGCGCTACACTGAATCGACGCAGGACTACATCTGGACGCAACCCGACGACAGCCAGGGCAACGTGGTCAACGGCCGTGTCTGGCGCCGCAACAACAACCGCGACAGCTCGATCAACAGCCTCGCGAACCTGACCGAACTGTTCGGCGAATTCCGCACCGGCCCGTTCAAGCACAGCTTCACGACCGGCATCGAGTTGACGCGCGAATGGGGCAAGCGCGATTCGTACACGGTCGCGACCGACAAGGGCACCATCTGTCAGCAAGGCATCGGCGCGCCGTCCGGCTACAACTGCACGAGCCTGTGGTCGCCTGATCCGAACGATCCGTGGGCCGGCTCCGTCACGCGCAACAACGACTATGCGCATGCACGCACCACGACCAAGTCGATCTACGGCTTCGACACGATCGAGCTCACGCCGCGCTGGCAGGTGAACGCCGGCGTGCGCGTCGACGATTACTCGACCCGCTTCACCGACACCAAGGCCAACGGCAGCAAGACCTACACGCGCGACGACACGCTCTTCAACTGGCAGGCAGGCCTCGTGTTCAAGCCCGCGCAGAACGGCAGCATCTACGCGTCGTATGCGACGTCGTCGACGCCGGCCGGCATGCTGCTCGGCGAAGGCAGCGAAACGCAGTCGCTCACGCCGGGCCGCGGGGGCGTCGGCCCGAACGCCGATCAGATGGCCCCCGAGAAGAACCGCAGCATCGAGCTCGGCACGAAGTGGAACGTGCTGAACGACAAGCTGTCGCTGACCGCCGCGCTGTTCCAGATCGACACGACGAATGCGCGCGTGACGCTGCCGAACAACCAGTACGCGATGGTAGGCAACAAGCGCGTGCAGGGTCTCGAACTCGGCGTCGCCGGGCAGATCACGAAGCAGTGGCAGGTGTTCGGCGGCTATACGTACATGAAGAGCGAGCTGCGCGACAACGGCAAGGATGCAGCGAATGACGGCAACCGCTTCCCGAATACGCCGAAGCACAGCCTGACGATGTGGTCGAACTACGACGTGACGCCGAAGTTCACCGTCGGCGGCGGCGCGTTCTACATGTCGGAAGTGTTCGGCGATCCCGCGAACCTGCGCGCGGTGCCGTCGTACTGGCGTTTCGACGCGATGGCGCAATACCGGATCAACAAGAAGCTCGACCTGCAGCTGAACGTGAACAACCTGTTCAACCGCACGTACTTCGATCAGGCGTATCCGGCGCACTACGCGTCGATCGCGCCGGGCCGCTCGGCGTTCGTCACGCTGAACGCGCGCTACTGATCGATGGAAACCGTCTCGCTGAAGGCGCTCGCGTCGGTGTCGCCGCGCGCGTTCGCCGACATCCTGGCCGGGCCGCCCGAGCGCGCCGCCGCGTGGGTCGCGGCGGCCGCCGATAACGGGATCGTCGACGCGCAGGCCGTCTACGGCCAGTACCTGCTCGACGGGCACGGCGTCGCGCGCGATCCGGCCGCCGCATGCGGCTGGTTCCGGCACGCGGCGCGGGCCGGTCACCCGATGGCGATGAACATGCTCGGCCGCTGTTACGAGTTCGGCTGGGGGACGGCGGCATGCGCGCCGGTGGCCGTGTACTGGTATCGGCTCGCCGCGCAGGCCGGGCTCGACTGGGGCATGTACAACTACGCGACGGCGCTCGCGCTCGGCAACGGTATCGACGAGGATCGCGCCGCCGCGCTCGACTGGTTTCGCCGCGCGGCCGCGCTCGGCCATGCGAAATCGATCAACCTGATCGGCGGCTTCTACGAGGACGGCTGGGTCGTGACCGCCGATGCCGACGCCGCGTTCGACCACTATCGGCGCGCCGCCGAGGCCGGCGATTTTCGCGGCCAGTTCAACCATGCGCGGCTGCTCGCCGAGCGCGGGCGCGTCGACGAAGCCCTCGTATGGCTCGCGCGCGTGCCGGCCACTGCTACCCCTGCGTTCGTCGCGAAAATGCGCGCCTATCTCGCGTCGTCGCCGCTCAATGCGTTGCGCGCGGCGGCGATGCAGTTGCCGTCTCACGGCATGGAATCCGAATCATGATGCTTCATATCCCCGGCGTGTTGACCAAGGCACAGGTCGCGCAATGCCGCGAGATGCTGGATGCCGCCGACTGGGTCAACGGCAACGCGACATCCGGCGCGCAGTCGGCGCTCGCGAAACGCAACCGGCAGTTACCGGAAGGTTCGCCGGTCGCGCGCGCGGCCGGCGATGCGATCCAGGATGCGCTGGCCCGGCATGCGCTGTTCTTTTCGGCGGCGCTGCCGCTGAAGGTGTTTCCGCCGCTGTTCAATCGCTATGCAGGCGGCGAGATGTTCGGCACGCATGTCGACAACGCGATCCGGCTGCTGCGCGGCACGGATTTCCGCGTGCGCAGCGATCTGTCGGCGACGCTGTTTCTCGAGGAACCGGACGCGTACGACGGCGGCGAGCTGTGCGTCGAAGATACGTACGGCGTGCATCGCGCGAAGCTGCCGGCCGGCGATCTCGTGCTGTATCCGGCATCGAGCCTGCATCACGTCACGCCGGTCACGCGCGGCGAGCGCGTCGCGTCGTTCTTCTGGATCCAGAGCATGGTGCGCGACGATGGCGACCGCACGCTGCTGTTTCAGCTCGATACGCAGATTCAGGCGCTTTCCGCGGAAAAAGGCGCGAAGGATCCGATTGTGATTTCCCTGACGGGGATTTATCACAACCTGTTGAGGAAATGGGCGGATGCGTAGGGCGGCAACTCGCCCAGCGCCGCCCCACTCGACCAAGAAGGCCGACTACGCTACTTGCACCACTTCATCCCGACAACTAAAATGACCATCGTCAAATGACCATGCTCATATCATGATGCCTCACGCTCCCGTATCGAAATCCGAATTCAAGGCTCGCGCACTCGAATACTTCCGGCTCGTCGAGGCGTCGGGCGAAAGCCTGATCGTCACCGACCACGGCAAGCCAACGCTCGAAATCCGGCCGTATCACGCACGCGAGGCTCAGCCGTTGGACATATTGCGCGGCTCGGTCATGCGCTACGACAATCCTCTCGATCCGATTGCGGAAGATGACTGGGAGGCGTCGCGGTGATCGTGCTGGATACGCATGCATTGGTGTGGTGGGTGGCGGGCGATCCGTCGCTCAGCAAGAAGGCGCGAAGCGCGATCGATCGCGCGCGCGGCGAGGGCGCACTCGCTGCGTCCGCGATCTCCGCATGGGAAATCGCGATGCTGGTGCGCAACGAGCGCCTCGCATTGACGATGGACGTCGATGCGTGGCTCGCGACGGTCGCGCAAATCGACGGCATGCGCTTCGTGCCGGTCGACGCCGACATCGCCGCGAGGTCCACCGCGCTGCCCGGCACTTTTCACAAGGATCCAGCCGACCGCATGATCGTCGCGACTGCGCGCCGGCTCGGTGCGCCGCTCGTCACCCGTGACGAAAAGATCCGTGCATACGCGCACGTCAAGACACTTTGGTGACCGTCATGGGCACGTCGGCCGAATCGCAACACCGACACATCCGCATGCCACTCGACAGACGATTCGTCTGACGGAACCGATGACGGCGATCACGCGAAGCCGTCCATGACCGATCGAGGTTTTACCTCGCACCCGCTTCACGTATTACCCGTCGGACTAGCGGCATTAGCCGTTCAGCGACCGCGATTGAACCGCGATGTAACGAGAATTGCACTCCATAAACGGCCCCGTCGAGGAAACCATGCTCGACGAACGCGCCCGCCGACATTCTTTCCGACGACAACGCCCCCGCGTCGGTAACATCCGCACTTGCCGATCCCCGCCCGCTCCCGCACAATCGGGCCACCTGCCTTCCCTCCCCCCGCGCCGATGTCCTATGCGTCACTCGCCACCGGCGTCCTGCTCGCCGGCGGTCTCGGTCAACGCTTCGACCCAAGCGGTCTGCACAGCAAGCTGCTCGCGCGGCTTCCCGACGGCACGCCGGTTGCGGTCGCCGCCGCCCGTCATCTGGCGGCGGCCACGGCCGAGGTGATCGCCGTCGTGCGTCCCGGCGCCGAAAAACTCGCGATTTTGCTGAACGACGCCGGCTGCCAGGTCGTCTATGCGCCCGACGCGATGCGCGGCATGGGCGCGAGCCTGGCAGCCGGTGTTCGCACCTCGCCGGAGGCGACCGGCTGGCTGGTTGCGCTCGGCGACATGCCGTGGATCGCAGCGTCCACCTACGAAGCGGTCACACGCGCCCTCGACGCCGACGATGCATCGATCGTCGCCCCCGTGCACCGCGGCGTGCGCGGCCATCCGGTCGGCTTTGCCGCGCACCACTACGAGGCGCTCGCCGCGCTGGACGGCGATACGGGCGCCCGCGCGCTGTTCGCCAGCGCGCCGGTGAACCTGCTCGAGGTCGACGATCCCGGCATCCTGCGCGACGTCGATACGCCCGCCGATCTGCGCTGACCGCGGCGCGCGCCGGCCGCACCCGCATCGTGGCGCTGTTTGCGTGCGATCCGGCGCGATACCTGCAGCGGCTCGCCTGTCGCCGGCAATCCGCATGCCGCCGCGAGAATCCCCCGGCAAACACCCGTCCGATTGCCTATAACGGAGACGAGACGCGCCCGCCGCGCCACCGCCGTCACGCCTTGCGCGAGTTCCCCATGGACCACACGACCCCGATGCCCGAGCCCCCGGCCGACCCGAACCGCGATCCGGAAGACGATCCGCTGTCACCGCCGCCACCGGGGCATCCTCACGACAATCCGCAGCAACCCAACGGACCGCCAAGCAAGGATCCTGTCTAGCCGGCATCCGCCCTGACAAACGACACGGCCGCTGCCGCGGCTACGCCGCCGCGCCTTCCCGCGCCACGCGCACCTCGTACGTCTTGAGGTGGTTGTACGCGATCCGCAGCAGCGACAGCGCATCCGCCGCCTGCGGGTCGCGGCGCGCGAGCAGGTCGCCGATCACGTGATCGGCTTCGACCCGCGCGCGATTTTCGACGTCGCGCAGCATCGACGCGGTCAGCGGCGACGGCGTCAGCACCATCCGCTGCATCCGCTCGACCGCGGCGGGATCGGGCCGGTAACCGTTGTGCGCGGCGATCGCGCTGCACTCGTCGAGCATCGTCTCGAGCAGGCGGCGGCCGTCCGGCGCGGCCAGAATGTCGCCGATCGAACCGCGAAACAGCGACGTGCTCGCCGCGAGCGTCGCGAGGAACACCCACTTGTCCCACATCCGCGCGGCGATGTCGTCGCTGAGCGTCGCATCGAAGCCCGCGCCGCCGAGCACGTCGGCCACCGCGCGCACGCGCGCCGATTCGCCGCCGGCGAGTTCGCCGAACGACAGCCCTGCCGTGTCGTTCAGGTGCACGACCCGCTGTTCGCGATCGAGCGTCGCCGCGATCACGCACAGGCCGCCGAGCACCTGCGCGGCACCGAACCGTTCGCGCAGCACGTCGAGATGGCGCATCCCGTTGAGCATCGGCAGGATCAGCGTCGACGGCCCGACGAATGGCGCGAACGATGCAATCGCATCGTCGAGGCTGTAGGCCTTGCAGCTCAGCAGCACCAGGTCGAACGGCCCGGCCGTGTCGCTCGCGCGCACCGTCTGCACGTTCGCGAGCGTCAGGTCGCCGCGCGGGCTGCGAATCAGGAGCCCGTCGCGCGCGAGCGCGGCCGCGCGGCCGTCGCGCACCAGGAACGTCACGTCGCGCCCCGCCGCCGCGAGCCGGCCGCCGAAGTATCCGCCGACCGCGCCGGCCCCCACCACCAGAATTCGCATCGTTGCCTCCTTTCAGGTTCGTTCGCCGCCGTGCGCCCGACCGTCGGGGCACGGCGCGCCATCGCCCGACAGTATAGCGACGCCGAATATGTATATGCATAGATGCCCGCACCGCGCTCGCCGGTATCGGGCCGCTGCCATTTCTAAGGGATTTCCCGCCTACGGCAACGTTCGTTGCATGCCGTCAACGAGTTATCCCGTCACGCCGTTCCGGCGCGCCTGTTCGACCGACCGACCTCACTACCCATGCGCACCCTTTCCCTGAATCAGAAACTCGCCTCGATGATCGTCATTCTGTGGCTCGGTCTGCTCGTGATCGCCGGCATCGGCGCGTGGCAGACGCGCGCGTCGATGATCACGGACCGCCGCGATCAGCTTGCGTCGCTGGTCGCGCAGGCAACGAACGTCGCCGACCACTACTACAAGCTGTCGCAACAGAATGCATTGCCGGAGGCCGACGCGAAGCAGAAGGCGCTCGAGGCGATCGCCGCGATGCGCTACGGCACCGACGGCTACATCTCGATCAACGATTCGAAGCCGGTGATCGTGATGCATCCGATCAAGAGCGAGCTCAACGGCAAGGACGTGTCGAATTTCGCGGATCCGAGCGGCAAGCATCTGTTCGTCGAGATCGTGAAGGCCGGCAACATGGAAGGCGGCAAGGGTTTCGTCGAGTATCTGTGGCCGAAGCCGGGTGCCGACAAGCCGCAGGACAAGACCAGTGCGGTGCAGCGCTTCGCGCCGTGGGACTGGTATCTCGTGACGGGCATGTACATGGACGACGTGCGGTCGGCCGTGCTCGCGAGCGTCGGCCGCTGGCTCGCGATGACGGCCGTGCTCGGCGCGATCGCGACCGCCGTGATGGTGCTCGTGCTGAAAAGCGTGCGCGCGAACCTCGGCGGCGAACTCGAAGTGGCGCTCGACGCCGCGCGGCGCATCGCGCAGGGCGACCTGACCGCGCGCGTGAACGTCAAGCATGACGACCGCGGCAGCCTGCTGCATGCGCTGCACACGATGCAGAGCGGACTGATCGACATGGTGTCGCGCGTACGGATGGGCACGGAGAACATCAACGTCGGCGCGAGCGAGATCGCGTCGGGCAACACCGACCTGTCGCAGCGCACCGAAGAACAGGCGGCCGCGCTCGTGCAGACCGCGTCGAGCATGGATCAGATGACCGCGAACGTGAAGCAGAACGCGGACAGCGCCGCGCAGGCCGCCACGCTCGCCGGTCAGGCCGCGCAAGTCGCGACGCGCGGCAGCGAGGTGGTCGACGATGTCGTGCGCACGATGAACGAGATCACCGACCGCTCGCACAAGATCGGCGACATCATCGGCGTGATCGACGGGATCGCGTTCCAGACCAACATCCTCGCGCTGAACGCGGCCGTCGAAGCGGCGCGCGCGGGCGAACAGGGCCGCGGTTTCGCGGTGGTCGCGGCCGAGGTGCGCTCGCTCGCGCAACGCTCGGCCACGGCCGCGAAGGAGATCAAGTCGCTCATCGAGTCATCGAACGAAACCGTCGGGCACGGCGCGACGCTCGTCACGAACGCGGGCGAGACGATGGCCGAGATCGTGCAGTCGGTGCGGCGCGTGAACGAGATCCTCGACGAGATCAGCCATGCATCGCGCGAGCAGAGCGCGGGGATCGAGCAGGTCAACCGTGCAGTGGGCGAGATGGATCAGGTCACGCAGCAAAACGCGGCACTCGTCGAGGAAGCCGCGGCGGCCGCGCATTCGCTGCGCGACCAGGCCGAAGCGCTGCGCGACGCCGTTACGCGGTTCGCGTTGCCGGTTTGACGGCCGGGGTCCTGCCCCGCCCTTCCGCGCGTGTCGCGCCGGAGGGCGGGAGTGGCGTGTACCTCAACACGGCCAACCGCTGAATCCGCTTCCGTTCGGCGTCGCGGTTGACGGCATCTCGTAGCCACACTCGTTGGAACTGTCGACCGGTCATGTGTCCAGTCGATCGCGTTCCGACACGTTGCGAATCCGCAAGCGAAGCAATCACGCCACAGCGCTGCCTTACGTCACCACGAATAGCCCTGCATGCCGTAATCGGTGTCGTGTCGACGCCCCCACCAAGGGAGGTACGCGTTGTTTCCACCGCGTGCGCGGAACCAGTCCTTGGCGGGATCGATCGGGGTGAGCTTCGACGGTGGCCTGACGACGACCGCGACGGGGTGCTCGGGGTCGGTCGTGCCTGCGACCAAGGCGTTGCCGCCAAAG
>NZ_CAJPGY010000076.1:0-17044 GCF_905339915.1 Burkholderia sp. BCC1985
AACCAGCTCGATTTCGTCGCTCTCGACTTCGACCTCGACCGGCATCAGCTCGCTGTCGACCGGCCTCAGCTCGACCGATAGCTCGGTCGCCTCGCTGTCGACCTCCACGTCGACCGGCTTGTCCTCGGCAACCAGCTCGATCAGCTCGCTGTCCACCTCGACTTCGACGGGCATCAGCTCGTTGTCGACGGGCCTGAGCTCGACCGACAGCTCGGTCGCTTCGCTGTCGACCTCCACGTCGACCGGCCTCTCGTCGGCGACCAGCTCGATCAGCTCGCTGTCCACCTCGACTTCGACGGGCATCAGCTCGTTGTCGACCGGCCTCAGCTCGACCGACAGCTCGGTCGCTTCGCTGTCGACCTCCACGTCGACTGGCCTGTCGTCGGCAACCAGCTCGATCAGTTCGCTGTCCACGTCGACCTCGACCGGCATCAGCTCGTTGTCGACGGGCCTCAGCTCGACCGACAGCTCGGTGGCCTCGCTGTCGACTTCCACGTCGACCGGCTTGTCCTCGGCGACCAGCTCGATTTCGTCGCTCTCGACGTCGACCTCGACGGGTATCAGCTCGCTGTCGACCGGCCTCAGCTCGACCGACAGCTCGGTTGCTTCGCTGTCGACCTCCACGTCGACTGGCTTGTCGTCGGCAACCAGCTCGATCAGTTCGCTGTCCACGTCGACCTCGACCGGCATCAGCTCGTTGTCGACGGGCCTCAGCTCGACCGACAGCTCGGTCGCTTCGCTGTCGACCTCCACGTCGACTGGCCTGTCCTCGGCTAACAGCTCGATCAGCTCGTTGTCCACTTCGACTTCGACCGGCATCAGCTCGCTGTCGACCGGCCTGAGCTCGACCGACAGCTCGGTGGCCTCGCTGTCGACTTCCACGTCGACGGGCCTGTCCTCGGCAACCAGCTCGATCAGCTCGCTGTCCACCTCGACCTCGACGGGCATCAACTCGTTGTCGACCGGCCTGAGCTCGACCGACAGCTCGGTGGCCTCGCTGTCGACCTCCACGTCGACTGGCCTGTCCTCGGCGACCAGCTCGATCAGCTCGTTGTCGACGTCGACTTCGACGGGTATCAGCTCGTTGTCGACGGGCCTCAGCTCGACCGACAGCTCGGTGGCTTCGCTGTCGACCTCCACGTCGACTGGCCTCTCGTCGGCGACCAGCTCGATTTCGTCGCTCTCGACGTCGACCTCGACCGGCATCAGCTCGCTGTCGACCGGCCTGAGCTCGACCGACAGCTCGGTGGCCTCGCTGTCGACCTCCACGTCGACTGGCCTGTCCTCAGCGACCAGCTCGATCAGCTCGTTGTCGACCTCGACCTCGACGGGTATCAGCTCGCTGTCGACCGGCCTCAGCTCGACCGATAGCTCGGTCGCTTCACTGTCGACTTCCACGTCGACGGGCCTGTCCTCGGCAACCAGCTCGATCAGCTCGCTGTCCACCTCGACCTCGACCGGCATCAGCTCGCTGTCGACGGGCCTGAGCACGACCAACAGCACGGTGACGTCGCTGTCGACTTCGACGTCGACCGGCCTGTCCTCGGCGACCAGCTCGATCAGCTCGCTGTCCACCTCGACCTCGACGGGCATCAACTCGCTGTCGACCGGCCTGAGCACGACGAACAGCAGCGTGGCCTCGCTGTCGACCTCGACGTCAACGATCGGAAGCTCGCTGTCCACGGGCGTCAGCTCGTTGTCGACGGGCCTGTCCACGACGAACAGCAACGTGGCATCCCTGTCGACGGTGGTCTCGACGACACGCACGCACTACTACAGCGTGAACGACAACGGTGTTCAGCAGGCCAACTACGCGAACGACGGTGCAACCGGCATCAACGCCATGGCAGCCGGCACCAACGCGACGGCAAGCGGCAGCGCGGCGACGGCGATCGGCAACGCAGCCAATGCAGCAGGCACGCAGAGCGTCGCGGTGGGCAACGGCTCGACGGCGTCCGCGGCTTCGACCGTGGCGATCGGTGACGGCAACACGGTGTCGGCTGCGGCCGGCCCAGGCTCGATCGCCGGCGGTCACAACTCGACGGTCGTTTCTGGAACGGGTGCGATTGCATTGGGCGAAGGTCAGACGGCCAACGGTAGCGGAGCGGTTGCTCTTGGCGATCCGAACACGGCGACCGGAACCGGTGCGGTGGCGGTTGGCGCGAACAACACGGCGACGGGCAATGGCGCGTTGGCGATCGGCAATACGAACACGGCGCAAGGTCCGGGTTCGGTTGCGCTCGGCCAGAACTCGGCGGCGGGCACGGCGGGAGCGACGACCGGAAGCGTGGCGATCGGCAATGGCGCGACCGCCACGGCGAATCCGGGTGACGTTGCGCTGGGTTCAGGGTCGATTACCTCGGCACCGAACCCGGTTGCCAGCGGCATCGTGGCCGGGAACGTGTACTCCTACGCCGGCGCGGCGCCGACCAGTGTGGTGAGCGTCGGTGCGCCGGGCGCCGAACGCCAGATCACCAACGTCGCTGCCGGGCGTGTGAGTGCGACGAGCACGGATGCGGTCAATGGCTCGCAATTGAACGCGACCAATGTCGCGGTCGGTAGCTTGTCGACAGGGTTGTCGACGACGAACAGCAACGTCGCGTCGTTGTCCACGTCGACCTCCAGCGCGGTCAGTTCGCTGTCGACGGGATTGAGCACGACCAACAGCAGCGTGACTTCGCTGTCGACGTCGATGTCGAGCTCGGTTGGCTCGCTGTCGACGGGGTTGAGCACGACGAACAGCTCGGTCATCTCCCTGTCGACGGGACTTTCCGTCACCGACAGCAATCTTGCATCGCTGTCGACGAGCGTCAGCTCGGCCGTGGGTACGACCACTTCACTGTCGACGTTGGTCACGTCAGCGCGCACGCACTACTACAGCGTGAACGACAACGGGACTCAACAGGGCAACTACAACAACGATGGAGCGACCGGTGACAACGCGATGGCGGCGGGGGTCAACGCGGCGGCATCGGGCGCGAATGCCACGGCGGTCGGCGCCAGTGCGAACGCTTCCGGAGACGGTGCGACGGTGATCGGCGCGAACGCGTTGGGCAGCGGCAAGAACAGCGTCGCACTCGGCTCCGGCGCGAACGCCACCGCGCCGAATTCGGTCGCGCTCGGTGCGGGTTCGATCGCGGGCGAGGCCAACACGGTATCGGTTGGTGCGCCTGGCAGCGAACGCCGCATCACCAACGTCGGGCCGGGCGTCAACCCGACCGACGCCGTGAACGTGTCGCAGCTCAATGCGGTGCAGGGGTCGATCAACACGGTGGCGCGGACGGCCTACGCGGGCGTCGCCGGCGCAACCGCGTTGACGATGATTCCGGACGTCGACCTGGGCAAGACGATCGCTGTCGGCATCGGTGCCGCGACCTATCAAGGCTACGGTGCTGTTGCGCTCGGATTCACCGCCCGAATTACCGAGAACCTGAAACTCAAGGGCGGCGTTGGGGCCAGTAGCGCGGGTCGCACCTACGGCGTTGGACTGGGCTATCAGTGGTAACGCGATCGGCAGGGGCCGAGCATTGCTCGGTTCCCGTCGATCATGCGGGCGATCGGGAATCGCCGAAACAAGACATGAAACATGAGGTACGACATGTATAAGGCAATGTTCTGCATTGCGGCGCTGGCTACGCTGGCGGGTTGCTCGGCATCGTCCGGACCGACCTTCAGCGCGTGGTCGGTCGATCGGCAGGACGGGCAGAAAACCTATCGGGTCAGTTGCTACGGACTGCTTGAAGGCGCGGAAACCTGCTACAGCAAGGCGCGCGAGATTTGTCGCGATCAGCCGATGCGACCGGTCCAGGATGACGCGCCGCTCGGATCCATGACGTCGGACGGCAAGCCGAACACCCGTCTTTTGACATTCCAGTGCGGCATTCCTGCAGCGACGCCGACACCGGCACCGATCCCCGCGCCGGTCGTCCGATCGGAGCCGCGGCAGATGACGCTGTCGGGCGATGCGAATTTCGAAACCGACAAGGCTTCGCTCACACCGGTCGCGACCGGGCAACTCGACAAACTGGTCTCGGATGCGAAGGGAATGACCTTCGGTACGGTCGACGTCAATGGCTACACGGACAGCGTCGGCTCGAGCGAATACAACCTCCGCCTGTCCGAGCAGCGTGCGCAAACGGTCGCGCGCTATCTGCGATCGCATGGGCTGAACGCGAAGCAGTTCGAGGCACACGGATATGGCAAGGCCAATCCTGTTGCAACGAACGGCACGGCCGCCGGTCGCGCGCAGAACCGCCGCGTGGAGATCGTATTGCAACAAAACTGATGTACTGCCCCGGGCTCGGTTGGTTCCCGGACGGATCCTCGTGCGTTCCGGCGAATGTTTGGGGCTTGAGGATCGGATTTCCCCGATCCGGTCCTCCTTTTTATTCGATATCGACGAGACGAGGGCGTCGGTGCTCGGGCGTTACCGGTTGCCGCAACGGTGACACCCGATTCCGTCGGAGGCTGGAGTAGCGGCATCGCTGTAGAAATTGTTTCGAGAAAAAACACGAGGACGCCCCACGAGGGCGAGGCGAAACACGATGCGTATTGGAATTTCATTGGCCACCCGGCCAGGCCACACCATTTGGGACAATGGGCTGGGGCAGAACGTATTTTTCCTGGCCAAGCTTCTGCGTGCGCTGCCGGCGGTTCGGGATGTGATCCTGCTCAATTGCGGCTTCGAGACGCGAATGCCGGCGGACGCCGAAGCGCTGATGCCGGACCTGAAGATGTTGCGTCCGGACGAAGCAACGGAGCTGGTCGACGTCGTCATCGAAATGAGCGTCGGGCTCGATGTCGCATGGCTCGACCATCTCCGCGCGCGCGGCAAGAAGGTCGTCTATCTATGCAGTGGGCAACCGTATGTCGGGTTGATCGAGCCGAGCATCTTTCAGCGCGGCGGATATGTCGCGCGCGCCGATCGATGCGACGAGATCTGGATACTTCCGAAAGACCGCGTCTTCGGACCGATGCTGGAAACTTTACATCGGTGTCCGGTCCATGAAGTGCCGTTCCTGTGGGATCCGATGTTCGTCGATCATCGCGCGAACGCACTGAATGCCGAGGGACAGCACTTCGGATACGTACCGGCGACGGCGCCACATGCAGCGCCGCGGGCGCTGCGGGTGGCGATCTTCGAGCCCAATATTTCCGTCGTGAAGTGCTGCATGGTGCCAATGCTGATCTGTGACGCGGCGTTTCGTGCAGCGCCCGACACGATTGCCGAGATGCGGGTCCTCAACGGTGCTCATCTCGAACAGCATCCAACCTTCTCGTTCATGCGCAACGGGCTGGATCTGCATCGCGAGGGGCGCGTCTACGTCGATCATCGGCACGATTTTGTGGACTACATGAGTCGGTCGTCCGATACGGTTGTCGCGCATCAGTGGCAGAACGATCAGAACATCCTGTATCTGGATGCGCTTTATGGTGGCTACCCGTTGATTCACAACTCGGCCTGGCTGCGCGGGTTCGGCTACTACTATCCGGAATTCGAAGTGTCGGCAGGTGCCCGGGCGCTTGTCCGCGCGGCGCGGCAGCATGACGCGAATCATGCCGACTATGTGCGCGATGCGCGCACCTTCCTGGCCGGACTGCATCCGCACTCGCCGGAAAACGGCGCACGCTACTTTCAGCAGTTGCTGAGCGTGACCGCGCGTGGCCGCGGCAGGGAGGCGTGATGTCCCGTCCGATACGAGTGAAGGTCGGCATCACGATTTTTCTGCGGACCGGCCAGCAATCGATCTGGGAGAACGGCATCTTCCAGAATGTCTATTTCCTCGCGATGCTGCTCCGGCGCTCGCCGCTCGTCGACGAGGTATATCTGATCAACGGCGGCGATGGAAGCCCGGCGGAAGCGACCTCGTTCCTCGCGCTATCGCCGGCACCAGTGATCGACCTCGATGTCGCGCGAGAGAAACTCGACGTGGTGATCGAACTGAGCGCGCAGTTGGATCCGGACTGGGCACGCGGATTTCGTGATCGAGGCGGTCGCGTGATCGGCATGCGCGTCGCCAACGATTACGTCATCGACATCGAGCGGATGATGTTCGGCAAGACCCATGGGCTGCTGCTGTCCGGCACGCCATACAGCGCGGTCTGGACGCTGCCGGCGTTCGAGAAGACCTGCACCGGCTACTACGAGGTTGGCTCGCGCTCGCCCGTACATGTGATGCAACACCTGTGGAGCCCGGTGCTGCTGGAGCAATCGATGAAGGGCGCGGGCGTTGACAGCGCGCTGGACTACGTGCCCGGGCGTGCTCGCTGGCGCATTGCCGTGCTCGAGCCGAACATCTGCATGGTCAAGACCGCGCATCTCGCGATGCTGATCACCGATCTCGCGCATCGACAGGATCCTCGATTCATCGATTATCTGCGCGTCTTCAATGCGATGACGCTGAAGGAGGATGCGGCGTTCGTCGGCTTCGCCCTTGGTCTCGACTTGACCCGACAGGGACGCGCCAGCTTCGAGCCGAGGTTGCCGGTGTACGAGATCTTGCCCGCCCAGGCCGACGCGATCGTGTCGCCCCAATGGGAGAACGCGCAGAACTATCTGTACTACGAGGCACTGTATGGCGGCTTCCCGCTGATTCACAATTCGACGCTGCTGGGTCGTTGCGGGTATCGCTATGAGGGTTTCGATTGTGGGGAGGGCGCGCTCGCGTTGCGTCGCGCGTTCGCGGAGCACGATCTGCAACTCGATGAATATCGCCGCAACGCGCGGACCTTCCTGGCATCGCTGGATCCGGAGTTGCCTGCGAACGTCGAGCAGTACACCGCGGCGATCGAGTCGGTTTTCAGCGGAGGGTGATACGCATGGTCGCCCGTATGTTTGCCACTCCGTTTGCCGTCGCGCTCGCCGCGTGGGGAGGCGCGATTGCGGCACTCGCGCAGCCGGCGCCTGTCGTGCCGTCGGCCGCCGCGCCAGTCACCGTCCTTGCACATGCCGCCCAGGAAATCGGTATTCGTCGCTGCTACGACGCCGTCGCCCAGGTGTCGGCGCGCGTGTTCGATCATGCGCACCGGGCCGATGTGCTGCTCGACTGGCAGCGCGCGAATCCCGACATCGGTCCGTTCTTTTCGATGTCGGGCATCGAATTCCCGGCATCGTCCGCGCTTTTGTCGCTGGTCACGGTTCCGGGCGTCACCGGCGGCTGCTCGGTGTTGGCCGAGCGGATTTCCAGCGCACCGCTGTCCTGTGCGCAGGTCGCGCGCGCTGAACTGGCCGGCTATCACGCCACCCCTCTCGTCAAATCCGTCATGGTCTATACCGATTCGTCCCACCCGCGCGAAACGGTCGTTCTCGTCGATACTCCGCCCTCCTGCCTGATCCTGCGCCGTCAAGTGCAATTCCAGTGGGGGGGCGCGCAATGAACACGACAACGTCGGCTCGTCCCGGGCGGGCGGAGCGATCCCTGCGCATCGGTATCACGATCGGCCTGCAGGATGAGGCTGAAAGCCTGTGGGTCAATGGCATCAAGCAGAACGCGCTGTATCTGATGCGCGTATTCCAGCATTCGCCGCTGCGCCATCGGGTGATGCCGGTCAACACCAGGTCGGTTGCGATCACGTCGAAACTGCCATGGGACATCGCCCATCAGTGGGGGCTCGCGCTGAACTATTTCTATTTCGACGTGTGCTTGAACGGCTATCCGTTCGTGCATAACGCGCATTTGTGCAGCGACCTCGGCTACTACTATCCGGGCCAGGATGTCGACGAGGGCGCGCGTCAACTCGTACGGGCGATTCGACATCACGATCGAGGTTGGGAGGAGTACCTGGCGTGCCAAAGGCAATGTATCGGCCGTTTCTTGTCGACTGACGCCAAGGTGATCGCGCGCTACGACGAACTGTTGTTGAGAGTGGATGGAACCGATGGTTTGCCCGGGGGGGAATCATGAGCCGCTATCAGACATTGCTGGAACGATATGAAAAACTGAAGAGTGAGATCGAGCGCGAGCGCGCGATTGAAAGGGGGCGCCTGGAGAATCTCGTGGCCGCTCGCGTGCGTGCGGTGCTCGAGGAGTTCGGCTTCGACTTCGAAGTGATACCGCGTAAAACACCCGGGTTCGAAAAAAACAGGAGGCCGGTGCCGAAATACTGGAATCCGGTGACGGGGCAGACATGGAGCGGGCGAGGACGACCGCCGGTCTGGATGGTCGGCGAGGATCGCGACCGATACCGGATTCCCGGTACCGGCGACAAGCAGGGGGACGATTCCGAATGCGAGTCGAATTGACAATGACCGCAAGCCTTTGCGACGTTTATACAACCGGGGAAGAACAATGACGAGCCGTGAACCTATTTCAGCCCGGATCGACCGATTGCTCGAACAGGGTGACCTGATTGGCGCGTCGCGTCTATTCGATGCGCTTGCCGCTCTAAACTCGTGCGATCCGTCGCTGCTGATCGCCGGGAGCCGGATCATGCGTATGCGTGGCCGCAATGTCGATGCTGATGCGCTCATCGAATGCGCGTTGGTGCTGGACCGCGACTACGAACCGGCGTGGGTCGAACGCGCGCGGCAGGCTGTCGCGGCGGAAGACTGGAATCAGGCAAGCAGGTGGTATGCACGGGCCTATCAGAACGCGGGGAAAGGCGAGCCCTGGATTATCGAGTGGATCGAATTGCTTGTGCGGCACCCGGACGAAACGAACGCGATCGACTTGGCGGAGCGTTTCTGTGAAGCTTCGCCGTCCAGCGCGTCGGGATGGTTCCATCTCGGTCTGCTGCATCAGCGTGCACGACGGCACCGTGAAGCGTTGACCGCGTACCGGCGCGCCTCGCAGCTTGACCCTGCGATGCCGATGCTCGAAAACAATATCGCGGCTGCGAACATCGAACTCGGCGAGTTGTTGCATGCGCAGCCACTGCTCGAGGCACTGGTCGCCCGTGAACCGTCGAATGCGCTGGCGTGGAACAACCTGGCGCTCGTCCTGCTCGAACAGCACGACCTCGCCGGCAGTGAAGTAGCCTCCGAGCGCGCTTGCGCTTTGGCGCCCGACTACCCGGTCGCGCTGCTCACCCATGTTCAAGTGCTGAAAGAGAGGCAACAGTGGGACGCGGCGCTGACCGCGATTCACCGTGCGCGTCAATTTGATCCGAGCAATCCGTCGATCATCTGGGCAATGGCGATGTTGCAATTGCTGCACGGGGATTACGTGCCGGGATGGGCGAACCACGAGGCCCGCTGGTTTGGCTCACCGGAATTACGCGACGTGTTGCCGAATATGCCCGTGCCGCGGTGGACGGGTGAGTCGCTGGACGGCAAAACACTGTTCGTGTGGGGGGAGCAGGGGAACGGCGATGCGATCCAGTTCATGCGCTTCGTGCCGCAACTCGCGGAACGCGTTCGCGCGGAAGGCGGAAAGCTTGTTTACTGCTGTTTCGCACAATTCCTTCCGCTCTTCAGTCGTGCCCTCGAGGGCATCGTCGATACGATCGTGCCACACGACATCTCGGCACTACCTGTGCACGATTTCGAGTTACCGCTTGCCAGCCTGCCTCTGGCGCTCGGCCTGACGATGGACCAATTGCCCGGCGCGACGCACTACCTGCAGCCGGATCCCTGCGCGGTCGAGCGCTGGCGAGGCCGCTGGGCACACGATGGCCGGTTGCGTGTAGGGCTGGTATGGAGCGGAAATCGGACACATCGACGCAATCCTCTGCGTTCGATCGAGCCGCTTGCCTACGCCAACGCATTCAAGGACATCGACGGAATCGAGTTCGTCAATCTGCAACTGAATGCATCCGACGAGCTGGGCGCGATGCGCGAAGCGGGAATGGTCATCACCGACCCGACCGCCGAACTGCGTTCATATGACGATACGGCCGCGTTGCTTTCGACGCTGGATCTCGTGATTACGGTTTGCACGTCAGTGGCGCACCTGGCAGGCGCGCTCGGCGTGCCGACCTGGTTGCTGCTCGACGTCAATCCGCACTGGGTATGGATGACGGAGCGTACGGACAGTCCGTGGTATCCGAGCTTGACGCTATATCGGCAGGACGAATACCGGCAGTGGGCGCCGGTCATCGAACGGGTGGCGGGCGATCTGCGGCACCTCTCCGAAATCCGGCGAGGTGAATCGCAACCGCGCGAGGGACGACCGTCGATGGCTAAATCGCCGATGCGGCCGGAAGCCGGAACCGGGCGATCGCCGTGGTTCGGTGTGCGCCGCGCAGTGCGCGATGATTGATCGCGCGACAAAGGGAAAGAAGACGTGAGCCACATCGTTATCGTCTGGATTGCGATCGGCGCAACGACCGGCTGGATCGCCGGCCTGGTCGGTAATGGTAGCGGGTTCTGCCTGTTGATCGACATCGCGGTCGGAATCGTCGGGGCTTTCATCGGCGCGTGGCTGTCGGCTACGGCGGGTATCGCTACGAGCGGCGGGGCCGTCATGTCGACCATCGTTGCGATTGCCGGTGCCGTCATCCTGCTGATTGCGATTCGACTCGTGCGCTATTTGCTTCCTTGAGCCGGATGGGCATGGTCCGGATGCCCGGCCGATTATGTCGAAAAGAAATTGTATTTTTACTAATCGCTATGAGAATTGCCATCCTCGATGATGATCCGATGCAAACGGAATTCGTCAATCAGACGCTGTCGATCGACGGTCATACGTGCTACGAATTCAACAGCAGCAGGGCGCTGATGAGGCGTCTCCAACGTGAGACGTTTGACCTGTTGGTGCTTGACTGGAACGTTCCGGACGTGTCCGGAGAGGAGGTGTTGAGATGGGTACGCACGAAGCCGTATGGAGCAAGGCTGCCGATCATCTTCATGACCTGCCGGAGCGAGGAAGACGGAATTGCACATATCCTCAACACCGGCGCGGACGATTACGTTGTCAAGCCTGTGTCGGGCACGATCCTGCGTGCGCGCATCGCCTCGCTGCTGCGCAGAACATATTCGGTCGATGCGGAGAGTGCGACGCGCGAATTCGATCTGTTTCGTTTCGATATGCACGAGCAACAGGCGTATGTCGGTGACAGCCCCGTGTCCCTTACGCAGAAGGAGTTCGATCTCGCATTGCTGTTGTTCCAGTTCTTCGATCGGCCGCTGTCGCGCGCACACATTATCGACATCGTCTGGAAGCAGGTGACCGACGTCTCGTCGAGAACGATCGACACACACATGTCTTCATTGCGAACGAAGCTCGGCCTGCGCCCGGAATGCGGTTATCGGCTTATATCGCTCTATGGATACGGATATCGGCTGGAGCGGACGATTCAAACGAAATCGGAATGACCAGCGCTCCGAGAACAGCACCACACGACTGCTCGTAAAAGACCGGGCGGGGAGCAGCAACTACTCGAATATCACGTGCGAAATTCGAAAAAAGCCGCAGCAACATGAGTTGCTGCGGGTTCAACTTGGAGATAACGCACGCGACGATTCTCGCATTGACACGTCGCGCACCAAAGCGCGTGACTTCGGTGGGTTGATTATCAGGCAGTGCGATCGCGATCTCCAGATCAGACGGCGAGCGTGACAATGTTTGACAGTCCGATGCTCGCGTGCAACGGACCCGTTTGGAAGCGAAATTGTCTTTGCTAACATCGGTTCCGCCTTGTCCGGTTATTTCATGGTTCATCGAATCAACTAGTTAATTTGGAGACCTTATCACTATGAAAAAGTCGATTATCGCTCTGGCGGCTGTCGGAGCATTTTCCACTCTCGCGCACGCCCAAAGCTCCGTAACGCTGTACGGCATCATTGACGAGGGTCTGAGCTATACGAACAACGTCGCGGTGGTTGGCGCGAATGGCGTCGTGTCGCGCGGCAACGTGTTTGCCTTGCAGAGCGGTGTGCTGCAGGGCAGCCGATGGGGGCTCAAGGGTACCGAAGATCTCGGCGGCGGCATGAAGGCCGTTTTCCAGTTGGAGAACGGGTTCAATGCCAGCAGCGGCGCCCTGGGTCAAGGCGGCCGCATGTTCGGCCGTCAGGCGTACGTCGGTCTGTCGTCATCGAACGCCGGCACGGTTACTTTGGGTCGCCAGTACGATTCGGTCGTCGATTACCTCGGACCGATGACCGCCAACGGCAATTGGGGTGGCGCGTTCTTCTCGCATCCGTTCGACAACGACAATACGGACAACTCGTTCCGCATCAACAACTCGGTCAAGTACACGAGTGCGAATTACGGCGGTTTCCAGTTCGGCGGCTTGTACGGGTTCAGCAATTCGACCCAGTTCTCGAACAATCGCGCCTGGAGCGTCGGTGCACGCTATTCGAACGGACCGTTCACGGTCGCCGCGGCCTATCTTGATCTGAAGAACGGGACGACCGTCAATGCGGCCGGCGCGCAGACCGACGGTATTCCGTTTGCGGGCTTGTTGAGCGGCCTCGCCAGTGCCGCGACCGGGAGGGCCGTCACTGTCGCCTTCGCGAATCAGCGTACGGGCGGAATCGGGGCGAGCTACGCAGTGGGTCCGGCGACCCTGGGCGTGATGGCGAGCGAATCCCTGATGCAGACCCCGACGGCGTATGCCCGATTCCTGAACGTGGAAGGCAATGCGCAGTATTTCGCGACGCCCGCGCTGGCCCTCGGAGCGATGTACGACTACACGCGTCTGACGTTTAGTGCAAACGGTGGCCGGGTAGGTGGGAATTTTCACACGGTCGGCCTGATGACCGACTACTTCCTGTCCAAGCGCACCGATCTGTATGCGCAGGCGGTCTATCAGAAGGGTTCCAGCGGGACGGACGGCCTCGTTGGCGTCGTGGGTGCCGGCGGGTATTCCACGGGAACTTCGCAGGTGGTTACGCGTGTCGGTATCCGACACAAGTTCTGATCGTGATGACGACGCGATGTATTGATCGCGTCTTGCCGTGCATGGCCCTGATGCGCATCTCGTGCATCAGGGCTTTTTCTCGTGCATGACGACAGCAATGTCGGCATGCGGACAATCTCTCGCAGGCTCAAAGCGAGCGACCTCGTGATTCCGGCAGCGCGAACGTGCCGGCGACGGCGATGAGGCCCGCGGCACACATGTACCACGCCGGCATGATCGAATTTCCGGTGGCATTGATCAGCCACGTGACCATGAATTGAGCGGACCCGCCGAATACCGACACGCTGAGCGCGTAAGCGACCGATAACCCGGTCGCGCGTATGCGCTGTGGCAGCATTTCGGGTATGCCGATAATGACCGCCGATCCGCTCATCGAGGAAAGCAGCGTCAGCAAACCCGTGGAGGCCAGCAGCGATCCGAGCGACGGTGCTGCGGTCATCCATAGAAACATCGGTACGGCGAGCAACGAAGCGATCAGGCGCGGCCATAGCATCACGGGTTTGCGTCCCCATCGGTCCGTCATCCATCCGCCCAGCACACTGAATACCAGCGTGAACAGCCCGTTGATGATCGTCGCGCTCATGGCCACCGCGGGGGACAGCTTCAGCGTGGATATCGCGAACGTGGTCATGAAATTGATCACATAGGTTGCGATCGTGCCGCCAAGGATCGCCAGCATGCTGAGTACGATGACGTTTCGGTGCTGCTTGAGCCCCGCCAGCCCGGCTTCGTGCGCAACCTGTGCATCGCGCGGCAACGATTCCGGCAGATGCCGGCGCAGAAAAAGTCCGATAGGCAAGAGAAGCAACCCGGCCGCGAACGGCAATCGCCACCCCCATGCCTGTGTCTGTTGCGGCGGCAGGCACAGGATCACCGTCAGCCCGATGACACCGGCAATGAGTACGGCCATGCCTTGGCTCGCGAGTTGCCAGCTGGTATAGAGGCCCCGCCGCGCCGACGGGGCGATCTCGATCAGATAGGCCGTAGACGGACCGACCTCGCCGCCGAGGGCGAGGCCCTGCACGAGTCGGCACGCAACCACGATGACCGGAGCGGCGATGCCGATGGACGAGTAGGCCGGCGTGAGTGCGAGACCCAGGGTGCCGATGGATATCAGTCCGATCGTGAGCAGCATGGCCGGCTTGCGTCCGGCACGGTCTGCAAACGCGCCGATGAGAATCCCGCCCAATGGGCGGGCAAGAAAGCCGACGCCGAATACCGCGACCGACAGCAACAGGCTTGCCGACGGCGTCGATGCCGGGAAAAACGCCTTGCCGATATAAATCGCGAAGAACGCGTAGGTGACGAAGTCGTAGAACTCCATTGCGTTGCCGGCGACCGTGGCTACGACGAGCTTCTTGCTGACTCGACCAGTGAGCAGCGGTGACGATATGGAATGGGTCATGGGCGAATGTGTCGAAATGGATAAGGCTTGCGCGGTATGCAGCGACCGCATGTGTGCGGAGCACGGGGGGAACCGGCTATTTCGAAGTGGGGGGCAGGCGCGGGGGGCGGCTGTCGTTACGCTTGTTGTCCATCGTATTGTTGTAATGCTGCCCGGGTTACGTGATCGCAGCGATGCACGACGGAGTGCCGCATATCGACGCGGCTCCGCATTCCAGACGCGTTCGAGCGGTGGCACCCGCGAACGATATGCCCGACAGCGGCAGCTCGGTCTTGCGTCCCAGGCCTTTTGCCCGGTTGCAACCAAATACCTCGACGCGTTCCATTTGCATGGACGCCTGCATGCAGATCGGGCACTCGTACAAGGGCGCGCAACCGGCCGCAGCATTCGCGTTGCCCGGCATCGCGGCTTCGCCGCTTGTGTTACGGGCGGTTTTAAGCATGCGCTGCAGTGTTCGCTGATGAATCTTGAACCGCCGCGCGACGGCGGCTTCCGACTGATGCGTCAACAGTCCCCGTGCCTGCTCGAGTTTTTCTGCATCAAGTATTGCCCGTCGCCCCGGCCTTTTGCCGCGCATGCGCGCAGCGGCGAGGCCCGCCCGTGTTCGCTCGCTGATTAATGATCGCTCGAACTCGGCGAGTGCGGCGATCAGGTGAAACGTGAATCGGCCAGCCGACGATTGCGTATCGATCGCTTCGGTCAGCGAGACGACGCGTACACCCGCCTGGTTCAATTCGCCGATGATTGAAACGAGGTGGCTGAGCGAACGTCCGAGACGATCCAGCTTCCAGACCGTGAGCGTATCGCCGGGTCGCAGTGCCGCCAATGCGTGCTGCAGCCCCGGGCGGTCGGTTCGGGCGCCGGAAATGCCGCGGTCGGAGAAAATCCGGTCGCAACCCGACTGCTGAAGCGCGTTCAATTGCAGGTCGAGATGCTGTTCGTCCGTCGAGACCCGGGCGTAACCTACTTTCATTCGACATCCTGAGTATTATCCATTCGATACCGAGCGCGATCATGAACGAACGGTGCCCCGCCGGCGCGGATGGCACTCCCGCTTGATGCGGTCCCCATCAGGATCCGGTACCGACCGCGAATGCCCGTTTCAGGTACGTCGGGAAACGGACAGGGCCTGTATCAGCGGTGGTCTTCAACCGTCATCGCAAGGCCCGGGGCGTACTCGAGATCAGCCCCCAGGAATGATTCGTCGTGGTCTCCGTGTATTTCCCGAGGGTGGAGCAAGCTTACGGTGAGGCAAAATTGACGTCCAATGCATTGTTTTGCGAAATATGATGAGTTTGAGTTATGGATGATCCGTCATGACGCTCACCCAATTGAGGCATGTGATCCTGCTGGCCGAACTGAACTCGTTCAGCCGTGCGGCCGATGCCGCTTTCTTGACCCAGCCCGCGCTGAGCCGCAGCATTCGCGCACTTGAAGAGGAGCTGGGCGGCGCATTGTTCGATCGCATCGGTCATCGCATCGAGGCGACGCCGCTCGGGCAACATGTCCTCGAGCAGGCCCGGGTGATTTGCGCCAATGTTGACGCGCTGACCGACTCCGCGGCCCAGATGGTCGAGGGATCGCTGGGCCGTCTGTCGATCGGAATGGGACCTGGCCCGGGCGCGATCCTGATGACGCCGCTGCTGCTATACGTTGCGAAACATCAGCCGAACCTGAAGCTGCAGATCATGCGAACGGAGCCGGAGCAACTGCTGAAGGCCTTGCGCGAACGTTCGCTCGACATTCTGATCGCGGATTCGCGCGCGATTCCGGCGGATCACGATCTCGCCGTCGAACCCATCGGCATCATGAGAGGGGCGATCATGTGTCGTCACGGCCATCCGATCCTGAAGGGCAACCTGCCGGCCACGTTGACCGACCTCAAGCGATACCAGATCGCGAGCACGATCGTGCCCGAAGCGACGCGGCGTGCATTGATGGAGCGATTCGGGCCGGACGGCCACCCGGACCGTCTGTTCAACCTGCAATGCGGGGAACTGGGCAGTCTGCTCGAACTGGCGCGCCTGAGCGATACCATCGTCATTGGCGTGCGTCACGCGGCGCCGCGTCTGGCGGAAATTCCCACTCAGCCGGCGTTGAACATCGACGCGCATTTTTCGTGGGTCTCGCTGAAGGGGCGCACGTTGCCCATGGCGTCCAAGATCATTCGTCCATTCATAGACGAACGGCTGCGCGACCCTGACTGACCGGCTCGCCGTGAGATGTTCCGGATGCCGTGCCGGAAATCGTCCGATCGAGATTGCGGGTGCGGCCATCGTCGCTGTCACGGTCCGAGGCCGATTCCCGGGTTCGTTCGTCGGTGGTTTCATTTTTCGAGCACTTTCTGCTTCCTCGTGAGTATCGTTGCGCGCCTTTGCATTGCGTGCGGTGCCTGGCACCCCGCACCGAGAATCGGTCATTCGCCTCGAAGAGTCACTAGACGAGATGGATAACGGAACGTGAATCATTTATCCCCGCGCGATAGCCGGCGCGTTGCCGTTTCAACGAGTAGCCGGTCGGATTCCATTTCGCGATGACGAGCGGCGCAACGGCGTTTCCGAGAACGTTCAGCGTTGTGCGGCCCACGTCGATCAATCGATCGACCCTGCCGATCAACGCGAGTCCCTCGACGGGCAACCGCGCGCTGGAATGCGTCGCGTAGAGAATCGCAAGGGTGCGGCGAATACGACCTTGAACCGGGATGGAATACGGGCACGGCCGCACCACCTTTCGTAGTGGTCGCCATCGTTATCGTCAGAGCCAGCTGTTCCGACAGGCCGAGGTGGATCGAAGGGCCTTCGAGCATCAACTGCGGCAACATGGTCGCCGAACTGCAGG
>NZ_CAJPGY010000077.1:0-16929 GCF_905339915.1 Burkholderia sp. BCC1985
CGCCGATCGCCTTGCCGCCTGCCTTGACGATCTCGTCGGCAACCGCGTTTGCGCCGTCCTGGTTCAGGTCGGCGATCGCCACGGCCGCGCCCGCTTTCGCGAGCTCCAGCGCGATTTCCTTGCCGATGCCGCTTGCGGCGCCCGTGACGACTGCGGTCTTGCCATTCAGGTTGCTCATTTCGAATTCCCGTGGTGAAAGGATTGACAGGGAGAAAGGACTGCGGACGTGTTACTGAGCCAGGTAATCGTAGACGACTTCGCCGAGGCCGAGTGTCAAATCCGCGACGAGGTGGCGCGCTTCGACGATCTCGAGCACCGGCAGGTCGGCCACCGGCGCGAGCGCGTGCGGTGCCAGTTCGAGCGACGCGGGGCCCGTCCACGCGCCCTTCATCCTGATGTCCTGCATGTAGTAGCGCACCAGTTCGCACACGCGTGCGGTGCCGTCGACGTGCGGGATGATCTTCAGCAGGAAGTTCGGGCCCCCGAGGCGCTTCGTCTGCTCGTCGATGTCGAGTTCCTTGTGCTTGTAGCCCATCGTGCCGGTCGCGACGCGCACCTTGCCGTAGTCGAGCGTGCCCAGCAGGTGGTCGGTGTTCACGTGCAGCGTGGGTGACGCGAGTTTTTTCGGGAAACCCCAAAGCTCGCGGCCGCCGGCGATCGGCGGGTGATCGTCGAGATACATCGCGAGCGTGTAGCCGCCGGCCTGGCCGTTGTACTCGACGGGGATCACCTGGCCGCTTTCCGTGTAGTCGCCGAAGCCGGTCGAATCGGCCATGCGAATGAATTCGTAATGGACGAGCGGCTCTTTGACCTGCAACGGCTCGGGCACGATTTCACGCAGACGGTCCGGATCGGTGCGGTACGTGATGATCAGAAACTCACGATCGACGAAACGGTACGGGCCCATCGGAAAGGCCGGGCTGGTCAACGGCATCGCAAACGCTTTCGATCGGACATCGCTGGGTTTCATGCGGACTCCTTGTTGTTGATCGCTTCGTGGATGAGTGCTCGTAAGCTCGTAATCCTATGCCTGTGCGTTGCCGTTGTGCGATGCCGCATATGGAATTAATTGTTGCCGATTTCGAATGATTTGCGAGGCAAATATTGAGACGAACGGTGCAAACGGCATGGCGCGTGTGAGCGGTCCGATACTCGCACGGGTCGGTGACGCCACGATGTGAAAAAGGTGAGCCTTTACGGGATGGTCGGTGAGCTTTTACGGGAGACAGTCGCGCGTGAATGTGACAATTGTGTGAACTTGTGTTGCAGTACAGGCTCTAAGTGCGTTCGCGCGCGGGCCCCGGTCCGGTCACCGGCCGTCCGTCGCGTTAAGCACTGCTTAAGCGAGTGAGCACTAGCATCGTTCGCATCCGACCGGCACCGCCGGTCCCGTCACGACATCCCACGCAACCGGATTCATGCAGAACCTCAATCTCACCCTGTTTTCCGCCTTCAATGCCGGCGCCGCGCCGCACCCCGGCGTTGCCCACCTCGCGATCTTCGCCGCCGACTGGCTCGTCTATGCGCTGCCCGCGATGTTGCTGCTGACCTGGATCTTCGGCGAACGCCCGACGCGCCGCCAGGCGATCGAGGCCGGCGTCGGCACGTGTGTGGCGCTGGCGCTCGCGCAGGTGATCGGGCATTTCTGGTTTTCGCCGCGGCCGTTCATGGCCGGAATCGGCACGCAACTGATTCCGCATGCGCCGGACAGCTCGTTTCCAAGCGATCACATGACGTTTGCCTGGAGTCTCGCGGTCGGCATGATGCTCGCCGGTACCACGCGGCTTACCGGCGTCGTGATGGCCGCGATGGCCGTCGCGATTGCATGGGGGCGTGTGTATGCGGGCGTGCACTGGCCGTTCGACATGGCCGGCGGCGTGCTGGTCGGCACGGCCGGCGCGCTGGCCGCGCACCTGTACGGACAACGCGTGGTCGAACTGCTCGAACGGATCGGCGACGTCGTGCACGCGGTGCTGATGGGGCGCGAGCGCACGCCCTGAGCGGCAGGACTACGCGGGAGAAGTGCAGGCCGGACGCCGTCAACCGGGCGTCTTGGCCGCTTCCGCCGAAGCGGACGGGCCGCCGCCCGCTTCATGCAGTTCGGGTGTCTCGCCCGGATGCCGTGCGGCGTCACGGTCGAGCGCGCTTTCCTTCAGGATCGCGCACATCGCGACGAACAGCGCGAGCACGACGACCGCCAGGCTGCAATAACCGGCGATCTTCAGATTGCGAAGGAAAGGCGAAGCGTGGCTTTCTCTTGTCATGACCGGGCGCTCCTGGGCGGGCTGCGGCGGCTGTCGCCCGACAGCGGCGTCGCAGACACAGATATATACCAGCCGCCCCGCCGATGCCAAGCCCGCCCGTGCGCGGGCACCCGTTCGCTTCAGTCTTCCAGCGTTTCGTGCACGGCCGTCGCGCCGCGCTTCCAGTAGGCCGCCGCGCGGATGCGCGACTTGTCGACGCCGCGCTCGCCGGTCAGGTGCTGACGCACCGCGCGCATCGATTGCGCTTCGCCTGCCGCCCACACGTAACCGTCGCCGGAGGACGGCAGCGGCAGCTCGCGCACCGCGTTCAGCAGCAGGTCGCCGTCCGCGGCGTCGGCTTCGGCGCGAAAGCGCCAGATTTCATGCACGTCGGCACGCGTATCGAACGCGATCTGCGCGGTGCGATCCGCGACTTCCAGCACGACCGCCGTGCGTGCGCCGGCCGGCAATTGCTCGAGACGCCGCGCGACCGCCGGCAGCGCCGTATCGTCGCCGATCAGCAGATGCCAGTCGAAATCGATCGGGACCACGAACGATCCGCGCGGGCCGCCGATGCCGAGCCATTGGCCGATGCGTGCCTGTGCCGCCCACTGCGATGCGGGGCCCGGATGGTTCAGCACGAATTCCAGATCGAGTTCGCAGGCGGCGCGGTCGAAACGGCGCGGCGTGAAATCGCGCGCGACCGGCTTCGGTTCGCCTTCGGGAAACTCGGGGCCGTTCGCGCCGAGCGTCGGCATCGCGGGGCGTTCGGCGCCGGGCGGCGGGAAGAACACCTTCACGTGATCGTCGAACGACGACGATTCGAAATCCGCGAGGTCGGGGCCGCCGAGGGTGACGCGCAGCAGGTGCGGCGTCACGGCGTGCACGCGCACGACCTGCAGCAGGCGGAACTTGAGGGTATGGCGCACGCGGGTGACGGCGCGTTCGGAGGGGTTCTGCATCAATCCGTACTCCTTGGGTTTTGACGGGACGGCGCGGGTTACGCGCCGGTGCCGCCTTCGATTTCGGCCGTCGCGCGGCGCATGATTGCCGCGATGCGCCGCTGTTCGTCGGCATCGGCCGCGCTCTTGTGGAGCAGCGCCCGCTTCAGTGCGAGGCGGGCCTCGACGAACTCCGGCAGCCAGCCGGGCTGCGTGTCGTCCTGTGCCTCGCTGCCCGCCGCCTCGCCGGCGAACGCGCGACGCATGAATTCCATCTTGCGTGCGAGGTGCGTGAGGCGCGCGAACAAGGTGTCGACGCGTTCGCGCTGTGCATCGAGATGCGCGCGGCCGGCGTCGGTCAGCGCATAGCGCTTGCGGTTGCCTTCCGCCTGCGACGCGACGAAGCCGACTTCGTCGAGATACGTGAGCGCCGGATACACCATGCCGGGGCTCGGGCTGTAGAAGCCGTTCGAGCGCGTATCGAGCGCCTTGATCAGTTCGTAACCGTGGCTCGGTTGCTCGGCGACCAGCGCGAGCAGCAGCAGCTGGAGATCGTCGGAGCTGAACTGGCGGCCGCGCGGCATGCCGTCGTCGCCGAAATCGCCAAAGCCGCCGCGTCCGCCACGGCCACCGAACGGGCCGCCGCCGAACGGATCGTGGCCGCGCCGATGGCGGCCGATCAGTTGCCAGACACTGGTGTACCAGTCAGGGCCCGCATGCGCACCATGACCGTCGCATCGGGCATGGCCGCGGGAGGAGTTGTGTCGCATGATCGTGTCCTATATGTCGTAAAACATATCTAAAGATATATATCGAAAGATAGGGTGTCAAGGAGGATTATTGGGGGCGGATTCTGATGGGAGGGGCTGCAGGAAAGGGCTTGTAGGTTTGCAGAAAAGCTGGCCTTTTTTGCAGTATTTGAACCGATCTATTGATTCTCGTTTTTCAATAGTACTTCAGTGCTAATGTGAATGGCCTATAAGGCGCGGACGCGGGCAGTCAGCCAGTGCGACGACCTGCACTCACGACATCTTGTAAATCCAGCCGATCGCAACATCCGTGAGCCGGGAGACGGAGATCGGGCGTCGGAACAGCCTCGCTTGCTACGTCGCACTATTGATTTGTTGGTTGAGGAAAACGTAATGCCGCTTGATACAATTCCTCGCCATATTGGTTTGATGGCACACGATATCGAAATGCTGGTTGGTCTTCCAGAGGGGTATTTCCAAGGTAAACCAAACGTAGCTCGGTTGCGGTCGGCGGTTGGTAATTCCCAAGCGCCAGTGTCGACAGAGAGTAGTATCGCTTTGCCGTTTAGATCTATTCGAAAGTAATAAGTGCCTGTCAGCACTATTGGGGAAATCTGAGTGTTAAAATAATTGTATAATGCCAATGCTGATTTGTAGGCCGAGTGTCCGGGCGCGGAGTAAAGCAACAATAGCCCTACTGATGAACGGGCGCATTGCCTCGTAAAATCGTGACGCAAGAATGAACATGTAATTTAATTGTTAATTCTTCCGATGAACTCGACGAAAAAATATCCAGAACTGACCGCTGCACAAATCGCATTCGGGATGCTGAAATGCCGTGAGAACGCTTCAAAACTTCTCAACGACGCTACATTGCTGGCCGAGGAAGGCTGTTACGCGAGGGCCTACACACTTGCGCATACGTCGTGTGAGGAGCTCGCAAAATTCTTTGTGCTGCAACTTGCCGGGAAGCGCGTTATTCAAGCGAATCCGCCCGATTGGAAGCGATTCTGGCGCCGATTCCGTAGTCACGACTCCAAGCTTGCTCAGTTCAGCATACAATTGATTAAGTTGCAGTTAGATTCGGGCGTCGTGGATCAAGATCTGATAGCTGCGTCGGAAGGGCTCTTCACATTTGGCCTTCATCCGAGAAATGCATCCCTATACGTAGATGTAGGTCCGGATGGAGAATTTTGCGGTCCGGGTGATATTGACTATAGAATTCCTTTTCCTATTTTGTCTGTCGTTGCGACACGAGCGTTGCACGTCGCTATGGAGCTTGGTGAATCGGCTAATGATATTGTTGCGACTCTTCAGAAACTGCCAGCTGCGTCGGATAAAGCAACGGCATTAAAAGTGATGTCGACAGCAATTTCCAGGCTGAGGGATGGTGGGGTAAGTAAGGAGGCGGCATTGGCTGAGTTAAATAAATTTTGGAAAGCACCCAAGAACGCGGACGATGGTTGATCAGTGTGATGGGGACGACGAGGCCACGTTCGGGGCACAGGGTTCTCCTTTTTGATGCCGCCGTAACTCGTCTTGTTGTTAAGATACGGTCCGGACAAGACATTTCCTACCACTGGTGTGAGAGCCCTCAGCGCCCCACGTCCCGTCAACAACAAAGTCGCGACGCACTCGACATGAGAGTCGCTCGAGGCGACGCTGAGCGACAAACGCGTATCCATACGCCCCGATGTCGATACAACTGGCTTTTCAAACTGTGAAGCTTCGTCAGATATGCGAAAGCACGGTATCCGCAAAGCGAAGTCTTGGGGAAGGTGCGGCACGTTCCCTGCACGCGCGAATCGCCGACGTTTGCGCGTGCACCTCCCCCGTCGATGTGGTGGAGTTGGGCTTCGCTGCATTCGACACAAGTTCAGATGTCCGGATTTTTATCTATATTGAAGGTGGCTACACTGTCACTGCGACCGCAAACAACCGTCCTGAACCCCGGTTGGTTGACGGGCAGCTCGATTGGAAGCGAGTCACGCGCCTGAAAATTCTGTCGATTGAACCTGCCAATGAGAACTGAAGCCGATTTTTCGCCCACTTGGGCGGTTCCGCCTGGCCGGACCATCTCTGACCTGTTGGCGTCGAGAAGAATGCCACGGGACCAGGTGGCGCAGTCGATGAACCTGTCGGTCGACGAGTTCGACGACCTGCTGACAGGTAAATCGGCTTTGACCGCCTCCGTCGCGACTCAACTGGAGGCCACACTCGGTGCGTCGGCCGCCTTCTGGCTTCGTCGAGAAGAGCAGTACCGCGAGCAACTGGCGGAGCTGACCGTGGGCGTGGACCCGGAAACCGCCGATTACAAGGCATGGCTCAAGAGCCTTCCCCTTAAGCAGATGGTCGACCTTGGCTGGATAGACGGAGCCGTGGATAAGAAGGCCAAATTGCGCGAATGCCTCGAGTTCTTCGGTGTACCGAATCTCGACGCGTGGAACAGGACGTACGGAGGAACCAGAGAAGCCGCTGCGTTCCGGACAACGGAAGCATACGTCGAAAGTGCACCAGCGACTGCTGCGTGGTTGAGGCGTGGGGAGGTGCTGGCTGACCAAATTGTTTGCGAAGATTGGAATCCGGCGCTGTTCGAAAAGCAACTGTCGAGAGTCCGAGAACTTACGCTACGTCCCAACCCTGCCGATTTTATTCCGGAGCTCCAGCGGCTATGTGCGGAAGCCGGTGTGGCGGTCGTTCTAGTGAAGGCCCCTCCGGGATGCAGGGCTAGTGGGGCGACATTCTTTGCTACGCCGACGAAGGCGGTCTTGTTGTTGTCTGTCCGTTATCTGAGTGATGATCAGTTCTGGTTCTCTTTCTTCCACGAAGCGGGTCACCTTGTGTTGCACTACGACACGGAGTCGTTGATTCTCGAGACAACTATGGACGGTCCAAAATCGCCGATGGAAGAAGAGGCGAACCAGTTCGCGGCTGAGCAACTACTGCCATCGGCCTTTCATCCGAGGATGCCCGAGGCCGCGAAGAGTAAATTTGGCATCGCCCGATTGGCCCGCGATGCTGGTGTATCCATGGGAATCGTCGTTGGACAACTGCAGCATCGTGGCCTCGTGAAGCGCGAGCACTTCAACAAGCTGAAGACTCGCTACACATGGAGCTGAAATCAGCCCCTGAAAGCGACGAACTTTTCGGGACTTTTCTGCCAGTTACAGAGTGAGTCCTCGATTACCTGCATGCCAAGTTTCAATTCGCCGTCGAGTGCGATCGCGAGTTCGTCCATCCTCTTGCGGGATTTTTGCCCCATTCCCGGCACCCCGAACAGCAACTGCGCTCCCGAAGCGGGCCCCGTTGCCTCCGTCATATACGCGGAGGGCGGTTCGATGTCGGCGAGGCCTACTTTGCCGACCATCGTCAGGTAGTCGAATTTGCCTAGTCGTCCAAACCGCTCGACTGCGTTCATGGTTTTGTAGAGGTGGGCGAAAAGCATCCTGGGATCGTTGCCAACCACCGCCTTCATCGATTCAATCATGGTGACGTGGGACCGCTCGGGACCAACCCAGCCGGCATAGCTTCGCAGGACGTTGTCAAGCTGACTGATGCTTTCATACTGGCGGTGGTTCCCGAATTTGAAGCGAGCCTTCTCTTTCTCTATTGCTGGCAGGCGATCATGTAACCATAGAGTGAAGCCGTCTTTTTCGCTATTGTAATGTTCCCACGTCCAGACGAACTGATCTTTGAATGCCCCGTACACCATTCGCAGTAGACCGTACCCTGTCTTCAGATTGCGGCCGCAGGTGACGAATAGGAAGACTATCCAGAATGCCTCGTCGATATTTCCGTGTTCCATATGCCATACGGCGGCCCGGATAGGCTCGAACATATCGTCCTTCGGGTCGGTTCTGCGCTCAGAAATTTTGTCCTTCTTGTCGCGAATCCGTTTCACGAAGTCCACTCGATGGACGCTTTCCACCATTTGCTCAACAAGCGTGGTTAACGCCGCCGGACTTGCGACGCCGGGCAACGGTTGTCCGTCCACCCGGTAGTCACGTAGCTGTTTTTCAAGGCGCGCTGCAAGTTCTCGGTCGTATTTTGCCATTGTCGTTTGACAGATGCGGAAGGTGTTCGGTGTATCTGGCGCTGTCCAGCTTCACTATTTGGAACATGCGTCGGGCGTCGGCGAATCGAATTCACTAAGCGGAAAGAGAGGCTGTTCCACTGGGAACGGGGCTGCCTTTCGGCGTTCCCGTTTCTCGATATACATGTCGTACACGTCAGAATGCATTTGACTCTTTACTCGTTCGATGCGCTCGCGATGAGCCTTAGTTGGCTTAATCGAATATCGGTAGACTTGGAGCAGTCGTGCGAGGTCGGCCCAGTACGGGTGCATTTGTGCAATTCGTGGGCGTCTGCCCTGCCGAATGTTTTCCTCGGCCTTCAACAACATCTCGATGGACGTCTGCTGATCGCCGTGTGGCATCGCAGGCATTGGGACACGTGCTTGTACGCCTTCCTCGAGGTACTCAGCAGCCTTCTCCGCGTCTTCCGCATACAAGTGAAAACTGCCGACGGTATGCCGATACGTTCCAACCTCTACACCCAGCTTGCGCGCCATGATTTCTTGCAGCATGGTGAAAGCGAAGACATCGTGGGGAAGTCCTTTGTACGCGTCGTTGGACCGCATCATGGTGAGCATTTGCAGCTGCCCCCTGCGGACACTGAACTGCAACGTGCAGGTACAAGGAATGTCCTTGAGCGACGTCTCAAGATCCGTTGCGAGGTCCTCGGCCCGAAAGAGCTGGATGACAGCTCGCCTCGAATTGGGCCATGCTTGAAGCAACTTGATGACGTTGTCGACTTGATCGATGCCGTTCAGGCTGAAAAGTCGCGGTCCGTACGCCCCGTAGATTGTTTTTTTATCGTCCGAGGATTTCACATAATCTCGGATGTAATACTCAATGAAGTCTAGTTTGTTGGTACCAGACAAATACCAAAGAAATTCACCGACACAACTGTAGAACGTACTTTTTAGCTCAGTGCGGCTGAGTCTAGCGCGGGGGTTGGTAATTTGAAGTAGGACGCCGAATATCTCTGTCGCCGCGCCTTTGCGAGGGCTAATTTCATTCGCTCCTCTCCGTCTCAGGAGACGTTTGTAGACCTTGATTAGTAGGTCATCCAGAGTTTCGGCGCTCAGATACATGATCAGACTCTTATGGACCGCACTCTGATGCGGCCAGCAATAGCGTCATGCCCGTTTATAGCTGTCGCGAAGTCAGTCAAATAATTTGAGCTGGCTATCGTGGAATGCAATTTGTGCCTGAAGCTCGCGTTTCAACTGGCGTCCCCGAATTACCAAAGTCCGCCTGTCAGCAGCTTGGGCACCACGACTTAGCGCTATGTCTCGAACTTCGACGGTGACATCGTAGTGTGGCAACGACGCCTGGGCCTGAAACCAACCGCGTCTCAGCCCGAGCAATGTCGCAAACCTGTGAAGCTCATCCAGCGAATCAGCTACCAGATGGCACCACTGGCGACCTCGCCATGCAATGCGAGCATTGTCTACGTAGACTGCCAACGTCGCCCCTAGAGAAGTTATTACTTTTGTTCAGTCATCGCGATGATACTTCATAAGTCGCTGAATGGTAGCGAAAATTGGTACCCGTGGCCTATGATCGCGTCAGGTGGGCTCGTTGAGTTTCACGTACTACATCGGCGCTCTATCTCAGTTCCGGCATCGCTGGGCGCCGTCAGACGCCGGCTCGAACGGCCATGCACCGCCGTATGCCAAATAGATCTACCAGTAGGTACCCATTTGCAAGCTCGCGAGCATCCTCGAAATTAGATCAATGCCATCGGATGTATGAAGGTAATCTGCGGGCCGTCTCCCACCAAGAGCCGGAATCGATGAGTGCAGCCAGTCAACCACCCACGCTCGCGAGTCAAAGTCCTTAGGATTCCCAGATTCGTCAACGATCTTCTGAACCTGTGCAGTGAGCATGTCGATCACGGCGAATGGGATGTTGGAATTCGGACTCGCTGCCGGTGATTCACCATCGGCGGTTTCATTGATGCTGGACATGTGTGCCTCGCGCTTGAGTTTCTGCGGGTCGACGAAGATAGCAACGGTCGAAGTCCACCGCTTGTAGCTTCATCATCACGCTAGGAATTATGTTGCTAAATTGGCCGGAATCCTAGGCTTTGGGGAGCCAAGAAGTGAGACCGCTCGGTCGGAATCGTTTGCAAGCGGCGAGAAGCCCATCCTTCTGAATGATTGGGTTTGCGCGTTGTTCCCCGCGGGGCGTCGGACCATGGCTAGCTGCCAGGCTTGGATCGAAACGATCTCGAATCACCACAAAAGGCGATGCTGTGGAGCTCAGTGTTGAGCCTATCTTCGGTGCTTTGCGTGCTAGAGGAATCACTCTAACTAGTGCAGGGAAATACCGGATCCCTTTATGGGCGGCCTGTTCAGCAACGATTAACGTTGTCGAAATTATCCTATTGCCTAGCGCGTATCGTACAAAAAAGAGCTTTCAAATCAATGGTGTGGGTTTGACTTTGCGAGCAGGGTCGCCATAACATCTGCCGGTGCTATGAACGTCTTCCTCGAGTTAACCCGTTGAGTCCAATTTCCGAACGATTGCGCGCACTCCGGCTCCGCTACGGTGTCCGTCAGATGGATCTCGCGGCAGCGATAGGCTTTGAGCAAAGCTATATCTCGGCGATCGAGCTCGGAATCAAAGGACCTCCCTCCATCGAATTTGTCGAGCGAGTGTCCGCATATCTGCGGCTGTCGGTCGACGAAGACTCCAGCCTGCGCGAGGCACTGCAGCTCTCCACGCGACACTTCTCTATTCCTCAAACCGCGTCGGCAGACGTCTTTTGCCTGTGTAGCGAGCTGTGGCGCGAGCTGGACAGGCTGACGGACACTCAGATACGGGTGATTCGAGACGTGATTGCGATGCGGCGGGAAATTGAACCAGGTGCGGACCGGCAGGTCGTCGGTCGCGTAGTCAGAAGAGACAAGGAGAGCGCCAAAATGTAAAAAGCGAGACAAACCAGAAGGCTTGCTCGCTTTTGTGAGGAGGACTGAACGACCTCCGTGGTGACACTCGCAGTGTTGTCCAGTCCTCGCGTCCCGTCAAGCCTTCCTCCCTTCCGGTTGCACTAGATTGCCGCACGATATTCATGCGGCTGGGCGTTCGTACGCCCGAAAACGGTGCTATTTCTACCTGCTCTCTGAGCAGGTTGGCCTCCTATTGCCTGTGAAATGGAAAAGACGAAAACTGCACGAAAGGCGTTAACCCGCTCTGGACGGCGAGTTCGATACCTGTACCCGTCCCGAAAGAACCGAGCGCGTGTGCAATGTGAATCGCGCCTCGAGTTTGATGCAGCTATGCACTTCGAATTCTCGAAGAACATCAAGCGGTACCGCGAGCAGCCGATGCGTGTGACTTATCGTGATCGCGACGGGAAAGTTCGCATCTACTTCCCTGACTTCGAACTGACGATGACAGATGGCACGATCGTTCACGTTGAGATCAAGCCATCAGCGAAGCTTAGTAACCCGGTGCTGCGCGCGCGGATGGAGGACATCGCGGAGCATTACGCTCGTCTCGACCTGGCGTTCCGGATCATGACTGAACAAGATTTCCGGACCGAGACGAGAGTATCGGCCCTTGAACATCTGAGCTATCACAATCGGCAGACGCCATCTGGGTTCCAGCTTTCGGATCTGATGGGGCGCCTCGCGGCCTGTAGATCGCTCGATTTTGCGGCTGCCTGTGCAATCGCTGGAGGCCCACAGACGGTGATGCGATTGCTTGCGGCAGGCTATCTTGGATTCGACGAGAGCCAACGATTAGTCGATTCGTCGCCCCTTGAGGTGAGAGTTGAGGGGCAAGCATGATTCGATTTACATTCAAGAAGGGACTGGTATTCCGCGAAGGGTTGCGTCGATGGACGCTCATCGGTCGAACAGCTTTCGGAAAACTGAAGCTCGAGTCAGACGAAGGCGAGCCCCGTACACTGAGCGACGACGAACTCTATCGTGCCGTCTTGCTCAATACGATGTCCATTGACGAGAGATGCCTGAATATCGATTCGAGCATTCTCTACACGGTCGTTCCGCGGGACCTCTCTACATTCCCGAAGCACCATCAAGATACCGCGCGTTATCGTCACGAATACATGATGCGGCTTGTCCGCGATTTCACGAATACGAATGCGTGGATACAAGAGCAGGTAGCAAAGATTGCCGCGGAGATCGGTGATCCGAATCCACCGTCCGTTACAACGACCAAACGGTGGTGGGGGCGATACAGGCATACGAAATGCGTCACGACGCTGGTGGACAGGCGAACGAGGAGCGGCCGGCGTCCCGGTAGCGTCATACAGGCGCTCTTTGAAGAAGTAGTAAACGAAATCTACCTCGATCCTCTGAAGCTCACCGGGCAGGACGTCTATTTTGGTCTCTGGGAAAAGATCAAGCGCTATAACGAAAACCGACCCGACAAAAAACCTCTCGTATGTCCAGTTCCGTCGACCATATATCGCTGGCTCCGCGGCTTGGAGCAGGATGTCGTCGACGAAGCGCGTTTGGGCAAGAACGCCGCGCGCAAGAAAGCGCTGTGGGTGCAAGGGACTGCGAAAGCTGATTTTCCGCTTCATCGAGTTGAGATAGACCATACGCCACTGGATGTGATGGTCATCGACGCGCTAACGAACCTCCCTCTTGGCCGTCCTTGGCTTACTGTAGCCATCGACAGATTCAGTCGCGTAATACTCGGCTTCTACTTGAGCTTTCGAGCTCCATCCGCACATTCAGTTATCCAATGTATCAAGCGCGCAATCTTGCCAAAGACGAGTTGGGACAAGACCGTCGGGTTGCACTGTGAGCATCCTGGTTATGGGATCCCGTATTTGATCGCGGTCGACAACGGCATGGACCTGCATGCAGACGCAGTACAAATGATTTGCAGCGAAATGGGGATCTCGATGCTGTATTGCCCGGCAGGTCATCCGGAGTTCAAAGGGGGCGTGGAGCGCGTCATTGGGACGATCCAGCGCTCCCTGATGCATAAGCTGCCCGGGACGGTTTTTGCCAGTGTCGAGGAGCGCGGTGACTACGAGTCTGAGAAGAAGGCAGCAATAGATATAGAGACGCTCACCCGGCTCCTCGTGAAATGGATTGTGGACGAATATCATCAAACGCCACATACCGCACTGGGGATGACCCCGGTGCAAAAGTGGCAACAAGGACTTCCGAACGTAAAGATTGAGCTGCCGGCATACCCACAGCAACTCGACATTCTGACAGGAATTCCCGAGAGCAGAAGAGTCTGGCGATATGGTATCGAGGTCGACGGGCTGCTTTACAGCAACGAGAGGCTCAGAACGCTTTTCAGTCGAGCAAGAAATTATCGGAAGCATGTACAACTCAAGCGCTATGAAGACGATGTAAGTTATATCCACGTATGGGACGACCAGGACGAGTGCTATTTCAAGGTGCCGGTCATTGATCGACTTGCTAACTATGCCGATGGGTTAAACCTTCATCAGCACCTCCTGATGCGTCAGCGGGTAAGACAGGCGCATGGAGATAAGTGGAGCAGCGAGCATCTGCTGCGCGTCAAAGCCGAGATCCAGTCCTTGATTCGTGAAGCGTTGACGGCGAAGAAGATCCGAGATCGCAAGCGCGCGGCGACAGTCAGCATCATCGACAGTGAGATGGTGTTCGCTGCTAATCCTGCAAGGGATTTGCCCGTTCGCGAATCAGGTGGAAAAAGCGCAACGGCAGCGGGGCGGCATGAATTTGAATGCTCCGACATTGACGAGCTGCCGGAGCTCGAAAGCACACCTAATCCTAAATATCAAGGAGTGACTCATGAACACTAACATCCGCGCGGCCGGCAAGGATCCACTGACCTACCTTTCGACCATCGGACCCACCTCACGTACCGAAGTGACTCGCTTACCTGACTCGGAATTTTCGGTGCGAGCGAGCTTGATTCACTATGACCGATTTTGCGTCGCTGTTCGAAAGATTGCAACGACACACCGTCGCTGGCGGGCCCTACATGGGCCACGCGGCCTATTTTTATGTGGACATACAGGGACTGGAAAGTCGAGCATTCTGAAGTTCTATGCCAGCAAGTTCGAAAGATTTGAAACCGTTGAGGGGCCGGTCATCCCGGTCCTCTATATAGTCACTCCTTCTCGACCGACGATCAGGAATCTCGCGCAAGCGATTCTGGCTGCGTTGGGAGACAAGATCCCTAAGCGCACCGCTCAGGAGAAAACCGATCATGTCGCAGAGTTGCTTCTAACGTGTCGTGTTGAACTACTGATCATTGACGAATTTCAGCACTTTGTGGATTCTGGGCATCTGGCGGAGGCGAAGTTGGCCGCTGACTGGCTGAAGAATCTCATGGAAGAGACCAACGTCGCCGTGGTTGTCTCGGGCTTGCCACCGAGCATTGGAATCCTGCAGAGCAATCCTCAATTGACGAGGCGGTTCTCAGCGCACCACGAGCTTCGTCGGTTCGACTGGAAAGTCGCCGAGGACAGAAGGGAGTTTGCTGGCGTCCTGAAGCATATGCAGGGCCAACTTCCTCTTCCGTGTCCTTCTCTTCATTCATCCGAGATCATCACTCGCATGTATGCGGCTTCGGCTGGCGTGATCGACTACGTGGCCAAAATCATCGACGGTGCAGTGTCGCTTGCGTTTGAGCATAACAAGCGGCAACTCAGTCTGCCGTTGTTCGAGCAGGCATTTGCAGAGGAGGTATGGTCGACCGTACCGCCCAAGCTGAACCCGTTTAACCCCAGCACGGAACCACGTTATCTCGTCGGAGCGGGCGAACCGTTTTGGTACCTCAGACAAGACTTAAAAAATATCGCGTTGGAAGGGTGAAAGCATGACGAACAAGGTAGATCGGGCGCAAGCGACGAGTGCGCGTAGCGAGCCCCAGCGGCTATTTATGCATCCCGTCATCCATGTCGGAGAAGCGAGCGTCGGATTCCTAATGCGTGCCGCCAATGCGAACGGGATCAAACTGTCTGGCTTGAAGCGACTTGGAATCGCATTTGACCCAGCGATCCTCGCGAAGGCATTGTCTTGGGATCGTGTCGCACCACCGGAAGGCTCGATGCGATACGTTGCTGAGTTGGCCGCGTTGCGCCAAGCAGTCCCTTCAGCATGGCTTTCCAGCAGTGCTAGATGCTGTCCGGCGTGTTTGCGGGAACAGTCGTATTGGTCTTCCGAATGGGAACTTCGCCAGTACGTCGCTTGCTCCATCCACAAATGCTGGTTGATCGATCGGTGCGGTGTGTGCGAGAAGAAGATTTTGCGGAGCAGGAAAGCGCTTCTGCAGTGCGATTGTGGGACAGCTTTCGCTGACGGACAGATAAGACCGTCACCGTCCAAGTTTGTTGAAATCTCGGAATTGATTGCCAGCAAGTTGCCCGGCAAGCGCATTCGACCTACGTCGTTTGACGCGCTTTCGTTTGCAGATTTGGTCGAAATGTTGTTCTGGTTCGTGACCTGGCCTACGGACTTGGTTGCTGGCGCACAGAGGCGTTATATTTTTTTGGAGGACTTGCAAACAGCGATTCCGATTATCGAGCCGTGCGCCGATTTATTTTCTTCGTGGCCCTCCGGCTATCTGGCGAGATTGCGGGCAATGCATCTCGAAAACGGGGATGAGACTGGATCGATCAACACCACATTCTCGGAAATATATCGGCGCGTCGCGTTATGTCGAAATGTTAAATGCGCCGAAGTACTTATCCCATGGTTTCAACAATATCTGATTGATAACTGGCCGTGGCCAGTGTTGGAGCGGGGAAACGAGATAACAAACGCGATTGTTTCCCGACTTCCGTGGATGTGGGCGTCAACAGCCGCGAGGCATCTCGGTGTCAAAGAGGTTCGGGTAAGGAAATTTGCCCGAGATGGGGTCGTCGAGTCCAAGGTTCGACCCTTTACAAAGGGGCGCATGCTTATGGCGGTAAGGCGTGACGAACTGCCCAAGATGCGACGAATGTTGCAGGATCAGGCAACCACCCATTCGCTAAATTCCCTGGGTATATCGTGGCGTCGACGGCCGGTGTTGGTGCCGCTCTTATTTCCGGCCGCCGGATATCCGGCAAGCGGATGGCTCTTAGATCAATCGGAGGTACGGAATGTGCTAAGAATTGCGGATGGTCTTCCCGTGGTAGATAGGGTGGGCGACTCGCAAGTGGTGCTCGAGCGAGTGCTGCGATCGTGTGCTTGGCGTAACGTGTTGGTGGAGCGCCTGTTCCGATTGATATTCGATGGAGCAGTGAAGCCAGAAGCGGTTTTGAGTGGAAAACGAGGATTTACCGGCTGGCTGTTCGATAGACGCTCGCTCGATCGAATAAAGAACGGTGAGTCGATACTAGGCCTATAGCGCTGATCTCTAAACGGTTGCGGTAGCCGGCCGCCCTCTGTTGACCCGTGAGAAGGGATTCAGGTGCAGCATCTGCCGGGAGCGGCTACTACGGGCTTCTCAACAGGGTCAGTTGTTGAGCAATAACAAAGCCGCTCACCTAGCCACGCATCTTAATGAGCGGGTTTGTGCAGCAGTCGCAAGAGGCGGCCAGCGATGCCCCGTATGCGGCCGTCAGTTACACCGGGGTGCCATATGCAATCGCGTCCAGTGCGCCGTAAACATCGGCAGGATCGTTGTGGTTTCGCAGCCAGGTAACCGGACTCTCGCCGTCGAGGCGGACCGAGGGCCTCTCCAGCCATCGGTTGGCTTTAGCCGCGGTGCCGAACACTTCGCGAGCATAGGCGCGCACTGCGCAGAGCGCATCGCTCTCACGTCGAACCACGATTGCACGCAGTTGGCGGCCGACCTCACGGCGCACGGCATTTGCGATCATCAATTTGACTTCACTTGAACGCGCAGCGAAAGCATGCTCGGCCCCGGTGGGCGCGCGTGCGTGCTTCACCGTCGGCTTTGAGGTGAATTGCCCCACCACTTTGCAGCGTTTGCGCTTTGGCGCCACGCGGCGTGG
>NZ_CAJPGY010000078.1:0-16478 GCF_905339915.1 Burkholderia sp. BCC1985
GGCTGTGCCGACCGAACACCGACCGCACCACAATCGCACGCAATCGCGCAGACGACCGGCGCCGAAGCACGCGACATGCGTGCCCCCGCAAGCCGGTCGGCATCACCGCCCTGCACACGAAAAAACCCTACTTCGACAACTTCAGCTTCTTCGCCAACACAACCCCGCTCGACGGACTCACCAGCGAGATCACATTGATATCCATATGCACCCTGGAGATCCGGGTCGTAATGTCCGTCGGCTCGTCGATACTCGGATCGGCATGCTCGACTTGCTCGGTCAGATAAGGCCGAACCAGCCGCCCGGAAAACACGAGCGCGAAGTCGCCATGCGCTTGAGCGTAGACGGCGGGCGAAATCCGCATCCGGCTGCGAACCGTGGTCTTTTTGCCATGCCCGGATTCGAGTTCGATGATGTCGATCTGCTGGATGTACCCTTTCGCCTTCGCTTCGGGGGCGATCACGAGCCCTCGCCCTCGTGGCCCCTTCGTGACCTTCCGGAGCAGGATGCCCGTCCGGTCGCCGTGCTCCGCGTCGAACAGGTCGACGTCCAGCGTCAACAGGTGCCGCTGCGACCGGTACCTCAGCCCGTACTGCACCGGCACCACGAACGTCACGTCGCGATCCAGGCCGACGGCCGCCAGGTCGGGATTCGGGGCATACCGGTCGGTTGCGTCGGAGACCAGGCCGCGAACCCGGTCGCTCAAGGAAGGCGGCGCGGGGCTGATGTGCAGCTTCTTCAGGGCATCCCGAATGGCAACCGGGTCGTCGCCGACGATCGGTCGTGCGGGCGACGCGTCGTGATCGGCAGCAGGCGCGACGTGCGTCGTGCCGTCGACGGCCTCCGCCTCTGCATGCGCCGCGACGGGCGCCAGGATCATCGTCAAAGCGACGACGCACGCGAAGCTCGAACGCCCCAACTTGGATTTCCGATGAAACACGAAGGCTCCTGATTTTCTTGCGGATCGGTCAACGACGAGCACTATAGGGTGGAATGATAGGCAACGCATCCATTGTTTGAAATTCACCGATGCCCTGAGCGCCCCTTCGCCGGTTCATTGTCAGCCCGAAAGCAGGCCAACGCCCGCTCATCCGCAACCTCACCCCTGCCGATCCTCCCGCCGATACTCCGCCGGCGCCTTCCCGACCAGCTTCCGAAAATCGCGCGTGAAATGCGCCTGGTCGAAATACCCCAACGCCTGCGCCAGTTCCGCGAGATCGACCGGCTCGCCGCCGGCGAGTTTGTCGGCCGCCTCATGCAGGCGATAACGACAGATCACCCACTTCGGCGTCACGCCCACATAGTCGGAAAAGAGTTGCTGCAACGTGCGCTCGCTCAACCCCGCGCGCTCGGCCAGATCGCGCACCTGCGTGAGCCCGATATCCTGCTGCAGCATCTGCAAAATGCCATGAATACGTTCGACCTGCGGATCGGCCGGCGGCAGCACCCGCAGCAGCAGCGCCTCGGCAGCCGCCACCATTCCGGCGTCATCCTCGGCACCGAGCACGGCGTCTTCGGCTTGCGCGTCGCCGCAATCGAGCAGCGTCGACACCGGCAGCACCTTGTCGGTCGACAAATGCACCGGCTTGCCGAAGAACGCCCGAAACGCGCCCGGCCGGAACCGCAAGCCGATCACGCGCCCGGCCCCGGCCAACGTCGTCTCGAACGCCCCCGACACCACGCCGAAGATCCCCGTCCGCCGCCGGTCGAACACCAGATTCACGCACGGATACGGCAGCGTGCGCTGCACATACGACGGCTGGTCGCGCAGATCCCATTCGACGATCCAGTGGTGATCCAACACCCCGGCCAGATCGGCACACGGGTAATAGCGATTCAGGCGGAAGCGCTGATTGAAGGCTTTCGGGCCGACGACGCCTTTGGGCGTCTCGGTCACGTTACGCAAGTCGGCCATGGTGACGAACCGTTGAGGTGACTGCGTGATGATGCACCGCCGCAGCGGATTTTTCCAAGACGAAGCCGCGCGGCTGTCCTAAATTGGGCGACCTGTCCCGAATGCACACCGGAGCCCGCGATGCCGCAAGACCGCCACTTGACCCTGTTCCACTCCCCCCGCAGCCGCTCGGCCGGCGCGCGGATGCTGCTGGAAGAACTGAGTGCCGACTATGAACTGCACGCGTTCGACCTCTCCACCGGCAAACATCACGAAGCCGACTACCTCGGCATCAACCCCCTGGGCAAGGTTCCCGCGCTGCGTCATGGCGACGTGATCGTCACCGAGCAGGCCGCCGTCTACATGTACGCGGCCGAGTTGTATCCGGAAGCCGGCCTGTCGCCGGCGCCGGGCGATTCGCTGCGCGGGCCGTATCTGACCTGGATGACG
Source organism: Burkholderia sp. BCC1985 (assembly GCF_905339915.1). Taxonomy (NCBI): domain Bacteria; kingdom Pseudomonadati; phylum Pseudomonadota; class Betaproteobacteria; order Burkholderiales; family Burkholderiaceae; genus Burkholderia; species Burkholderia sp. BCC1985. The sequence goes on from NZ_CAJPGY010000078.1 coordinate 2,345, forward strand.
TTCTATGGCTCGTGCCTCGAGCCGGCCATCGTCGACCGCTCGATGAATCGCCCGCCCGCCGCCTACTCGACGTCGCCGTACGGCGACTTCGATACCGTGATGATGCGGATCGATGCGCAACTGGCGAAAGGGCCCTACCTGCTGGGCGAGCGCTTTACGGCGGTCGACGTGCTGTGGGGCTCGGCACTGAACTGGACGACGATGTTCAAGCTGGTACCCGAAACGCCGCGCATTCGCGCGTACATCGATCGCGTGCTGGCGCGCCCGGCGATCCAGCGCGCGCAGGCGGCGGATGCGGCGCTGGCGGCGGAACAGGACAAGGCCAAGGAGGCGGCCGCAGCGGCGCGGTAGCCGGTTGGCGGGCGGACCGCGACGCCGGTCCCGCCCGCCGCGCCATCAGAACATCGTATGCAGGCCGACCCGCGCCACCGCCTGACTCGCTGAACTCGACGCCCCGTTCGGATCGAGCACGCCGTTGATCTGCGCGTTCGCGCCGCTGTTCGCGCGCTGATAATCGGCGGACACGTAGACCATCGTCCGCTTCGTGAACAGGTATTGAAGCGCGACGCTGACCTGATGCGCATGGTTGTCGTTCACGGCTTCGTTGCCCTTCATGTACATGTACTTCGCGCCGAGAAACACGTCCGGCCTGATGCGCCACACGCCGCCGGCCTCGGCCATCCACACGCCGGCATCGTTGAACGAATTGTGCACGGTGGTCAGCAGCGCCTTCGCGCTCACCGCACCGAAGTCGTAGTGCATCCCGACACCCCAGTTGCGCACGCTGGTCGACGGCGTGCCGGGCGCCGGGCCGTACTTCTCGTTCGTATATGCGGCACCGATGCCGAGCGCGCCGACTTCGTAGTTCAAGCCCGCGCTCACGGCATTGTCCGCGCCGATGGAACCGGCCACGCCGCCGAACGCATACATCACACCGCCGGAAAACCCCGCGACCGTCGGCGAAGTGTATTTGACCGAATTCGCGACCGGCTTGCTGCCTGCCGTGCGATCCCAGTCGAACGCGCCGGTCGGGTTACCGGGCAGCGCGAGACGCTGGAACGGGCCATTCCTGAATCCGTACAGCCCCGAGATGTCCATCGAGATCGCATTCCCCTTCGCAAACAGCGAATCGACCATGAAGTCGTACTGATTCCCGAGCCTGACGCTGCCGAACCGGTCGCTCTCGATGCCCACGTATGCATTACGTCCGAAGATCCCGGTCCCGATGATGCTGCCGTTCGCCATCGAGAACTGGTTCACGAGCGCGAACGTCGCGTGATATCCGCCGCCGAGATCTTCCGTGCCGCGAAAGCCGAACAGGTTCGGCGTGAAGATGCCGTCGTCGAACTTGACGTTCTTCCCGCCGCCCTCGTTGCTGACGTACGAGATGCCGCTGTCGATCAGACCGAACATGGTCACGCTGCTCTGTGCGTACGCACCCTGCGCGATGGCCAGCATCGCGAATACTCCAAACCTGAGCTTCATTGCGTCTCCGTCTTTTTTTGAAATTCGAGCCGGTCGCCCGCCACGTCGCGAACGATCCGCTCATGCTTCGTGAAACAACACCTTCCCCCACCCGGATCAGGCTTGCATCCGGGCCGGTACAATAAAATTCATTTAGTTTTGCTTATCGACTTTAACGAATGAAATCCCGCGTATTTCCGATTTCATCCAGCCAGATGCGATCGGGCCGTCCGCCGGTTCAGGCGCTCCGACAGATCACCCACGCCGCCGCATCCACCTCGACGGCCACGGCTTCCAGCCCGGCACCCGAGCACGGCCCGTCGATACACACCCCGTCGTCGAACCGGAACAGCGCACTGTGATGCGCGCACATCAGCACCTGGGATCGATAACAGGAAACGCTGCCCGGCACGAAATCGAGCGGAACCGAGAAATGCGGGCAACGATTCACGTAAGCCCACACCTGCTCCCCGCGCCGCACGACGATGACGGGACGTCCGATGCACGCCTCATCGACGACCCGCGCGCCACCATCCGGCACATCGGCGAAGCGACAGAGTTGCGTGGCACCCATGACTCACGCTCTCCGCTCGGGATTGCCGAGGCTCCAGTCCCACGGACGCACCTCGACCCGCGAGAACAGCCCTTCCTTCACATACGGATCGTTGCCGACGAACTGCATCACCGCATCGATGTCGTCCGCCTCGACGACGAGCAGCGTGCCGTTCATCGCATCGCCCTGCGGATCGAGCGTCGGCCCGCCGAGCCGCACATACACGCCGTGCTGCGCGGCGGAACGCAGGTAGGTCCGATGCGTCGGCCGCACGCGGTCGCGCACCTCGCGCATGCCGGGCTGGTCCGTCGCAAACACCGCAAAGAATCGCGCCATGTCGGTCAGCTCCGGTCGAGCACGAAGTCGTACGTCGCCTCGCGATACGGGCCGCTCAAGCCGACCCGGCGCGCGAGTTCGTCACCCGCCGCACGCGGCCGATAGGCGACCATCAGCGACGGCTTCACGCCGAAGACGGCATCCGACTGCAGATACGCGTCGTTCTCGTCGAACAGATGCGTGACGAGCTTGCGGTAGCCCGGCGCATCGATCATGAAATGCAAATGCGCGGGCCGCCACGGATGGCGCCCGGTGGCATCGAGCATCTTCCCGACCGGGCCGTCGGTCGGAATCGGATAGCTGACCGGCAGGATCGTCGTGATCGCGTAACGACCTTCGGCATCGGTCCGGTAGCGGCCGCGCAGGTTGCCGTGCGGCTGCGCCGTATCCTGCCCGGAATACATGCCGTTTTCGGCGGTCTGCCAGACGTCGAGCACGGCGTCCCGCACCGGCGCGCCGTCGGTCGTGAGCACGCGGCCATGCACGACGACCGGCGTGCCGGGCGTGAACGCCATGTTCTCGCCATACGCGCGCTCGGGCATGCCCTCGATGTAGAACGGGCCGAACACGGTCGTTTCCGTCGCGCCGGTGGCGAAGCGATGGTTGATCGCATCGACCAGCATCGACACGCCGAGCGTGTCCGACAGCAGGATGAATTCCTGGCGCACGACGTCGTCGCACATCTGCCCGGTTTCGGTCAGGAAGCGAATCGCGGCCATCCACTCGGCCTCGGTCAGCTCCGTTTCGCGGACGAACGCATGCAGGTGCCGCACGAGGCTCTGCATCAGCACGCGCAAGCGCGGGTTCGGCGTACCGTCGAAGCTGGCGACGACCTGCTCGGTCAACCGCGTGTCGCCGTCATCATGATGATCATTCGTCACGTTCGTCTCCTTTGTATGCAGCCGGCCGCTCACTGCGGCTCGCGCCCTTCCCACGCATGCTGAAGCAACTCGCGGATCGGCGCGCGCTCGATCGGCCGCGGATTCGCGTACGGGTTCCGGCACGCGAGGTCGGCAGCTTCGTCGAGGCCCGCTTCCGGCATTCCGATGTCGGCCAGCGCCGCCGACAAGCCCAGTTGCCGGTTCAACCGGAACAGCAGCGGGCCGGCGTCGGCCGCGTCGGTGCCGCCCAGCGCCCGCGCGACGCGGCGCAGCGCGTCGGGCGCCGCCGCATGGTTGTAGTGCGCGGTATGCGGCAGCATCGCGGCGTGCGTCTGTGCGTGCGGCAGGTTGAAGGTGCCGCCGAGCGTATGACAGAGCTTGTGATGCAGCGCCATGCCGACCGCACCCAGGCACGTGCCGGCGAGCCAAGCGCCATACAACGCGCGGCTGCGCATCTCGCGGTCGTCGGGCGCGCGCACGATCGCCGGCAGCGCTTCGCCGAGCGCACGAATCGACTCCTCGGCCATCAGGCTGATCACCGGGTTCGCATCTTCCGCGTAGAGCGCCTCGACCGCATGCGCCATCGCATTGACGCCCGACGCCGCCGAAATCCCCGGCGGCAGCGACAGCGTCAGGGACGGGTCATACAGCACCGTACGCGGCAACACGCGCGCGTCTCGTCCGGTGCGCTTGAGCCGGCCTTCCGTGAGCCCGAAGATCGGCGTCATCTCCGAGCCCGCGTAAGTCGTCGGCACGGCGAGGATCGGCAGCGACGACTCGAGCGCAATCGCCTTGCCGAGCCCGATCGTAGAGCCGCCGCCGATCGCGATGCAGCAGTCCGCGCCCAGCTCGGCGGCCATCTCGCGCGCGGCGCGCGCCACCTCGACCGGCACGTGCATCACGGCCTGCGCGCACACGCCGGCCGCACGCTCGCCGAGCACGGCCCGGACACGTTCGGCGAGCGGCTGCTGCTCGGGCGTCGACAGAATCAGCGCCCGCTGCGCGCCGAGCGCGGACAACTCGTCCGGCAGCCGTTCGAGCGCGCCCCATTCGAACACGACGCGGGACGGCGTTCCCTGATAGACGAAGCGCTCCATCTCGGCCTCAGCGCTTGAAGTGCGGCGGCACCTTGCCGTCGACGTTGACCCACACCGAGCGTGCTTCCGTATAGTCGTGCATCGCCTCGAAACCCATCTCGCGGCCATAGCCCGACTTGCCGATGCCGCCGAACGGGCTGCCCGGATTGACGCGCTTGTAGCAGTTGATCCAGCACATGCCCGCGTCGATCCGCGACGCCATCCGGTGCGCGCGGGAGAGATCGTTGGTCCACAGGCCGCTGCCGAGCCCGTATTCGGTCGCGTTGGCGATCGACAGCGCTTCCTCGTCGCTGCCGAAGCGCAGCACGGTGACGAACGGGCCGAACACTTCCTCCTGCGCGACACGATCGGCGGCGTTCTTCGCTTCGATGACGGTCGGGCGCACGTAGTAACCGTTCGCGAGTGCCGCATCCTGCGGCGCGCTGCCGCCCGCGAGCACGCGGCCGCCCTGCTCGCGCGCGACGTCGACGAACGACAGCACGCGGTCGAGGTGCTGCTTCGACGTCAGCGGGCCCATCTCGGTGTCCGGGTCCAGCGGGTTGCCGACGCGGATCGACGACGCCAGCGACACGAAGCGCTCGAGGAATTCGTCGGCGATGCGCTCATGCAGCACGAGCCGCGAACCGGCGATGCACGCCTGCCCCTGGTTGTGGAAGATCGCCCACGCGGCGCCGTTGATGGCGGCGTCGAGGTTCGCGTCGTCGAACACGATGTTCGCGCCCTTGCCGCCCAGCTCCAGCTGCACGCGCTTCAGGTTGCCCTGCGACGCCTCGACGATCCGGCGGCCCGTCGCCGTCGAACCGGTGAACGCGATCTTCCCGACACCGGGGTGTTCGGCGAGACGCTGGCCGGCCGTATGCCCGTAGCCGGGAACGATATTGACGACGCCTTCGGGAAACCCGACTTCGGCCATCAGTTCGACGATGCGCAGCGTCGACAGCGGTGTGATCTCCGACGGCTTGAGCACGACGGTGTTGCCTGCCGCCAACGCCGGGCCCATCTTCCAGCTCGTGAACATCAGCGGGAAATTCCACGGCACGATCTGGCCGACGACGCCGATTGGCGCGCGCTGCACATAGTTCAGGAAGCCGGTTTCGACCGGAATCACCGAGCCCTGCAGCTTGTCGGCCATGCCGCCGAAGTAGCGGAAGCAGCCGGCCGTGCGCGGCACGTCGAGCGCGCGCGAATCGCGGATCGGGTGGCCGGTGTCCAGCGATTCGAGCTGCGCGAGTTCCTCCGCGTTGGCTTCGATCGCGTCCGCGAGGCGCAGCAGCAGCCGGCCGCGCTCGGCCGCCGGCATCGCCGACCACTTCGGGAATGCGCGGGTCGCGGCTTCCACCGCGAGGTCCACGTCCGCCGCGGTGGCGGCGGCGATCTTCGTGATCAGCGAGCCGTCGTGCGGATTGAGCACGTCGATCGTGCCGCGCTCGACGGCGTCGACGAAACGGCCGTCGATGAAGAGTTGGGTTTGCATGAATCGTCCTCGATGGTGTGCTTGTGCGAGCCGGCGCGGCTCAGAACTCGATCGGATACGGCGCCAGCTCGCCGCTCTCGTATCGCTGCGGAAGGTTCGGCGTCGCGTTTTCCCAGACCAGCAGCATCGAACGCTTCGTCGAGTAGCCCTGGTGCCGGATGTCGGCGGGCATCGCGCAGATGTCGCCGGCCCGCATCGTGACGCGCGCGCGCGGCGCGCCGGTGTTCTTGTCGCCGATGTCCCACACGATTTCGTCGGACAGTTGCAGGAACCATTCGACGCGGTCGTTGCCGTGGAATACCGGCAGGATGAATTCCTCGGTGGTCGGGCAGAACAGGCTGCGCCCGCACACGGAGGTCACCGACGGATTCCACGTCACGTCCGAACGCGACAGATACTTGAACAGGTTGAACGCATGCAGCTCGCCTTCGAAGCCCGGCTTCACGTGCACTTCCGGCTCGTCCTGAGCGACGTCGAGGAACGCGCGGTTCACCGGCAGATCGTCGCGCAGCGGCGAGTCGCCTTCGAGGCCCGGCATGCGGCGCGTCGCGATGCGCGTGCGTTCGATCGCGGAGCCGTTCTCGCCGTGCTTGCGCCCGAACGCCGTGCCGGTTTCCTCCGGCGCCGCGAACGGATCGAAGCCTTCGTTGGTCCAGTCGTGCAGCATCGCCTTGAAGGTCGCCATGATCGTCGGCGTTTCGAACGTCTCGGTGTAGTCGACGCCGGCTTCCTTCAGGATCCCGTTGAACGTGCCCGCATAGACGTCGACCTTGCCGTAGTGATTGCGCGTGCCGAACACGTGATCGAAATTCACCCAGCCGTAGAAGAAGCCCCACGCGACGTCGCGCATCATCGCGCGCAGGAATGCGTCCGCGGGAATCGCGTGCGTGCGGGTCTGGCCTTTCGCCGGCCAGCTGATTTTCACGAAATACTCGTCGCGCTGGAACGCGAATTCACCGAGGTGGAAGCGGCGGTAACCGGTGACGGCATCGGCTTGCGTGGCCTGCACCAGATCGGCGGCGAAGCCTGCGGAAAGATCGAGGGTCTCGAGGGTGGCCATAACGTGTCTCCTGGAATAGTTGAATCTTCGCGATCGAATCGATCAGTGCAGGCAGATGTCGGCCCACTTCTCGACGGACAGCTCGCCGAGCACGGTCTGCACGAGCGCGACGCCCGGCTTGCCGGCGGTGAAGCGATACGCGCAGCCGGCCGGCAGCAGTGCCTGGTGGCCCTTGCGCAGCACGACATAACCCATCTCGCGGCCCGCCGGCTGCGTGCCGGCGCTCACGGTGCCGCGGCCGGTGGCGGGCGGGTTGTCGAGCTTGATGAAGTCGATGCGGACTTCGCCATCCATCTGGATCGCGAACTCGTCGTGCGCGCACGCGAACCACGGCGACTGGCCTTCGGTGCGCAGCACTTCGATCACGTATTCGAGGTTCTTGCCGGCGACGACCTTTTCGTAGGGCGCCGACTTCGATGCGATCTCGAAGACGTTCGAGAACGCGTAGTGTTTTGCGCTGCCGCTGGTGATTTCGATCTCGCCCTTCGTGTAGCCGTCGAGCGAGCCAAAGACGGTGTGGAATGCCGTGTCGGTCATTGCTGTCTCCTGAGTTGAACCGCTTGTTGGATTCAACTTTAGGGGCGACGACGCCCGTCAACAAGGCAACGGAGCGCGACTACGGCATTTGCGTTTCGCGAATAATCGCTTCGCTCAACGAACCCAGCCACGCTCCAGCAGCGGACGATCCCACGGCGACTCGTCGCCGATGTATTCGACGAGGAATTCGACCAGCGCCTTCACCTTCAATGCCTGTCGCTGCGTTGCGGGATAAACGGCGGCGAAGCTCAGCGGCGCGATCTGGAAGTCGGTGAGGATGGGCACCAGCCGGCCCGCGACGAGCGCGTCGCTCGCGACCAGCGTGGGCAGGCACACGACGCCGCCGCCCGTCAGCGCGTACTCGCGCAGCAAGTGCACGGAGTTCGAGCGGATCATGCCCGGCAGCTCCATTTCGACGACTTCGTTGCCGCGCGTCAGCGTCCAGCGGTTGCGTGATGGATAACCCGAGTACAGCGCCGTGGTGTGCTGCAGCAATTCGCGCGGATGTTGTGGCGCACCATGCGCATCGAGGTAGGCCGGCGACGCGCAAAACAGGCGTCGGACCACGAACAGGCGCCGCTCGATCAGCGACTCGGATATCGGCGGAAAGATCTGGAACGCGATGTCGAACCCTTCTTCGACAGGGTCCACGACACGGTCATTGACGATGATGTCGAGCTGGATGCCCGGATAGCGGCGATTGAATTCGGCGAGCGGCACGCCGAAGTGATCGAGCGCGAAGCCGGGCAACATCTGGATGCGCAGCCGCCCGGTCGGCGTCGCGCGCAGCTCGCGCATCTGGTCGGTCAGCTCGTTGACGCGCCCCACGACTTCCGCGCATTCGCGGTAGAAGGTCTCGCCCACTTCGGACAGCCGCACGTGGCGCGTGCTGCGATGGAACAGCGGCGCGTTGACGAACTTCTCCAGCTGCTGGATGCGGTTCGTCACGACCGAACTGGTGACCCCAAGCTGCCGCGCCGCTTCCGCGAAGCTGCTCGCCTCCGCGACCCTGACGAACGCCTCGATGCTCAGAAACCGGTCCATGCCGCACCTTTCCCGAAAGCCAAACCGGCAGTCTAACCGCACCTGCCGGCCGGGTGGGTCACGCCGAACGCGTCACACTGTCACCTGACGGGTGTCAATCCCGCCGGCCGCCGGCCACCGGGAACCGGTACGACCGCGCGGCACGTTACGGCTGCTTGCCCGCCGACAGCTCCGGCTGCACGCCCACGCGGCGCTGCAACACGGCCGGGGCCGTCTCCCGCAGCAGCATGCTGACCACGATGCCGAGCAGCACCGCGCCCATCGGCAGCCACAGAATGTTCTGGATCCCGAAGTGCGCGGCGACGTAGCCGCCCATCGCCGGCGCGATGCCGCCGCCGAAGATCTCGCCGCAACCGACCACCACGCCGATCGACGTCGACACGAGGCCGACGGGCGCGGCTTCGGTCGCGACGGGGCCCGACAGCAGCGACACCAGCCCGAGCGTGAAGAACGACGCGACGAACAGGACAACGAACAGCACGACCGGTTGCGGACCGAGGCCGCGGAAGATGTAGAGCATCACCGCCGTGCCGGCGAAGCCCGCGATGCTCGCGAGGCGGCGGCCCACCACGTCGGACAGGCCCGGCAGCCCGAACTGCCCGAGAAAGCCGCCGAAGCCGATCGCCGACACCACGAGGCCCATCTTCTGCGTGCCGAGTGCAAGGTAATCCGTCAGGTACAGCGGCAGCAGCGCGCCGAGCACGAACACGCCGGTCATCGCGCAACACAGGGCGGCCATCGCGACCAGGATGTTGCGGCTCTTGAGCACATGGCCGAGCGACGCCGGCGCGTGCTCCGACACGACCTCCTTCGCGCGCTTCGGTTCGCGGATCACGAAGAACATGATCGCGCCGAGGATCAGCCCGGGAATCGCCACGAGCGCGAACACCCAGCGCCACGACACGACGTTGAGCAGTTGGGTCGCGATGATCGGCGACAGCGCCAGCCCGAACAGCGCGAAGCCGCTTTGCTGCAGCCCGAGGTTCAGGCCGCGCCGCCGCGGGTGCGACGCGTCGGCGGTGGCCGCGAAGCTGGTCGGGCAGAACGAGCCTTCGGCGACGCCCATCAGCCCGCGGATCGCGATCAGGCCGAGCAAGCCGCCCGCGAGGCCCGAGAAGCCGGACAGCAGCGAGAACACGATGATCGCGGGAATCAGGACCTTGCGGCGGCCGATCTTGTCGGAGATGCCGCCCATCAGCGCCGCGAAGATGCCCCACGACAGGCCGAGCACGCCGATGCAGTTGCCGACGTCCTGCGCGCTCAGGTGCAGATCCTTCATGATCGAAGGGAACAGCGGCGCGATGAGCCAGCGGTCGAGGCCGACCAGGCCGAAGCCGAGCGCCAGCAGCGTCACCGCCTTCCACTCATAGGAGGTATCCCACTCGTTTGCTTTCATGTCTGTCTCCGTGGATTGGTCCGCTTGCGCGCGCCGGGGCGTCCGCGCATCAGCCAGGTCCGTTGTCTTGGGTGTGCGACGCGACGTGAGTCGCGAGGAAGTGGCGGCCGCCTGTCCGGCTTCTTTCCGGGTGCAGGCGTCGAATTCAATCAGCCGACGCCCGAACGATAGGTGCGCGCACGCGGATCGGGTATGGAACAACCGGCGAACGCGCCATTCGCGAAACGCAAATAATCGCGGCTGCGGGCGGGAAAGGTCGGTGGAGAAGCGCTGTGCGAACGGCGGCGGCGTTGAAGCAGCGCGCCTTCCCCGGTTACGGGGGAATCCCTCATAGACATCAGCGGCGCCCGCAGGCGACGCCGCTTGCGCGACCGATGAACGCGGTTCAGCGCGCCGCCCGGCCGCGCGCTGATCAGGTGGCGTCGAATGACGAGACCGGCAACCGGCCGATGCGCTCCGAGCGGGCACGAAGCAATCCGTCCACATGTTTTTCGTCAACGCAATGAGCCGCCATTTTCTTCGATATCAGACGGATCTTATCTTCAAAATCCGAAAATCGATTTTATTTAAATAAAAAAGCCCGCACGACAAACACACAATCCGACATAACCAACTTATACCCTAATTTTCGCCGATCAATACAAGACTTTTCAAAACCACCCAAATCGCCGAAAAAGGAAAAATACCGTTTCGAACCAACCGTCTATTCACATAAAAACAAAAATACATTTATCAAGACCTGCAAGCTTGATATTCTCGACGCGAATTTTCTATCCAATTTCCTCATTTCAAACAGGATCACATTTCAAACAAATCCCAATCAATAAAAAAGCAATGAGATTATGGCGATGTCGATAGCAAGAACATTTCGGGAATTTGCGACCAGTCTGACCGACGGGAGCACGCGCCCCGTCGATCTCCATTTCGGCCGGGCGCAGCGCGCGGTCGGCCACTTGCTTGCGCTCCATCACGCCGATATCCGCGAAGGCCTGATGTCCGGCATCGACGGCGAACTGACCTGCGTGTCGAGTCACGATCATCTGTCGCCGACGCTGTTTCTCGGCCTGCCCGTATCGGTCCGGCTGACGACCGACCGCGGCAGTACGCGTGCGATCAATGCGATCGTGCGCGAAGTGCGAACCGGTCAATCCGACGGCGAACTGACCGTCTATCAATTGCACGTGTGTGACGCGCTGTCGTTGATGGACCGTCGCACCAACGCCCGCGTGTTCCGATCGCGCCACGTGACGGAGATTCTCGCGACGCTGATGAACGAGTGGAAACTGCGCAGCCACGCACTCACGCGCGCATTCGATTTCGACCTGTCCGGCTTGCAGGCCGATCGCTATCCGGTGCGCGAACTCACGCGGCAGGTCAACGAGTCGGACGCTCGTTTCATCCGGCGTCTGCTGCGTCGGGAAGGTATCACGGTCTTCGCGAAGGCCGAGCCGGCCGGAGCCGTGCGCGGCATGAACGACGCGTGGCCGATTCATACGCTCGTGTTTTGCGACGACCCGCATCGCCTGAAGGAAGCGCCGGCCGGTACGCTGCGGCTTCACCCGCGCGACGCCGGAACCGAACCACGCGACACGGTGACGCTTTTTGCGCACTGCCAGAGCGTGTCTCCCGGCCAGGTCCGCCGCGCGTCCTGGGACTACAAGCCAGCGCGTGCAGATGACTCCACCGCTGTCACGGACCTTGACCAGGGCGAAGCGGGGAACGACCTTGCGCGCCTGCTGACTGACGCCGTGATCAACATCCCGCACGTCGGCGACTCATGGCGCGATCACGATCGCATCACGCGCGACCGGATACTGGCGCATCAGTTCGAAGCCGAGCGTTACGACGGAATCAGCAGCGTACGCGACCTGCCCGTCGGCCACTGGTTCACGCTGACGGGCGACCCGGAGCTGGACATGCGGCCGGCCGATCGTCGCCAGTTCGTCGTCACGTCGGTTCGGCACGATATCTGGAACAACCTGCCGAAGCCGCTCGCGGGCCGCGCGCACACGTTGTTCGCGGCGAGCCGGAACCTCGCGCAAACGGCTGCGCCGGCATCTGTCGATCTGCCGGAGCAAACCGACACGCGCTATGAAAACCGTTTCACGTGCGTGCGACGCGGCGTGCCGCTCAAGCCCGCCTATGATCCGAAGGTCGACGTACCGCCGGTGCACCTGCTGACCGGCACGATCGTCGGCGCGCAGGGCGAGGAAGTGTTTTGCGACGGGGCCGGCCGCGTGCGCGTGCTGATCCACGGGCACGATCCGGCCGATCATGCGCACGCGCAAGGCGCCGGAACGAACGGCCGGGCCGGCGACAGTGCGCCGATTCGTGTCGGAACAAGCCTCGCCGGAGGCAACTTCGGCGCGCTCTTCCTGCCGCGCGTCGGCATGGAAGTGCTGCTGGGATGTCTGTCCGGCGACCCGGACCGGCTGGTCATCATCGGAGTACTGAGCAACGGCGCGAACCCGCCCGTCACGTTCACCCATACGGGCGCGCTCCCCGGCAACCGCTTCCTGTCGGGCATCAAGACCAAGGAAATCAACGGCCGGCGCTACAACCAGCTTCGTCTCGACGATACGCCGTCGCAAATCTCGGCGCAGCTGGCGAGCGAACATGCGCATACCCAACTGAATCTCGGCTATCTGACCCAGCCGCGCGAAAGCGGACACGGGAAGGATCGCGGCGAAGGTGCCGAGCTGCGCACCGACGCCGCCGCGGCACTGCGCGCGGCGCAGGGCATCCTGTTGTCGACCTATGCGCGCACACGGGCCACCGGCGGTCAGCTCGATCGAGACGAACTGATTCGGCTGCTCGACGAATGCACGGCGCTGTTCAAATCGCTCGGCGACTATGCCGGCGAGCATGGCGGACAGTCGGCCGATACCGCCGGTCAGGACAACGTCGCCGATGCGTTCCGCAACTGGACGCCTGACGGTGCGCGGCCCGGTGCGACCGGCGATGCGCCCGCGTTGATCGCGTTCGGCGCGCAGTCGGGGTCGCTCAACGTCACGCCCAGGACGCACGTCATGTATGCGGGCGAGAACATCGATCAGATCGCGCAGCAACACGTTCAGGTCAGCAGCGGCGAGCGCATCAAGCTGCATGCCGGTCGTGGTGTCGCGATGTTCGCGCACAGCGACGGCGTGTCGGCGATCGCGAATCACGGGAAGGTCACGATTCAATCGCAGCACGACGATACGCAGGTCGATTCGGCGAAGAACCTTCAGTTGACGGCCAGTGGCGGAAACCTCGTCGGCACGGCGAGCGATGAAGTCGTGTTCGTCACGTCCGGCGGGGCGTATCTCAAGCTGCGCGGTGGGGATATCGAACTGGGATGTCCGGGGACATTCACGGTGAAGTCGGCAGGGCATGTGTGGGACGGGCCTGCAAGCATGAGTGCGGACATGCCGAAGTTTGGTCAGGACACGCTTGGCCGCGTACCGAAGCTGGTCCGATCCACCGACGGCAACGCGGCTGCGGGATTCGAGGGAGAGGTCAAAAGGCCGTCCGGACCGCTATCGAACTTGTCGAGCGATGCGGCGGGCCAACTTCCGGCCGTCGATGCTGACCAGTTCGAGAGACTGGCTGTGCAGTTCATCAAAAACAATACATAGGATCGCGAAGGAAACTGCATGACTGATTCATTTCTTGACCCTCCGCTGATGGCGACTGCTCATCGCGACCAACCTGCGGCGAAAGTCAATGCTTACGACGTAGCTGTGTCGCGGCCGGCACCGCCGCCGATCGTCGTCGGCCGGGGCGAAGGCGTGACGATGTTCGCGAAGAACACGCCGCTCATCTGCATCAAGCAATTGCCTTTGCCCGGTATCGTGATCTTCGTGCATGGGGTGAATTCCGAAGGCGAATGGTTCGAGGCGTCGGAGGACGGGCTGTGCAAAGGCCTGAATCGCAGGCTCGGGCGTCTGGACGATCAGATGATGTATCACGGTATCGATGCGGGGCAATTGACGCCCGCGAAGTACACGGAGAGCGTGACGCCGGATGGGTTTCTCAATCCGAAGCTGCTTCCCAATAACTACGTCAAGCCCGAGCCGTCGTTCTCGCCCGTCATTCATTTCCGCTGGGGCTATCGCGCGACTGCCGCGGAACTGAAGGAGTACGGCGACAAGATCTTCCTGAACGAGAAGGACTATTGGGGCGGCGGCCCGTTCACGAACGGCTGCGCCAGTCTGCCCGATCTTTGGCACGGCGGGCTGGATGATCGAACGATGGGGTGGATGACCGTGCAAGGCATCAACCCGACCAACCGGCCGCTGTATCGCGCGCCC
>NZ_CAJPGY010000079.1:0-15878 GCF_905339915.1 Burkholderia sp. BCC1985
CGACAGCGACGTCACCGTGCTGTTGGTGCTGCTCAGGCCCGTCGACAGCGAAGTGACACCGCTTTGCGCGGTGCTGATGCCGGTCGAGGCTGATGTCGACAGCGACGTCACCGTGCTGTTCGTCGTGCTCAGCCCCGTCGACAGCGAAGTCACACCGCTTTGCGCGGTGCTGATGCCGGTCGAAGCCGACGTCGACAGCGACGTCACTGTGCTGTTGGTGCTGCTCAGGCCCGTCGACAGCGAAGTGACACCGCTTTGCGCGGTGCTGATGCCGGTCGAGGCTGATGTCGACAGCGACGTCACCGTGCTGTTCGTCGTACTCAACCCCGTCGACAGTGACGTGACACCGCTTTGCGCGGTGCTGATGCCGGTCGAGGCCGACGTCGACAGCGTATAGAGTTGAGAGCCGTTCACGGCGTTAGTACTCGTCGCGCTTATCGTGCCGGCTGCCACCCCATTAAGCAAAACACCGCCTGAGACGGTCGCCATGGTCAAAACATTGCCGCTCGAGTTACCCGAAGTCGCACCGCCAGGCCGGAAATATATGAGACCAGTATCAGCACTAACTTCGACCATCGTTCCGCCAGCATCCATAACGACAAACTGGCCGGAACTGCCGTAGGAGCCGACAACAGGTGCGGAACGATTACTGCAGTAGTTCAGCGACCCGTTAATAGTAAAGTCAGTACAATTGGTAATCGCGGTAGGGATGCCCATTACTGGGCACCCCCCGCACAGATCCCGGCGTGCCCAATTCGGGCACCGGGCTCCTACCTTGAGTGTTTGACGGCAAAACGCCGGTCAGGCCACGGATGAAGGATTCGAGGTTGTGGAAGCCAGGCATCCGCGATTCGCTCGACCCGTGTCCATGTCATGTGATCCTTCTGGCTGCGGCGCCGCAGCGCACGCCGCCAGAGATCAACGACGTGGTAACGGAACGCGCCGAGCGCTCGCGAGTTCGTCGGTACTGCGTGATACGCGAAGTACCCGCGAACCACCTGCCCGAGCCATTTCCCTTGCGCAGGAATCGGGTCGTGCATGCGCCGCCGTAGTTCCGCCTTGATCTGCCTGAGCCTCTCCCGCATGCGATCGCCTCGGGTCTTCCGCTGAAGCTGGAAGGCGCCACGGCGCGATCTACCGCAGATAAAGATGAAGCCCAGAAAGGCGAAGGTCTCCGGCCGGCCAAGACCGCGGCTCTGACGGTTGGCCGCCGCATAGCGACCAAACTCCAGCAGCCTCGTCTTGTCCGGGTGCAGCGCAAGCGCGAACTCCTCCAGCCTCGTACGCATCGCATCCGAGAAGCGCCGTGCGTCAGCTTCGTGCTCGAAGCCGACCACGACATCATCCGCGTATCGCAGAATGATGACGTTGCCTTTGGCTTCCCGCCGTCGCCAACGATTGGCCCAGAGGTCAAAAACGTAGTGCAGGTACACGTTCGCGAACAACGGCGAAGCCACTGATCCCTGCGGAGTACCTGTCTCACTCACGCTCAACTCCCCGTCTTCCAGCACGCCCGCCTTGAGCCACTTGCGCACAAGACGGATGATGCGTTGGTCACCGATCCGGTGCTCAATGAATCGGATCAGCCATTCCTGGCTGACCGAGTCGAAGAAGCTCTTGAGATCGGCGTCCAGAATCCAGTTCACCGGAGTGCGGGTGATCGCGGTCGCCAACGCGTCCAACGCATCGTGCTGACTGCGTCCGGGCCGGAACCCATACGAGAATCCGAGGAAGTCCCCCTCGTAGATCGCGTTCAGCACTTCAACCACTGCACGCTGGACGATCTTGTCCTCCAGCGCGGCAATCCCCAGCGGGCGCTGTTTGCCGTCCGGCTTCGGTATGTACTGTCGCCGAACGGGCAGTGCCCGATACGAGCCACTGTGTACTTGCGCGTGCAGGCGCTGGAGATGGTCTTCCAGTCCTGCCTCGTAGTACCGCCACGTCAAACCGTCCACCCCGGGGGCCGCATTGCGTTTGAGCGCAAAGAACGACGCCCTGAGGCGATCGATCGTGACGTGGTGCAGCAGCGCGGTGAACCGTTCCTTCTTCCGCTGCCTTGCAGCCTGCCGTACACGGTCCAGCCCCCGTGACACGCTTGCCCGGTTCTGCGCCCGGCACGTGTGCGACTGACCCGTGTTCCTCTTGGTCCCCGCCCTTGGCTCCCCCCACTCCGCGGCCGGCTTTCCGGCGTTGTTCGCAGGCTTCCTCGCTACTATGGCGGAGTCTGACTTCTCTCGTCCGTTCATCATCGGCTACGGCTCCTCGCCTTCCCGACGCGGACCAGTCCGCGTTGCAACTGGCCGAACGAGAGATCTCCCGGTTCCCGTGCAAGGAGCGTCCATGCGTGCCAGGGTCTATGACCACGCCGGGCCGTCAGGGCACTCGCGCTTGCGCGCCCCTCCGTGTTGCCTTCCGCGTTCTGAACAGCGTCGGCACCCGGAATTACACAACTATCGCGGCTCAATGGCTGGCCCGCACGTTCCCCTACCGACGCTTCGCCGGTCGCCTCGCGGCGGCCGACGCACGGCTCGGGGTCGATGTGGCTCGCTACGCCTTCATCGTAGTGGACTTGCACCACCTGCTCCTTGCCGATCTCCCGGCGCACTCAGAATTTGCGGCGACCCCGGGCGTGGCAGCGTGCGCCTCCGACAGGAAAGCACCTCCGCCTGAGAAAGCCAAAGCACCCAAGGCAACAGCGACAGCAACTTTATTCTTACTCGGCTTTCCCCTCGCCGCATCATTTTCCGAGGCAGCGACCCAAGCGCCAAGCGCTTCGTTCCAGATGGTTTTGTAGCACTTTGGAACAGCCCCCTGAAACGCCGGACACAGTCACCCACTTACAATAACGGGTAGGCATAAGACTGTGTTTTTGACTAACACCAGGCAGGAAGTGATGGAAGTGTTGACGGGCCCGGAGCGCCGGCGGCGCTGGACGGCGGAGCAGAAGCTGGCGATGGTTCGCGAGAGTTTCGAGCCGGGGAAATCGGTTTCGATGGTCGCGCGCCAGCACGGCGTGAATCCGAACCAACTGTTCCACTGGCGCAAGCTGTACCAGGACGGGAGCCTGTCAGCGGTCAAGGCCGGCGAGGAAGTGGTTCCCGCCTCAGAGCTGGCCGACGCGCTCAAGCAGATTCGTGAGCTGCAACGGATGCTCGGCAAGAAGACCATGGAGAACGAGATTCGCCGCGAAGCAGTCGAGTACGGCCGGGCAAAAAATGTATGGTCCGCCCCGGTTTTGCAAGCGGGTTCTGTGTGACGAAGCAGTTTGCGTAAATGTATCCGGCCTCTCGCGAGTCAGCCGCTTTTGGCGGCAAGGCCATGATGGGATATGCGCGCTCGGTTCCCAATAAATGGACTGACCTCAAGGACCGCTTTTTTGTCCCGGGTTTACCGAACGCCGTAGCACAGTTTCGTCATCAGGTATCAGCCTGCAAACTTGGAAGGGTGTTCATTGCCTCCTACTGCTGTTTCGGTTGCCTAAGATAGAACGCGCCTTGTCGGGTCAGTACGGCCCACGCAATTCTTGCGAGCTTGTTGGCCAAAGCGACGATGATTTTGTTGCGATGTATGCCCCGTGCTTCCATTCGGCCTATCCAGGCACCGAGATGATCTTTTGTTCGATCGAGATGCAGCACACAGGAACGAGCGCCGTGCACAAGCAGCTTGCGCAAATAGGGATTGCCGCGCTTACTGATTCCGAGCAAGCACTGTTTGCCACCCGTCGAGAATTCCTTCGGCACAAGCCCAAGCCAGGCCGCCAGATGCCGACCGGATTTGAATTGAGTGCCTGTTCCGGCGAAAGCAGTAATGGCCGTCGCTGTGAGTTGGCCGATACCCGGGACTGATGTCAGTCGCGTGGCAGCATCGTCGGCGCTGGCAATAGATTCGATTTGCTGCCGAAGTTGCAGCAGACGTGCCTCGATGGAACGATATTCCTGCCATAGCTCCTCGAGCAGGCGGCGCATCGACGGAGTCAGTCCGTTTTGGTCATCTGAGAGAATCGACGGCATGTCACGGACGAAGTATGCGGCGCCGACACTGATGGTGAGACCGTATTCGAGTAGAAAAGCACGGGCCTGATTGATGACGGACGTCTTGTTGGAGACGAGTCGTTGCCGGACACGGTGTAGCGCTTGTAAATCGAGCTGGGCCTCTGTCTTCGGCTGTGCGAAGCGCATGGTGGGACGGGAAATCGCTTCGGCAATCGCCTCTGCGTCGATCATGTCCGTCTTGTTGGACTTGACGAACGGTTTGACGAACTGCGCGGGGACTATCCGGACCTCGTGACCTGAGAGGACGGCCTTACGAGCAAGCCAGTTACTGCCGGGGCAGGCCTCCATCCCGACAACTGTTGGTGACGCACGGGCGAGAAATTCGATGAGGCGTTCGCGAGTGAAGCGGCTTCTGAACACCGGCTTGCCAGCGAAATCGAGTCCGACGACGTGAAACGCTGATTTGCCGATGTCGATGCCCATGCGAACCACGACAGGTTTGACAGGCTGACTCATGACACACCTCCTCGGAAGCTGTACGTGTCACCGCCGATTATGCGACTGCGGGAGGGGCGGACCATCCTATTAGTGGTGAGCGCGCCCGCCCGACGCCAGCAGGTCACCTACGCGAAAGCACGGGGCCTGTCGGAGCGACGTGCGTGCGCGCTGATGTCGGTCGCCCGATCGGCGCTGCATTACGAATCGACGCTGGCCGTGCGGGACGCGCCGGTGCTGGCAGCGATGAGCATTCTGTCGGCGCAATATCCGCGTTATGGTTACCGCCGCATCCAGATCTTTCTGGAGCGGCAAGGTCACCCGATGAGCGCCGACCGGGCTTGGCGGCTGTGGCGTCTTGCCGGGTTGCAGGTGCCGCGCAAGCGACCCCGTCGACGCGTGTCGGTCCATCGCCCTCGGCCGCAGCCGGCGAGCGGCACGACACGTTTGGGCGTACGACTTCGTATTCGACGCGTGCGCCAACGGCCATTCACGCGCGTACTCGTCGATCACCGCTAGTCACTTCAACTGCTGGTTCGCCGTTCTGCGCGAACAATCTGGCCCCGCACGGCCGATCGCCCCTCGACGAAAAAGGGGCGGAGCCTGCCAGGGCCTTGGTCCAAATCAATACGGTATCGGTGGCAACGAGCAACCCTTCGGCGGGCCGTCCCCGACTCGGGGCGCGACGGTATCTCTTGTCGCACACATGAAAGCACGGTGATACGTCACCATATGGCCCTTCCATGTTGAGAATGTATAGTCGTTATCCCATCGCATTTCGTAACGATAAGGTCCACAACCCCACTGGGTACACGTCGGATTCTGCCTTTTTCCCGTCGCCCTCCAAACACCTCTATAATCCGCCGCTGGAATGTACTTATCGAGCGCGATTATCATCGCATACGCCGTAGATCCGGATGGCACATAGATTGTTTGCCCAATGGTGAAACTCTGCTCTTGCGTCACGGCCTGACTATAGGAGGCACTTAGGCCGCCGCCTTGGCTTTTGAAGGTCGGGGATAAATCGATACCGATCGTCCACTGCCTCGTGATCGACGTGCTACGGCCTTCTGTCTTGTTCGCTGTGCATCCACTATTCGACGGCGTACTGCAACTGAGCGTAAATTCGGGATAATATTTTTGGACCCTCCACACCCAATACGTTCCTTGGGCACCTTGATTGGAATAGTACGAAATATACGAATTATTTCGATCAGCGGAAATCGTTGGATCCGTCACCCACTTCGTTGTTCCGGTAGCGAGAGCGTGACTATTTTGGGAAAGCAACCCCAGGCAAGCCGCGAGCAATGTTGCCAGAACGGCATATCGAGAGGATTCAATTTTCATTCGATTCACCCCGCAATCATTGCGTTTTTTGTTTAATCAACGAATCGCTTCCACGTCGCCCGAGTTTGGGCAAGAGCGTGGCCAACTCATCTCGCTCTGCGGCATCAAATGCGAGTACGCCTACCCCCTCATCCGGCGCCCCCTTATACAGCAACGCAACCGCTGCTTTGCGCCCGACATGGGCCAGTTCGATACTGAGATCGAGAACGCGCTGTTGACTATCGGCACTCCCCGATGAATCGATGATTATCAGATAGCCTTCGTTCAGCGCACTGGATACCTTCTCTTTATAGCGACCGAAATCTTCATCTGCGTTCACAATCACCCCGTCAAATTGATTCTGAATTGCGGGATTCACCGAATCGCTGGACTGGATTGTTGCAGAACGGCCAAGTTCTTGCATTGCAATCCCCATGGATCCACTCGACAAGTTGACCCATGCAGATTTTCTTACGAAATAGTCCTTATCGATCGCGACGGAATTTTTCCCGGCGGTCGAAAGGGAGTTCGATTCGAACTGCTGCCCGGATGCAGACTGCTGCGTCAGCACACTGGCAGGAGAACCTACAGCTCCGTCATCCCCTCCACACGCACTGACCGCAAGCGACGAAATTCCCATGAACAACGCAATGCGCCACCTCATCCGACACCCCCAAATTCATTGAAAGTTTCTAAGTTTCAAATAACCACCCACAACAAAACAACCCATACATCAGCACACCGCATCATTACAGCGAATCGATATTTGCAAAAAGCCGCATCGAATACCGTGCAGCGGGTCCGATTCGGACAATTACCTCGGAAGCACCACCGGGCCGTGACGCCACCCCACACGACCATACCTCACTCTTGACTCCAATTTACAACCCGCAGCCTAACCCGCCTCATTTTTACGAGGAAATTAAATATCTCGATAAGCGTTATTAATTATAATAATATGCCTCCCATGCACACCAGCTCAGCCATTCCACATACAATCACGATCGACTATTTGAATATGTGAAGATCAAAAACTCCCATTTTATTCATCAAATGCCAAACCGCCTTACTCCCAGCCACCACATGCGATTCGCGACAATTCCATGGATGGCGGTCCAAGCAAGACGGAAATCTTGATCCGTCGAGCAAAACTATTGTTCCGCGCCACCGAATGACAATCGTCAAGGAAATGAATTACCGTTTTTAATTCCGAGATTCAGCACATCCCGATAATGATTGACCTCGATCTATTGAACACCCTGCTGTGCGTCGTCGAAGAGCGGAACTTTACGAGAACCGCGGAGAGAATCCACAAGACGCAATCCACAGTAAGTCAACAAATATCGAGGCTCGAGAGATCACTTGGACACACGTTGCTCGTCCGTGATAGAAGTGGTAACAATGTTGTCGTCACGGAACAGGGTGAAATATTGGCGACCTACGCGCGTCGTCTTATTGAACTTGCCCAGGAAGCAAAAAATGCTCTTGCGGCCAACCGGGATTTGATTCAAATTCGAATTGGAATACCAGAAGATTTTCGGGTCGATCGGATTACGCAAGTTCTTTCCGGATTCGCCTGTATAAACCCGTCCATTCGACTTGAAATAGCAAGCGGCATGAGTATTGATCTGCATGCGAAGCTTGCTGCTGATCAGCTTCAACTCGCCTTGGTAAAACGGGAACCCGGAACGGGGGCGTGTGTGGCGTCTTGGCCAGAGTCCGTCGTCTGGGTGACAAACCGGCAGACTGTCACGCCGTACGACGTGTTGCCATTGGCAGTCTTTCCTCGAGGATGCATCTACAGGGCACGAGCGGTATATGCTCTCAAAAAAGCAGGAATACGATGGAGAGTTGGTTTCGAAAGTCCCAGCTTGACCGGAATTCAAGCCGCGGTATCTGCCGGCTTGGCCGTTGGCGTATTGCCAAGATCTGCCGTCTTGCCCTCCCATCGAATCCTGTCGTCCTCCGATAAGCTGCCCGATTTACCGGGGACCGAACTTGCCTTAATTGCAAAAGTGAATCCAGTCAGCTTTGAACAACGTCCTCTCGTAATTTTTCTTTGCAGTGAAATCGAAAAAATCCTAGACGATCAGGAAAATTAAAGGAATGATGGCGTAAGAGATCAGTCTATTCGCCGATGATCAACATCCTCTCGCGGCGATGAATCAGAGCGCCGGAGAATGATCTGAAACAGCCACGGTTTCGACACAAGGCATAAACGGACTCGTATCGGATCGCCGAATTTAACCGCGCAATTTCAGGTTGCTCAGGCACATGGCTTTCAGCACCCTTCGCCGTCACACCAGGAGCCAATGCCGCAAGCGCACACGCCGTTCTATTCTCGGTTGGCCATAAAACGGCTGTCGCCCAATACAGATGCAGCCCCGACTCCCAATTACTTGCCGCCGCCGATCGATATCCGCCATAACTCGTAGCGCTCGTGACCGTTTGGGACCAGACCTGCGACATGGTCACTCAGCGCGCTCGACGTGAAGACGAGATCGCCGGTCGGAAGCAGAGCCGGAGTGTCCGGCCAATGCACGCCATCGTCGGATGCGATCAACGACATCGATTTCGTGCCCGGTTCGTACTTCACGATGCCATTGTGCGTGACATCGGTAATGTAGAGCACACCGTGCGAATCCGTCACGATTCCGTCCGTGTTGCCACCGACAGCACCAAGATCACGAATCTCCGTGGCGATCTGCTCATCTGTTGCACCGTGCAGCCTAAGAACGGCGGTCGGAACCGAACGTGCGCGTGTTCCTGTCGTCACGGTCCAATACAGCGTCGCACCGTCCGGCGACAGCGCGATACCATTGATACCTATCAGCAGCGGCTTTTCCGGCCATACTTCAACGCCATGGGAGACGACCTTTACCCCCGCTTCGACCTGCAAATACGGATGCCCGTCCAGCACACGTCGCGCCGTGCCTGACGCAAAATCGGCGACGATCAGTCCGACCTTGTTATGCGGTGAACTGCGCGAGCCACTGTCGGAAACATACGCGATGCGCCTGTGTTCGTCGACGACGATGTCGTTGAGGAAGCTGCCGACACGATCGGCCACACCGTCGAGGGCGATGCGCTTCACGATTCGTCCGGATTTCAGATCGAACACCACGATTTTCTGGGCTCCAGCAGGTGCCTCCGATTCGCCGGCAACGAACCCCATGTCAAGTGCCCAGAGCCAGTCGTTTTTCCGATCGACGTAGAAGCCCAGCACGTTGCGCAAATGCTCGCTCGGAGCAGTTGCTGTGGAATTGCCTTCCATTGACGGAAATGGCGTCAGTCGCGCCGGGCCGGTAGTTGCCCGAGTATCCAGCCTGCTCAGCGTCGCCGGTGTCGACGCGGCGACAAACCGCGGGGTACTCACATATGCGGTACCGCGTGCGTCGAAATGAAGCCCGGCAATCGGCGCATTGACCGAGCCAGCGAACGGCGCGGGATCCCCACCGTCTTTCGGAATCTCCCAACTTACTCCGGCGTAGCTTCGCCAGCGTTCGAGCCGGGTATCGGCCACCGCAGTCGCTGCGGTCGCGCAACTGATGAAGGCAATTGCGAAAGCAAATGGCGTAACTCGACTCAAGCGCTCGAACATGATGAAGGATGGTGAATTCGTTAGATGCGGTTATGCGACTTGATGCAGATGCAGCAATTTGAAGGTTTCGATCCATTGACCGGCGGTCGCGCGGAATGCGTCCATCAGCGGGCTGCGCATGTGGTACTCCCACGACGCGCGGTCCGCCCATTGCTCAAAAAAGACGACCATCCCCGGCTGATCCAGCGATTCATGCAGTTCGTAACTGAGACAGCCGGGCTGGTGGCGCGCCATCTCGACGAGTTCCTGTTGGGCTTGAACCAGCACCGCTTCGCAACCGTGCTTCGCCTCTACGAGTGCGACAATGACGTGGGCAGACATATCGAGGCACCTGTTCACAGAATCGACCGAAAAGTGCCGCCTTCGACGCGCACCGCAGCACCGTTGGATGCGGCACCCAAAGGACTGACCAGCAACGCCACTATGGCGGCAATCTCGTCGGCCTCGATCATGCGGGCGATCAGTGAGCTCGGACGATACGTGTCGAAGAAGTGGGATTCGATTTCCGCATCGGTCATATCGGGCCGTGGCGCGGTCTGCCGCAAATACGCGACGATGCCTTTGGAGCGCGTAGCGGACGGCAGTACGCTGTTGACGGTCACACCCGTACCCTTCGTCAGTTCGGCCATTCCGCGCGAGACGGCGAGCTGGGCCGATTTGCTGACACCGTAGTGCACCATGTCCGGCGGCGTGAACGCCCCGACTTCGCTGGACATGAAGATGACACGCCCCCAGTTCTTCGCAAGCATGCGAGGAAAGTAATGACGTGACAGCCGTACGCCCGACATGACGTTGACATCGATCATTCGCAGCCATTCGTCATCAGTGATCTCGGCGAAGGCCCTGGATTCGTAGTAGCCAAGGTTATTCACGAGAATATCCGTATCCGGCTGCGCTTCGATCAGTTCCGCGACACCTCGCTCGCCGCTCACATCGGCGACGATTCCGCGCACGCTGCCGCGGTGCGCGGTAGCGGATATCTCGGCGACGGCGGTGTCGAGTTTGTCACGCTGACGCCCGGTGATCGTGACCGACACACCTTCGCCGGCCAACGTTCGTGCAATGGCCATGCCGATGCCAGCGGTGGCGCCGGTGACGATGGCAGTTTTACCTTCAAGTTGCAGATCCACCGTTTGCTTCTCCCTTGCTCGTCGAAGGACCGGCTACGCCGGTCCATTGCGTGGCATTACTTCAGCCGCTTCAGCATCTCGCCCGCGACGTCGAGTGCGGAGGCCGGATTCTGACCGGTGATCAATTCGCGGTCGGTCACCATGTGCGCGGTAAATGGCACCTCGTTGCCGCTATAGATGCCGCCGGCCTGCTGCAGCGCGGTCTGCGGATAGAACTTCATCACTCCGCCGCCAAGCAGTCCTTTTGCCTGCTCCTCTTCCGCGTTGCTGATCACCGTCATGCGGTAACCGGAATAGATCCATTTCGGGTAGCTGCCGCTCGCGTTCCCCGAGGCGAGCTTTCGTGCAAAGCCCTGTGCATCGGGCAGGGTCGACAGCAACGCAATCGGACCATGACAAACGAGCGCCGTGGTCTTGCCGCGCGCGTGAAAATCGGCCAGCAGTCGGCCCACCGCGGGGCTGGTCAGAAGATCCTGCATCGGCGCGTGGCCGCCGGGAACATAGACGGCATCGAAGTGCCCGTAACCGATCTGCTCCACCCGCGACAGACTGATTACGGGAGAGTGCGAGCGCGACGTGATTTGCAGCTTGTCGAGCAAAGCCTGGTAACCGCGCATCGCCTTTTCGTCGCCGTTGAAGTACATCTTGTCGGCAGACGTCGCATCCATCGAGGGCGCGTTGCCCTCGGGCGTGGCGAAGGTCACCTGGTGGCCGGCATCAAGCAAGGCCTTCACGGGCTGCATCAGTTCGTTCAGGTAGAAGCCCGTCGCGAAGACCTTGCCGTCCTTCAGATCGAGGTGATCGGAATCCGACAACACCACGAGCACGTTGGCCGCGTGAGCACTGTACGCTGCAATGCCGAGCATGGCGGCAACGGCGAGCTTGCGCATCGAATGCATAGCGTTCTCCATGGGGAATTTCAGGCCTGCCCTGAATGATTCAGCAACAGATAACGGATCGCCGCGCCAACGCCGGAAGCCGACTGCGGGTTCTGGCCGGTCACGAGACGTCCGTCGACGACGACCTTCGCCGTCCAATTCGGTACGGGATGGTGATGCGCGCCGCGCTGTGTCAACGTGCTCGCGAGCAGGAAAGGCACGACGCGATCGAGTTGAACCGCGCGCTCCTCTTCATCCGTGAATGCGCTGAGGTTCTTGCCGGCGACCAGGTACGTTCCGTCGCCGAGGGTCACATCCACCAGCGCGGCGGGGCCATGACATACCGCACCGACCACACCACCTGCCTCATAGACCGCGCGAGTCACCTTTTGCACGTCGGGATTGCCCGGAAAATCCCACATCGCACCGTGGCCGCCTGCAAAGAAGACAGCCGCATATTTCGACGCGTCGACATCGCCCAGTCGCTGCGTGTGGCGCAGCGCGTCGCGGAAAGCACTGTCGTTCCAATAGCGCGCGTTGACTTCGTCCGTCAGGTCAAGCCCGTCGACGGGCGGCTCGCCGCCCAGAATCGACGCGAATTCGACCGGGATGCCGGCCGCGTCGAGTTCGGCAAGCGGATGCGTCACTTCGCCGAGATAAAACCCGGTCGGCTCGCCGGTCGAGCCTTTCGTCGCGTGGCTCGTGAGTACGAACAGCACGGACAAGTCCTGCCGGTCGCGATGTTCACTATTCATGGTTCGCTCCTCGATTTCAGTGGGTGACCCGACGACGGATCACAATGCGCCCACTTTATTTGGCTCAATGGAGGAGATAAACTGAGTCAGAAGTAAATCTTCTGTTCTCTGGAGGACAAGATGGGGCGAAGATTCGACCATCTCGGTGATGTGGAAGCGTTTGTCACGGTAATTGAAAAAGGCTCGATGACCGCCGGCGCGGTGGCCTTGGGCAGCACACCTTCGGTTCTGAGCCGAGCTATCACGCGCCTGGAGACTCGGCTGGGTGTGCAGTTGCTGCGTCGTTCGACCCGACGGTTGAGCCTGACGGAGCAAGGCAGGCTCTATCTGGAACAATCGCGCGCAGCGTTCTTGTTGATCGACGATGCCGAGCGCGCCATTCAGGGGCAGGACGGCGCGCTGACAGGTCATGTCCGGCTCAGCGTACCGACGACGTACGGACACTATCGTCTGCCACCGCTGCTTCGGCAGTTCACGCAGCAACACCCGCAGGTTCGCGTGGAGTTGAATATCGCGAACCGGAACGTCGATCTGGTGGCCGAAGGTTTCGATCTGGCGATCCGGCTAGGCGCATTGCCCGACAGTGGACTGGTCGCGCGCAAGCTTGAAGATGCAGTGTTATGCCTGGTAGCGTCGCCCGATTACATCGCCAATGCTGGCATTCCGGAAAACGTGGCCGATCTGGAGCACCACCTTTGCTTGCCTTTCATGCTGCCCAGCAGCGGCCGTATCGCACCGTGGGTGTTCCAGGACGGCGGTCAGGACATCGACTGGCTGCCGCCTTCGAACATCGCGGTCTCCGACGATGTGCTGGGTGTCGTTTCAATGGCGCAGAGCGGCGCCGGCATCTGCCAGACCTATGATTTTATTGTTCGGGACCGGATTCAGGCCGGAACTCTCGTCGAACTGCTGCCCCACCTCCGTGGCCGCACACGGCCGTTTTCTGTGATTTATGCGCCTCATCGTCGCTTGTCTGCGGCATCACGGGCCCTGATCGACATGCTTGTCGCGTCTACCCCCGATTCATCCAAATGAAAGCAGAATGATGGTTGATGGACTCTCAGCGCTCAGCACGGGTTCGGGAAATTCGAACGGCTCACTGATTGCCACGATTGAACGACACTAATGAATGCAAGTGGCGTAGCGGCTTCATGCAACGATTCGAAGCACGTTGAAATCGGCCTGAAGCCGGCATGTCTTAAGGCATTTCGTATTCGGGCGGTTACGCGCGTTTGATTTGCTTGATCAAAAAATCGACCATATCTCGCTGTGCGTTGTCAAGAATATCGCCGGTGCCGACTAGCGCAAGCTCTGACGGTGGCAATGGAGGCAAATCGGTGCAGACTCGATGCTCCGGCAAGATCGCAGACTTCGGTAGCACCGAGATAGCCAGACCTGCGGCGACCGCTGCCTGAATCGCAGTAAGGCTTTGGCTGCCAAACGCTATGCGCCAGGCACGCTGCGCCTTGTCGAGACTGCGGATCGCCCGCTGACGGTAAATACATCCGTGGGGAAAAAGCGCAAGCGCGATCGGCTCATCCGAATCCGGCTTCGGGGAATCAGCATCCCGCCCCCGCACCCAAGCAAGCGACTCTGGCCAAGCCGCGAAGCAGTCGCCTCTGCCAGGTTCCCGCTTGACGAGTGCGAGGTCTATTTCCCTCGCGGCAAGCTTGCCTTGCAAATCCGCGCTCATACCCGCCGACGTTTCAAGCCTCACATCCGGTCGGACCTTCAGAAAACCCGAGAGTATTGCCGACATGCGCCGCGCATCGAAGTCCTCCGGGACCCCGATTCGAACCGGCGAAAGCTTGACGTCGCGCTGGAGCACCTCGCGGGCTTCCTGCGACAACGCCAGCAGCCTCCGCGCGTACTGCGCGAGCAAGACACCGTGTTCGGTGGCAACGACATGATTCCCCGAACGGTCCCTGAGCAGCAGCGGGCGACCTACCGACTCTTCCAGCTTTCGCACCTGCTGGCTAACAGTCGACTGCGTGCGATGAACACGTTCGCCTGCACGAGTGAAGCTGCCTTCATCAACGACGCAAATCAGCGTCTTCAGTAGCTCGAGATCAAACATGGTCAGTCATTTGAAATTTAAATATCCATGATTTTATTATCTAATTTCTAAATATGAGACCTTCTGCCTATGATGCGAATGTCTTCTAGCCAAACAGGAACAATGATGTCACTGAAAGATACGAGTCGGCCACAATGGCTGACATTCGACTGCTACGGCACGCTCATTCAATGGGACGAAGGTTTGCTGGCAGCGGTACGCGAGATTCTTGGAAAACGGCAGGCAACGGAGGTCGACGCATCCAGATTCATCGAGGTTTACGACCGGTATGAACATGAGCTCGAGCAGCAATCGCCCCACCACACCTTCCGTCAGGTTTCCGGCCAGGGCCTTCGACTTGCGCTGGAGGAATTCGGGCTTGCCGGGAGCGAAAGCGACGCCGCAGTGCTGACTTCGAGGATTGCGGCGATGCCACCGTTTCCCGAGGTCGTCGGCACGCTAGGGAAGTTGAAAGCAATGGGATACCGTCTGTGTATTGTCTCGAATACGGACGACGACATTATTGCAGGCAACGTAGCACAACTTGGCGGCTATATCGACAGGGTCATTACTGCACAACAGGCCGGGGCCTACAAACCAGCACGTCGGCTGTTCGATTACGCGCACGAACAGCTTGATGTATCGAAGGACGACGTTGTTCACATTTGCGCCAGCCCGCATCTGGACCATGCAGCGGCGCGAGACATCGGATTTCGTTGCGTGTGGATTGATCGAGGCACGGGTCGAAAATTGCTGCCGGACTACACTCCAGACGCGACGTTACAGACGCTGCACGAAGTACCGGAACTCTTTGCTACGCTCGACTGGTAGTCCATTGTCCCGTTACCCCGATCACGGCTTGCCCAAGTGCATGCAATATTGCCGGAAGAAGCGACGCGTTCCGATCGGGGTACATCACACACGCTTCTCATCATCGACATACTGATCGCGGTCCGGCACATAAACCCTGATCCCAGAACGACACGTAACGATTTGCATCCGGTGACCCGAAACGTCGACGCTGAATCCCGACGCAAATCAGGATGACTCTCGCTCCAGGACTGCCCCGCTCCACCACCCATCTTGCTCCGCTTCCGACACCGGCAAGAACCCGTTGGTTTCCCAAGATCACTTGTCGGACCGGCCGCTGAAAAACTTGATCGGCATGGTGCCGGTCTACTTGGTAAGGCGACTGAGACTTCTCTCTTTGAGCCGTTGAAGGGCGCTCAGGTCGGATCCTCTTGCTCCCGATGCCAAAGGTCGTGGATGCTTTGCTTGCAACGCGCTCCAACTTCCAACGATGGCCTCAAGCTCAGTGCGCTCCAGCACAAACGCATTCTGCCGACTCATGCGGCTGGATCATCTGCATGATTGGTCCCGGTACTGGCCTCGACACATCCGATCGCAATCAGTCGGTTCGGTCGATGCGAATGTCCGGACTTTCAGGACACGAAGGCGTGAGAGTCAAGTCATGTGATATCACTCCCTGCATTGCTCGTTTCGACCAGCATCGTCGGCATGCCGCACTTGTTCACGAGGTTACTCACCCAGATACGCAGCCCGCACCTTCGGATCGTCGAGCATCTGCTTCGCGTCGCCTTCCATCGTGACCGTGCCGGAATCCATCACGTAACCACGGTCGGCC
>NZ_CAJPGY010000080.1:0-14457 GCF_905339915.1 Burkholderia sp. BCC1985
CTACAAGCTCGAGACGGGGCCGGACAAGCGCATCGTCGCCGCGATCTACAAGGACAAGACCGGCGCCGACCATCGCGTCGAGGGCAAGTACTTCGTGATTGCCGCGAACGGTATCGAGACGCCGAAGATCCTGCTGATGTCCGCGAACCGCGATTTCCCGAACGGCGTCGCGAACAGCTCCGACATGGTCGGCCGCAACCTGATGGACCACCCGGGCACCGGCGTGTCGTTCTACGCGAACGAGAAGCTGTGGCCGGGCCGCGGCCCGCAGGAGATGACGTCGCTGATCGGGTTCCGCGACGGCCCGTTCCGCGCGACCGAAGCCGCGAAGAAGATCCACCTGTCGAACATGTCGCGCATCAACCAGGAGACGCAGAAGATCTTCAAGAGCGGCAAGCTGATGAAGCCCGCGGAACTCGACGCGCAGATCCGCGACCGTTCCGCACGCTTCGTGCAGTTCGACTGCTTCCACGAAATTCTGCCGCAGCCCGAGAACCGCATCGTGCCGAGCAAGACGGCCACCGACGCGGTTGGCATCCCGCGCCCCGAGATCACGTATGCGATCGACGATTACGTGAAGCGCGGCGCCGTGCACACGCGCGAGGTCTACGCGACGGCCGCGAAGGTGCTCGGCGGCACCGAAGTCGTCTTCAACGACGAGTTCGCGCCGAACAACCACATCACGGGCGCGACGATCATGGGCGCGGATGCACGCGACTCGGTCGTCGACAAGGATTGCCGAACGTTCGACCATCCGAACCTGTTCATCTCGAGCAGCTCGACGATGCCGACCGTCGGTACGGTGAACGTGACGCTGACGATCGCGGCGCTCGCGCTGCGGATGTCGGACACGCTGAAGAAGGAAGTCTGACCGTGCGGAAATCTACTCTCACCTTCCTCCTCGCCGGCTGCCTCGCGCTGCCGGGGCTCGTGCGCGCGGCCGATTCGGCCGACCCCGCGCAGGTCAAGCGCGGCGAATATCTCGCAGTCGCCGGCGACTGCATGGCCTGCCACACCGCGAAGGGCGGCAAGCCGTTCGCCGGCGGGCTCGGCATGCCGGTGCCGATGCTCGGCAAGATCTACACGAGCAACATCACGCCCGACCCGGATACCGGCATCGGCAACTGGACGTTCGACGACTTCGAGCGCGCGGTGCGTCACGGCGTGTCGAAGAACGGCGACAACCTATATCCGGCGATGCCGTACGTGTCGTACGCGAAGATCAACGACGACGATGTGCGGGCACTGTATGCGTACTTCATGCACGGCGTCGAGCCGGTCAGGCAGGCGCCGCCGAAAAACGAGATCCCCGCGCTGCTGAGCATGCGCTGGCCGATGAAGATCTGGAACTGGCTGTTCCTGAAGGACGGCGCGTACGAGTCGAAACCATCGCAGAGCGCCGAGTGGAACCGCGGCGCGTATCTCGTCCAGGGTCTTGCTCACTGCAGCACGTGCCACACGCCGCGCGGCATCGCGATGCAGGAGAAGTCGCTCGATGAGACGGGCGGCAGCTTCCTGTCGGGCTCGGTGCTCGCGGGCTGGGACGGCTACAACATCACGTCCGACCCGAATGCCGGGATCGGCGGCTGGACCCAGAAGCAGCTCGTGCAGTACCTGCGCAGCGGCAGCGTGCCGGGTCTCGCGCAGGCGGCCGGCCCGATGGCCGAGGCGGTCGAGCACAGCTTCTCGAAGATGACGGAAGCCGACATCGGCGCGATCGCGACGTACATCCGCACGGTACCAGCGGTGGTCGACAGCAGCGCGAAGCAGCCGCGGTCGTCGTGGGGCAAGCCGGCCGAGGACGGCTTGACGCTGCGCGGCGTCGCGTTCACGTCGTCGGGCATCGATCCGGCGCGGCTGTATCTCGGCAACTGCGCGACGTGTCACCAGATGCAGGGCAAGGGCACGCCGGACGGCTATTACCCGTCGCTGTTCCGCAACTCGACGGTGGGCGCGTCGAATCCGGCGAACCTGGTGCAGGTGATCCTGAACGGCGTGCAGCGCAAGGCCGGCAGCGAGGACGTCGGGATGCCGGCGTTCCGCCACGAGCTGTCGGATGCGCAGATCGCCGCGCTGATGAACTACCTGACCGGGCAGTTCGGCAATCCGGCCGCGAAGGTGACCGAGCAGGACGTCGTAAAGTTGCGTTGACGTTACAAGCTCAATGTCATTCAGTACACGGACTCATCGCGGCTGCGCTCGCATAGTGCTCATATGCGGCAGGTCGAGCGGTCATGTTGACCTGCTCGACCTGCTACTGCAGCGTCAGTGAAATCACCACATGCCAATACCGCCCACCTCGCGACGCACAAGCCGCTTGGCCTGTCCCCACCCCGTTTCGTAATCCTTCGTTTAGCTAGTTCAGCAGCACGATCGCCCCGCACGTACCATTCAGGCATATCGGAGCACTGCCCGATTGCGCGGAGCTTTCGCTAGGAGTCAAATCGTATGATAACTGCCATCCCCGAGATTTCCCCGGCCTTGCGTCGGTGGACCGCCAGCGTCGCCGAAAATAACGCCGCATTTGTGGAACGCGTGTACAAGGCATTGATGAACATCAAGCCCTATGCGGATCTCGATTCGACGACCAAGCTCGATATTCGAGACTCAATCGTCTTGTCGTCGAAACTCTGGCTCGACAGCCTCATGTCGGGCAAGATGCCGTCCGAAAATGCGCTCGAATGCTTCCGCGCATACGGACGCCGACGCGTCTACCAGGGTGTTCCGCTCGAAGCATTGCTTCGTGCATTCCGACTCGGATCCCGCGAACTGTGGTGTTTCTATATCCAGATTGCCGAGGACGACGACGCGCTTCGCGATGAACTTCTGCTTCGAATCTCCCCGTATCTGCTGGAGTTCTTCGACATCCTGTCGCAGGAAATCGCACAGACCTTTCTGGAGGAGCAATACAGGCAAGCACGCTGGCGGGAATCGCTGCGCTATCAGTTGCATAGCATCATCTTCAATTTTCC
This sequence comes from Burkholderia sp. BCC1985, assembly GCF_905339915.1. Taxonomy (NCBI): domain Bacteria; kingdom Pseudomonadati; phylum Pseudomonadota; class Betaproteobacteria; order Burkholderiales; family Burkholderiaceae; genus Burkholderia; species Burkholderia sp. BCC1985. Next base: position 2,973 of record NZ_CAJPGY010000080.1, read on the forward strand.
CGACGATACCGATGCATTCAACAAGACGGCGGCAGCACTACGTCTCGACGTGACAGTGCCGAGAGTGGCATTGGCCATCGACGTCGAATCGATCGACAGCAATTCGGCCACCTTCAGGACCGAGATCGACCGCATCGTTGCGGCAGCCGCCCGGCGCCTCAGAGTCCCTATCGACGATATTTTCGACATCTGGTTTCGCGGGCAATTGTTCCTGTGGATACCGGAGCGCCTGGGAGAGACGAGCGGGCCGAACGACAGTCTGCTGGCCAAGCAGATTGCATCGATTGCCGACACATTGCCTGAAGTCAAGGCGATCGGTGTCGGGCTGCCGGGCGAAGGCGCATCGGGCTGGGCCATGTCCGCCGATGAAGCAGGCCGGGCACTCAGTTTCGGCCGAAGCCATCTCGACGAGGAGCGCGTGCGCCTGTATTCCGAAATCGCGGTCGAGGAAAGCATACGCGGCACCAAACGTACGCTGACTTACCTCACATCCATGGTCGAGCAACTGGCAGGCGAACCCGATTTACTCGAAACGCTTCGAACTTACTTCGACCAGCTTCAGCGACGAAAGGCAACCGCGAGCGTATTGGGAATCCATCCCAACACGCTCAACTATCGCCTGGAGCGCATCGAGAACATCCTCGGGGCACGCCTCGATGACGCCGGCTGGATCTCGAAGCTCGATATCGCGATCAAGCTGCGCGGCGCGGTCAAATGACAACAGACATTAAGCGAACCATCGACGCAGCGAGGTGGTCGCTTGTCGAAACAGCGCTCGACGAGCCAAGTCCGAGCACCTACATGACCTGACCACCGGTAGTGTTCCGCTGGCCGAAACCTTGTCTAGTCACCGTAACGGGTTCAGCACCAGCATGACGTCTTCCCGCGCGCAGCGACATCGTAGCCGCGCGTTTCCAGGTGCAAGGCGCGCACCTGACGCCGTTTTTCATTCTCATTTCCGTACGTAAATATCTCCATGGAAAGCTGGACAATTGGCATTTTTCTTGGCATGGCCAACATTCTGATTCACGCAGCAGCGATGGTATTTCTGGCTGTCGTCGCGCGTCGGCTTCGTCGTGTGCTCGATATGCAACGCGACACCATTCACGTGCAACTGCGTAAACTGGTCGGTATCGTTGCCTTCATCTGCATCGCGCTCGGTCTGCTTCATACGCTGGAGTCGGCTCTGTGGGCCGTTGTGTTCGTTCAACTCAAGGCACTCAACTCGTTCGGTGACGCGCTGTTCTTCTCAATCGATACCATGGCGACACGCGGCGCGTCGGGCCTTTCCTTGACGGAAAACTGGCGGATGCTCGGTGCGATCGAATCGTCTGATGGCGTACTCCTGTTCGGGATGTCCACCGCCTTTATATTCGCCGTGATTCAAGCCGATTTCACAGCGATAGCGCATGCGCTGCATCGTCCAGCCTCTTCTCGATAGCGTCCGCACACCGAATACCGGCCCGTGAGTCGGTGTCGAGCTCCACGGCGCGCCATGCGTCGCACGGCCATCGCTCTATCTCCGCCACTTCGCCCCGTCGCGAAACGTCCCCATTATTCACACCTGGCGAGCGACCAGTCCTCCACGGCCTGGATTCGTTCGTCGATCCTATGCCGATTGGAAAAAGAGCTAGCTTCATTGTGATATCTCACATATGCATCGGATCAGCGTCACCTTAAGATCAATCGTAGTCAGCACCACTTACTTGAATGAACCGCGGTAAGAGGAGTCGCATGGATGGATAGTGGCGTACCAAGTAGCGCGATCTGGACACACACGGTTGACATGCTTGACGGCGGTATTCGGCGCAACAACCACTCGCCATCATCCGTCAACGAAGGCGGGCGAAGTTGCCATCCGGATGGAGCTTCGTCTGTCCCCACCGTCCGCATATTGGGCCGCAAAAGCGACTCGACCATCTACGTATCCTGGCTCGATCCAACCGCGTGCCACTACGGTGACCAGATGTGGAAGCTCCGTATCGCCAAAATGCCCGGAACTTGTGCGCTGTCGCACTGCGCCATCCATGTCGGTGACCTTGTCTATCGGCCGATCCACGCGAGGTTGCAATCGAAACCCGTCAACCGAAATTTCATGATCTTGGCCTCCGCTGTCGAGAACACCCGGATTCAGGATCTCTAACCTCTTCTTCCACCCGTTCCTCCGCGCCACAAGACGCCACCACGAGACGATTCGTCCGCACCTTCCGATTGCCGTAGGCCAAGCATCATCGCGCGCCATCTTTTGGAGAAATCCATTCCATGCCTAATAGCCTGTCACTTCCAAGTTTCAGCACACTCCTCTACGAAAAGAAAGCGTCGGTCGCCTATGTGACGTTGAACCGTCCCGACGTGATGAACGCGTTGAACCAACGGGCGATCGAGGAGCTACATGCGGCATTCACGGATGCGCGTAACGATGCATCGATTCGCGGCGTCATCCTCACCGGTGCAGGCAACCGTGCCTTCATCGCCGGCGCCGATATCGGCGAACTGGCCAGCGCCACGCCAGTCGAGGCCGAGCAGCGCACGCGTGCCGGCCAGGCGCTGCTCGATTTCATCGAACGTCTCGGCAAACCGGTCATCGCCGCGGTGAACGGCCTCGCGCTCGGCGGCGGATGCGAGACCGCGCTGGCTTGCACGATCCGGCTCGCGAGTCCCGGCGCGAAGTTCGGCCAACCCGAGGTCCGGCTCGGGCTCATTCCCGGCTTCGGCGGCACCCAGCGACTGCCGCGTCTCGTCGGCAAGGGTATCGCGCTGCAACTCATCCTCACCGGAGAAATGGTGTCGGCAGAAGAGGCATATCGGATCGGCCTGGTGAATGAAGTCGTGGCAGCCGACCAGCTGATTGCCCGCGCAGAGACGATCCTGGCGCAAATCGCCGCCAATGGGCCGCTGGCCGTCGCGTATGCGATGGACGCCGTCCACCTCGGTTTGAATGCGGCGATGCCGGAAGGACTGGCGCTGGAAGGAAAACTGTTTGCGCTGTGCGCCGCGACCGACGACAAAAAAGAGGGCACCACGGCCTTTCTCGAGAAGCGCGCGCCTGTATTTCGCGGGCGCTGACCCGCACTGGCACCTTCGCCCGGAGCGGTAATCGGGGCACGCCCCATCGACGCCGCTCCTCTCTCAACCTCGAATTCGGAACACTTCCATGTCTGACGGAAAACACGTGTTTTCAGGCCTCAAGGTACTCGACCTCGCGAGCTACATTGCCGGCCCCGCGGCCACGACGATCCTCGCCGACTTCGGCGCGGATGTCATCAAGATCGAGCCGCCCGGCACCGGGGACGTCTATCGCTTCTTTTCGATCATCCCCCCGAACCCCGTCGCCGATACGAACTACGCGTGGCAGTTGACGAACCGCAACAAGCGCAGCATCGCGCTCGATCTCAAATCGGAAGGTGCGCGCGAAGTGCTGACGCGCCTCGTTCGGTGGGCCGACGTCCTGGTCGTCAATTTCCCGCCGCGCGTGCGGGCGGCGCTGGGCGTCACCTACGAAGATCTCGCGCCGCTCAATCCGAAGTTGATCTACGCCGACATTACCGGCTACGGCGCGCAGGGTCCGGAAGCCGATACCCCGGGCTTCGACGTCACGGCGTACTGGGCACGTTCCGGCCTCATGGAAGTCACCCACGACGCCGGTAGTCCGCCGACGCTCCCCATTCCCGGCATCGGCGATCATGCGACAGCGACGACCCTCTATGCCGCAATCGTCACTGCACTTTACGAGCGCACCAAGACCGGCAAGGGCGGCCACGTCACGACTTCCCTGATCGCCAATGGCATCTGGGCCGCAGCGGCATGGGTCGAAGGCGGACTCAACGGCGGCAAGTTCTTCCCGCAGCATGACCGCAAAAGCCCTCCGAATGCGCTGCTCAATCCGTACCAGACGAGTGACGGGCGCTGGATCCTGCTGGTCGCTGCGCAACGCAAGGAATGGGCGCCATTCGTCCGCGCAATCGACAGGCCCGAACTTCTGGACGATCCCCGCTTCGCCGACGAGCAATTGCGCGTGAAAAACGCGGCCGCGCTGGTCGACATCCTCGATCCGCTGTTCGCCAGCCAAACGCTGGCCTACTGGAAACAGGCGCTCACCGCTCAGCGTGTGATTTTCGGTGTCGTCCAGATCGCCGAGGAAATCATCAACGATCCGCAACTCGAGATCAACGGGATCGTCGTGCCGCTCGAGGTGCCTGGGCAGCCTGCCACGAAGACGGTCAGCAATCCGATCCATATCGCGAGCCAGCAAAAGGTCAAACCTGTCGCGGCACCGCATCTTGGCGAACACGGCACGGAGATTCTGACCGAAATGGGTTTCGACGATGCCGAGATCGCCAGTCTGCAAGATGCGGGCGTGGTTGCCCGCTTCGGCGACAAGACCTGACACATTGCGCGGCCACATGGCTTGAATGCCTCCCCTGGCAACCACCCACCGGCTGGCCGACGCCAGCCGCACACACGGAGCCTTTCATGACTGAAGACGAAATCCGCGCTAGCGCGTATGCCATGCCGATCGGCAGCCCGGCTTATCCGAAGCCGCCGTTCCGGTTCATCGATCGCGAATTCATCATCATCACCTATCGCACCGATCCCGAAGCGCTGGCTCGTGTAGTACCCGCTCCGCTGCTTCCGACCGATCCGATCGTCAAATACGAGTTCATCAAGATGCCGGACTCGAGCGGCCTCGGTTCCTACACGGAATCGGGCCAGGTCGTCCCTGTATCGTTCAACGGCGCACCGGGCGGCTTCACTCATGCGATGTACCTCGACAGCGAAGCCGGCATCGCTTCCGGTCGCGAATTACTCGGCTTTCCGAAGGTACTGGCCCAGCCGAAGCTCGAAATCCGCAACGACGCGCTGGTGGGCACGCTCGACTACAACGGCGTGCGGGTCGCAACCGCGACCATGGGATACAAATACGAGCCCCTGGATCTTGCCGCTGTCAAGAAGACCCTCGAAGCGCCCGGCTTCCTGCTGAAGATCCTGCCGCACGTCGACGGCTCGGCCCGCGTCTGCGAACTGGTCAAGTATTACGTGAGCGACGTCACCGTGAAGGGTGCGTGGACCGGTCCCGCCTCCCTGGAACTGCATCCGCATTGTTTCGCGCCGGTCGCCAAACTCCCGGTGCTCGAGGTGCTGTCCGCTATCCATATCCTCACCGATCTGACGATCGCGGGCGCGGAAGTCGTCCACGACTATCTGCAAGCACCCGCGAACGCATCCTGAAAACGTATCTAGGACATCATCATGACCGCCACCTCGAAGCCCAACCACCCGCTTCCGGCCCCCGATAGCGACTTCTACCTGATTCGCGAGTTCCTGAGCGAGGACGAACGCGCACTGCTGAAGCGCGTGCGCACGTTCATGGAAGAACGCGTTGCGCCGGTAATCAACAAGTTCTGGGCCGCGGATGCGTTCCCCTTCGAGTTGATCCCCGAAATCAGGGACCTCAACATCGTCGGCGTCGGATTCGAAGGCTACGGGTGCGCCGGCGGCAGCACGCTTCTCGATGGCTTCATCGCGATGGAGCTCGCGCGCGTCGACTCGTCCATCTCGACCTTCTACGGCGTCCATAGCGGTCTGGCCATGGGGTCGATCTATCTCGGCGGATCGGAAGAGCAGAAACAGAAATGGCTGCCCCCGATGGCACGGCTGGAGAAGATCGGGTGCTTCGGATTGACCGAACCGCTGGTCGGATCGGGTGCCGGCGGCGGCCTGCTGACGACCGCCAAGCGCGAAGGCGATACGTGGGTTCTCAATGGCCAGAAGCGGTGGATCGGCAACTCGCCGTGGTGCGACATCTCGATCATCTGGGCACGCGATGTCGACGACAATCAGGTCAAGGGATTCATCGTCGAGAACAAGACGACCCCCGGCTTCTCAGTCGAAAAGATCGAGAACAAGATCGCACTTCGCGTCGTACAGAACGGCGTGATCACGCTCGACAACTGCCGTGTTCCCGAAGAAAACCGCCTTCAGGGCGACGTGTCGTTTCGCGACACGGCACGCGTGCTGCGCCTCACCCGTCAATACGTCGCGTGGGAAGCCGTCGGTTGCAGCATGGGCGCCTATGAACACGCGCTGCGTTACGCGCAGACCCGCGAGCAGTTCGGCCGCCCGATCGCGTCGTTCCAGATGATCCAGGATCACCTCGCCAAGATGCTCGGCAATATCACGGCGTCGCAATGCATGGTCGTACGGCTCGCCGAGTTGCAGGACGAGGGCAAGCTGCTCGACCAGCAGTCGTCGCTGGCCAAGGCTTTCTGCACGAGCCGCATGCGCGAGACCGTCGCGTGGGCGCGCGAGATCTTCGGCGGCAACGGCATCGTTCTCGACTACAACGTCGCACGTTTCTTCGCTGACGCGGAAGCACTCTACTCGTACGAAGGCACGCGCGAAATGAATCACCTGATCGTCGGCAAGGCGGTTACCGGTTTCAGCGCGTTCGTCTGACCTCACTCCATTCGAAGGATCAAAAGCCATGAGCAAGGAAATCAAACGCGTCGCCATCATCGGCACCGGCGTCATCGGCGCAAGCTGGGCCACGCTGTTTCTGGCCAAGGGCCTGGATGTAGTGGCTACCGACATCGCCCCGGATGCCGAGCCGAAACTCCGGGCATTCATCGATGCGGCCTGGCCTGCTCTCGAGCAGTTTGGGCTCGCGCCGAATGCATCCCGGGAGCGACTGCAGTTCACCGCCAATCTCGACGAAGCTGTTACCGGCAGTGATTTCGTGCAGGAAAACGGCCCCGAACGGATCGACTTCAAGAAGGATCTCTACAAGCATCTCGATGCCATTCTGGCACCGGACGCAATCATCGCGTCGAGCTCTTCGGGCCTGACGATGAGCGAGATCCAGTCGGCCTGCGAGCTCCACCCCGAGCGCTGCGTGATCGGCCATCCGTTCAATCCGCCGCACCTGATTCCGCTCGTCGAAATCGTCGGCGGCGCGAAGACGTCACGGGAAACGATCGAACGGGCGACTGCGTTTTACACGGGCCTGGGCAAAAAGACCATCCAGCTCAACAAGGAAGTGCCGGGCCACGTCGCCAATCGCCTCCAGGCCGCACTCTGGCGCGAGATCGTGCACCTGATCTCGGAAGACGTCGTGAGCGTCGAGGATGCCGATACCGCGGTGTGCTGGGGACCGGGCCTGCGTTGGGGCATCATGGGTCCGAACATGTTGTTCCATCTTGGCGGCGGTCAAGGCGGCATCGAACACTTCTTCGACCAGTTCACCGGCCCGATGACTGCGTGGTGGAACGTGCTCGGTTCGCCGAAGATCACGCCCGAACTTCGTCAGAAGGTGATCGCGGGTGTTCATGAAGAGGTCGCCGGCAAGTCGATCGACCAACTGGCGGCCCGCCGCGACGAAGTGCTGCTCGGGCTTCTTGCCCTGCGACGAGACGCAAACTAAAGCTGCCGTTGCCGTGACTGCTGGGCCGACTGGCCCAGCGGCACGTATCCTCTGCCATCCCGACGTATCGAGCGCGCCTGTCGTCGGCCGCGCTCGACTCGGCGATGCGCTGGCGAGACAAATACACGCGTGCCATGTATCGCGCGTCCCGTGCGAGCGCTGACTCGGCCCGCGTCAGTTCGCTGCTGAATGAATTCGAACGAGGACAGTGGTGAATCTGACGCTTATCTCCGCCGCGATGCTGATCGCAATCACGGTTGCCGGCGTGCTCGGGCTTCGGCATTTTTCTGACAAAGTTCGAATCAGCTTCGATGTAGCCTGTTTTCTCGCCATCAGTATTTATTTTCACGGGCAAGGTATCGTCCTTCCCGTGTTTCCCCCACTGCAGGCCCCCGCAGACACCGCAAGCATGTGGCTGCGCGCAATCGGCGGCGCATGGTGGCTGCTAGGCTCGAGGATCGTGGTCGCCGGCCTGTCGTTCGGGTTTCATCGTGATCGGAACTCGCGAGGCGCCAGGCTTTTTTCCGACTTGTTCGCCGCCGCCGTCTATCTTGGGACCGCCGCTACCGTACTGAACTCGGTCTACGCACTGCCGGTGACAGGCGTGGTGGCCACTTCGGGCGTCGTGGCGATCGTCCTCGGTCTCGCGCTTCAAAACACACTGGCCGATGTCTTTTCCGGAATCGCCGTTGGCGTCGAAGCGCCGTTTGGCGTCGGAGACCGGATCCAGATTGCGGACAGGATCGAAGGTATCGTCGCACAGATCAACTGGCGCTCGATCCGGATCCATACCGATGGCGACGACATCGCAATTATCCCGAACAGCTTGATTGCCAAGGCGGAGATCGTCAACAGGAGCTTCCCGAGTCAACGCAGGGCGGCATCCGTCGAAGTCGCCTGTGCGGAAAGCGCATCTCCCGAACGCGTCATCGAAGCGCTTTCTCAAGCGACGCTCGTTTGCCCCGACATCCTTCGAATACCCGCTCCCAAAGCCGTCCTCAGTCAGCTCGGAACGGACCGGAACATTTATCGAATCTCGTTTTTCGTCGCCAACACGCAGCACCTGTCGTCCACCAAGGACACCCTGCTGCGAGCCGTGCACCGTCAGTTGCACTATGCGGGCCATCTCACCCACGATAACTCGGGCAAAACCGTATCAGCCGAAGCGGCAAACAAACTGTTTGCGGTGCGCCGACTTATTCGCGACGTCGTCTTGTTCGAGTGCCTCGACGAACAGCAACTCGACAGTCTCGCCAGTCGTTTCGGGTTACTTCGCCTGGAACCAGGCGAATTGCTTTTTTCGCAAGGCGCAGAGGACGACGGACTCTATGTCGTCGCATCAGGCATTCTCGAATTGACGCGGACGTCCGGTTCCGCTGACGGGACGATCGGCCGCATCAGTGCCGGTGAGTATGTCGGCGAAATCGGCATGCTCACGGCAGCGCCGCACGCAGCCACTGCGGTGGCACTCACCTATTGCACAATTTATCGTCTCCCGCGTGAAGCAATCGCCCCGCTACTGGCACAGAACGTCGAGCTCGCGGCCGCATTCGCCCAATCGGTTCGCCGCGGAATGCAAATCCTCCATCGCGATGTCGCGGTTCGCGCATCTCCGGACATCGGGGCGAAAGGTCAACTGCTGCTACGCATTCGCAACATGTTTCATTTCGACAGCAATCCCGCTCAGAAAACGTAGCGCGTTACCCGTTCCATACGTCACCTGCGTACGCCGGAGCATGAAGTGTTCCGAATCGACGCCGAGCCCTCGGTTACTACGTTCACTTTCCGCGAAATGGCGGTGCCCTAGCGAACCATCATGCTTTCATCGAGGCGTGACGTCCGTGAGCTTGGATCGCATCGAATCCTGAACGACGGCCGATGTCGTCTGCTCCAGGGTCGCGATGAAGTACTTGGGTGCCACGCCCAGTCCGAGTACGATGACTGCCAGCGGAACGAGCAGTGCGCGCTCCCGCCGGCTAAGATCCGCGAGTCGCGCAACGCGCTCGTTCTTGACGGCGCCGAATATTACCTGCCTGACGCCACGCAGCGTATAGGCCGCACCGAGGATGAGCGTCAGTGCAGCAGCGCCCCCGATCCAGAAATTCGACTTGATCGCGCCCATGATCACAAGAAACTCTCCAACGAATCCCGAGGTGCCGGGTAGCCCGAGATTGGCCATGGAAAACAGCACTGCCAGGGTCGCATAGCGGGGCATGACGTTCGCGACACCGCCGAGCGCATCGAGCGAACGTGTCTGCGTCCGTTCATACAACATCCCTGTGCATATCAGCAGCGCTCCCGAAACGAGGCCGTATGAAATCATCTGGACGATCGCACCCTCGACGGCAATCTGGTTGAACAGGAACAAGCCGAGCGTGACGAGCCCCATATGCGCAATCGTCGAATACGCCAGCAAGGCGGTCAGTTCCGTCTGGACCAAAGCGATGAGGCTTGCATAAACGACCGTGAACAGCGATATCGCGATCATTGCGGGCGCAAGGATGCGGCTCGCGTCCGGTGCAATCGGCAGCATGAACCTGAGGAACCCATATCCGCCGATCTTGACCATCCCCAGCATGATTGCCGCGCCGATCGGCCCCTCCGCGTAGGCGTTCTTCAGCCAGCCATGGACCGGCCACATCGGCAGCTTCACCGCGAAGGCTGCGAGGAACCCGCAGAAAATCAGCAGTTGCGGCACGAGATCGAGCTTCATCTCATGCCAGACGTGCATATCGAAAGTATGGGAGAGGCCGAATAGATACAGCATCGAGGCCAGCAACAGCAGCGAGCCGGCGAACGACATGAAGAAGAACTTCACGGCCGCGTACGAACGGTGCTTGCCGCCCCACGCTCCGATCAGGAGATACAGCGGAATCAGCGTCGATTCGAAAAACACAAAGAACAGCATCCCGTCGAGCGACACGAATACGCCGACCATCAATCCGGAGAGGATCAGCACGGCACCAAAATACTGAGCGACGCGTGTCGTAACGGCCTTCCATGATGCGCCCACGATCAACAGCGTCGTGAGCGCGGTCAGTACGACCATCCAGAGCGACACTCCATCCACGCCCACTCGCCAGCTTATTCCGAGCGGTTCCAGCCATGGCCGGTTCTCCACGAACTGCATCGCCGGCACTTGCGTATCGAATTCAATCAATAGCGGCATCGTAGCTACAAGCCCGGCCAGCGCTCCTGCAAGCGCCAGCATACGCGTCAGCGTCGGACGACAATCCGATCCCGCGAAGCGAACTGCTATGCCAAATAACACTGGCGTCCATACGGACAGGGTAACAAAGGGGATTGGATGCATGCGGTATGCGTGCTCACTAAATCAGATTTCTTAACTCAGATAGCATTCCGAAGTTATTAATGGCCAGCACTTCCCGGCTTACTTACCTTCAGTCTCTATCTCTTTCCGATCGTTCTGAATGTCCGGCCGACAACCCGCTGTCGGCCGGAAAACGTCGGACTCGAAGGCCCCGCGGTCCCCGACACGATCTTCGCGTCCGGAACCGATCGGACCGGTCCAATTTCTGAAGGTATCAGCCGAGCTCGGCGACGAGCTCCGGCACCAGCGAGAACAGATCGCCAACGAGGCCGTAGTCGGCCACGCTGAAGATCGGCGCCTCCGGATCCTTGTTGATCGCGACGATCACCTTCGAATCCTTCATGCCGGCCAGATGCTGGATCGCACCCGAGATGCCGACCGCGATGTACAGCTGCGGTGCGACAATCTTGCCGGTCTGGCCGACCTGATAGTCGTTCGGCACGTAGCCGGCGTCGACTGCCGCGCGCGAGGCGCCGAGTGCGGCGCTCAGCTTGTCGGCCAGCGGCTCAAGAACCTTCGTGTAGTTCTCGCCGCTACCCAGGCCGCGGCCACCCGACACGATGATGCTCGCCGACGTCAGTTCCGGACGGTCCAGCTTCGTCACTTCACGGCTCACGAACTGCGACTTGCCTGCGTCCGCCGCGGCTTCGATCTTCTCGACCGCTGCGCCGCCGCCTTCGGCTGCCACCGGATCGAAACCCGTCGCACGCACCGTGATGACCTTGATCGGGTCG
>NZ_CAJPGY010000081.1:0-13230 GCF_905339915.1 Burkholderia sp. BCC1985
AAGCGACCTCTTGCGTATCCAGGCCTGCACCGCGCAGGATGCCGGAGCGTGGTGAGAAGTTGAAGAACATCGGCAGCGTCGCGGCGCCGATCGCGCCGGCGTCGGCGCCGAACGTGCCGCGCACGAGTTCCGGCGCGCTGCGGGCTTCCGGCGTGATGTCGGCGAGCGCCACGCCCAGACGTTGCATGAGCGTGTCGAGCAGGCCGGCATCAACGTCCGAATCGAGGACGACGACCGGCAAATCGAGTACGGACAGCGCCCCGCGCAGCGCGAACGCGAGCGCATCGACGCAATCGTCGATCCATTCGTCGACGGCCGGCACGTTGCGTGCGATGCAGTCGTTGAGATCCGCGCGGTTCTCGACCTGCTCGCCGCAATGGCGGAGATGGCGAATCAGCGCGCTCAACGACGCACGCGTCAGGAGGATGTCCCACGCGCCGTGCGGCGCGGGCGCCGAGGGCAGGCGGCTCGGGTGTACGGGCATGACGGCGAAATCGCCGGCGTTGCCGGTGCGGCCGTGCAGGCAGTCGCCGTCGATCGCGATGCCGCCGCCGATCACCGGTCCGAGGAACAGATAGACGAAATTGTCGCGTTGCCGGCCGCAGCCATAGAACAGTTCGGCGATCGCGGCCGCGTTGCCGTCGTTTTCGCTGAACACCGGCAGCGGAATGACATTGGCGAGTTCCCGGGCCAGGTCGATCTCGGCCCACGCGCGGAAGGCTTCGGCCGGCAGGCCGAGTTCGCGCAGCCAGCTCCCCAGGTTGAACGGATGGGCCACGCCGACGCCCGCCAGCCGGTCGCGATCCTGCGCGGGCAGCAGCCGTTGCATCTCTTCGATGTCGCTGCGAACCAGTTCGAGCACCGTCGCGGGCGGAGGGAGCAGGGTGTCGTGGGAGCGGCAGCCGATGATCTCGCCCGCGAAGTTGACCAGCGCCGTTTCGATGCGCATGCGGTCGATGCGGACGCCGATGCCGAATGCCCCATTCGGATCGAGACGAATCAGCGACGCCGGCTGGCCGCGCTGGCCTTCGGTGCGGCCGGCGAATTCGATCAGTTTCGCGTCGGCGAGCGACGCGATGATGCCGCCGACAGCCGCACTCGTCATGTTCGCGTGGCGGGCGAGGTCGGCCTTCGACGCGCTGCCGGTACGGCGCAGCGTCTTCAGCAGCAGGCGCTCGTTGTAACGGCGCACGTTGACCGAGTTGCTGCCCTGGCCGATGTGCGGGCTTCGCATGGCGTCTCCCTCCATGTGGCGCCGCTTTCGGCGCATTAAATAAATCAAGTTGATTTATTTAAGCATGCGCTCGGCGTCCAGTCAGTTAGGTAAACCCCGGAAAGACATGCTTGCGGAAGATGGCGGGTGCCAGGTCTTGATCGGTCAGGTGTTTACCGGCACAAATTCTGATTTATGGGGCCGGATTTGAATGCCTTGCGGGTATTGGCTCACGGCACAGGCGCGATGCAAAGACCCACGCTATCCAGTGCGATCTCTGCCGACCCGAGCGTGATGTTATCTGGGGCCACAACAAAAAAACTTGACGATGAGAGCATATGCTCCTAATATCCGTCTCAAGGGAGCATATGCTCTCATTTTCGAACGGAGCGAAGCGATGAACGAGCCTGAAATTCTTGTGAGCGGTGCAACCGGACGCACCGGCGGTATTGCCATTGACGAGCTGCTCAAGATGCACAAACGCGTGCGGGCCTATGTGCGCACGGATGACGATCGGGCGGCAGTCCTGAGGCAGCGCGGCGTCGATGTCGCGGTCGGCGACTTCACCGACATCGACGCCATTCGGGCAGCGATGGAAGGCATCCGCTCGGCGTATTTCCTTCATCCGATCGCGCCGGGAATCATCGGGGCCGCGGCGTATTTCGCGCAGGCAGCAAAGGAAGCGGGCGTCACGGCGATCGTCAACATGTCGCAGATTTCCGCGCGCCGGGAGTCGCTGAGCCACGCGGCACAGGATCACTGGGTCTCCGAGCAGGTCTTCGATTGGTCGGGTGTCGCGACGACGCATTTGCGCCCGACCTTCTTCGCCGATTGGCTCGTCTATCCGCATTTTGCGCGGGAGATATGGGCCACGAAGAAGATCGAATTTCCGTTTGGCGACGGCCGTCACGCGCCGATTGCCAGCGACGATCAGGGCCGCGTGATCGCCCACATCCTCGCCAGCCCCGAAGGCCACGAGGGCAAGACCTACACGCTCCACGGACCCGTCGAGATGAACCACGTCGAGATCGCAGCCGCGATGAGCGAGGTTCTCGGCGCCCGGATCGAATACGCGCCGACTTCCATCGAGGCATTCCGGAACAAGATGGAAACCCTCTACAAGTTTCCGCCGTTCCTCACGCAGCATCTGGTCGAAGTCGCGCAGAACTACCACGACGGCATCTTCTCGGGCACCAACGACGTCGTCGAGAAGGTCACCGGAACGCCGCCGCTGTCGGTTCAGCAGTTCGTCGAGAAGTATCGGGCCGCATTCGTGTGAACACCTGCTTGAAACGAATCGGGAGGTTTGAACATGTCACCCGTCCAACCTGATCGTCATCCGTTTCTCGATGATCTGACGGCCGACGCGGAGCTGGTCAGCTCGGTGTTGCGCACTCCCGTAATCGGGCGCGACGAAATCCGGCTCGCCGTCGACGCCGTCGGGACCTTTTACGTGTCGCAGACGCCAACGTTCGTTCAAGCCGTCGGCTCGCGGCTTTTTCTCGAATACGAGGCCGTTCTGACGAGCGGCGAGACGTTGAGCGCGGTCGTGGTCGCCGATCGCAACGCCGACGGCTCGGTGCCGCGAGTCAGCGTGCGGATGAGCCCGCTTGGCGCCGTACTGACTCTCGCGACCCGTCTGCGGGAGTCGCTTTCGAAGCAGTTGCCGGAACACGTCTTTCTTTGAACGAGGCACCCGCGCGCTCGTGGATGGAGTCGACACTCTCCCGGCACGCGGCTTTTGAAACAGGAGCTTGTCATGGATATCAAGAACGCCGCCGTCTTCATCACCGGTGCCAATCGCGGCCTGGGCCTCGCTTTTGCACGCGAGGCGCTTCGGCGCGGGGCGGCGAAGGTGTACGCGGGTATGCGCAACACGAGCGGTTTCGACGAGCCGGGCATCGTGCCGCTCAGGATCGATGTCACGGATCCGGCGTCGATCGCCGAGGCGGCGAAACAGGCGACCGACACGACGCTGCTGATCAACAACGCGGGCATTGCCGCGCTGATCGACGGGCCTTTGTCGGCCGACGTGGAAGCGCAGTCGGCTCGCCTGTTCGATACCAACTACCACGGCGTGGTGCGCGTCACACAGGCCTTCGAACAGATCCTGGCGGCCCGGCCGCATGCCGCGATCATCAACGTGCTTTCCGACATCGTGTGGCTCCCGCGGCCCTATCTGACACCGTATGCCGCGTCGAAAGCCGCCGCCTGGAGCTACACGAACCAGCTTCGTTTTCACCTGCGCGAGCGTGGCATCCAGGTTCTCGGCCTGCACGTCGGGTTCGTGGATACCGATCTGACCAACGGCATCGACGTGCCCAAAGCCAGTCCCGAGGACGTCGTGCGACGGACCTACGACGCGCTCGCCGCCGGCAAGAGCGAGGTCATGGCCGACGAGGGGACAGCGGTGCTGAAGAGTACGCTCGCGGCCGAGATACCCGGCTACATCACGCCGCCGGCAGGATTTTGAACACCGCGGTCGACACGGGCCGGATTCGGCGGCGAGCCGCGAGGTGCGCAGATCGTAGGCCAGCGCCGTCGCTCCCGGCTATCATCGATAGCTGCCACCGTAGCTTCGCGCGACGCGCGCGTAGCGTTCGCGCAATCAACCGAAATCAGGAGTGCAACCGATGTTGCCCGTGAACCAGCCGCTCGGCATCGATCAATGCAACTGCTTCGCCGTCAGGAAGGCGAGCAGGCAGATCTCCCGACTCTACGATAGCCATCTCGAGCCGTCGGGTCTGCGCATCACGCAATTCCTCACCCTGGCCGCCCTGCACGAAGTGGGAAGTACCCCCGTCAACGCCCTTGCCGAACGGCTCGATATCGAACGAACGGCGATGGGGAAAATGGTCGGCTTCCTGGAGCGCGACGGCTTCGTCACGATCAAGCCCTCGCCCACCGACGGCCGAAGCCGCCTCGTCGAACTCACCGAGGAGGGCCGGCGCCTGCACGATAGAGCATCCCCACTCTGGCAGGCAGCGCAACGGGAGTTCGAGCGACTGAACGGTGCGAAGAATGTCACGGCGTGGCGAGAGCAGTTGAGAGGGGTGCTCGTCGGCGACGTGTCGATGGGATCGTCGCAAGATTGAGGTTTCCAATCCGTCGCGCTCATGTCCATGTGTCGCCCGCATCGGGCATCCGGCTGTACGCAGCCGATCCCGGCTTTTCAGCGAAGGGCCTTCAAAGGCGGGGCATGCGGTTTGCAGGACCGGTTGCCGGCTGTCCGCCGGTCGAGACGGCGGCGGCGGCGGCCGGCCAGCCCAGGCAAGCCGTCGCGTTGCGGAACGCATTCGCTCGCGGCGCCGAGCTGCCGTTTCCGGCCGACCTGGCGCCTCGACGACGATCCCGCTACTTCACCGGCGTGAGAACCGGCGCGTCCTTGTTCTTGATCAGGAACACGACGAATTTCGCCGGCTTCGTGCCGCTGGCGTTTCGTCCGACCGTGTGCACGTCGTCGGGGCCTTCGTGGAACGTGTCGCCCGCGTGGAGCGTGACCGTCTTGCCGCCGTTCAGGCCCATCACGATGCCGCCGTCGAGCACATAGACGAACGCGTGCGCGTCGTGGCGATGAACGGGGTCGACGCTGCCGGGCGGATAATCGACGACGATCATCTCCACTTCCTTGCCCGGATACTCGGGCAGCGGCTCCGTGGTCAGTTGCGTCACCTTGGCCTGCGGCGCGGCGGCAGCCGGCGGAACGGGCATCAGCAGCGACAGCGCAAGCGGTGCAAGCGCGAGCACGATGCGTTTCATGTCGTTACTCCAGGTTGGCCTTGTCGAGACCGAACATCTTGTCGAACGAGCCGGGCACCATCCGGAACGCGACGTTCAGCCGGTTCCAGCAGTTGATCGCACCGACGAGGACGGTGAGATCCGACAGCTCCTTCTCGGCAAAGTGGGCGCGCACGCGATCGTAGAGATCGTCCGGCACGCCGTGCGGCGAAAGCTGCGTCAGCGCTTCGGTCCATTCGAGCGCGGCGCGCTCGCGCGGCGAGAACAGCGGCGACTCGCGCCAGATCGCGACGTGATGCACGCGCAGTTCGCGCTCGCCGTGGATCCTGGCCATCTTGATGTGCATGTCGACGCAGAACGCGCAGCCGTTGAGGTGTGACGCGCGAATCTCGACGAGTTCGCGAACCGGCACTTCGATCGTCGTCTTCTGAAGCAGCCCGTCGAGTTCGACGAGCTTCTTCGTCAGCTCCGGCGATTGCTGAAAGTAGTTGATACGTTGCGTCATGATACGTTCTCCTGATTGCTGAAGCAGGGCTATCGGCGCTGCGCATGACCATTCATTGCGCGACCTGCCTGGCGACCATCGTAATTGCAGGTCCCACGAGCCAGTAGTGCCGGGAAGGTGCGCACTCTATTGCCGCTTCGGAACCAATCGCGCGCCGTGGAAGCACGCAGCGAAGGCCGCCGCGAACAGCTGTTCCGGATGGGTCCCGGTGCCGGGCCCGCCGAACTCGGCGGGCAGGCGCAGATCGACGGCGAGATTGCCGTCGTCCGAGCGGGCCACGCCGGAGGCCCGGCCGCACGCCGCGCGTCAGCCGTCGAGGCACGCAAGGAGCGTCCGTGCGTGACGGTGCGCTTCGTCCGCGTCGGCGACGTTCGCGAACCCGATGACGAGGCCGCGCGGCGTTTGCTGCGTATGGCTGTTCGTGTACCAGATCGACAGCGGCACGACCGCGAGCCCCGCGTCGCGCGCGCGTGCGGCGACGGCGACGTCGTCGACCGGCCCGTCGGGGCCGTCGGTGAACCGCACCGCGAACTGGATACCGCCCACCGGCAGTTCGACGATCATCCGCTTGCCGAACACCTGTCGCAACGCGTTCACGATTAGCGTGCGGCGCTCGCCGTACAGCGTGCGCATGCGCTTCAGGTGCCGGGCGAAGTGCCCCTGTTCGATGAAATCCGCAAGGGCCGCCTGCAGGAGCGTCGGCGAGCCGGCGTTCATGCTGCAGGCCACGCGTTCGACGCGTTCCACCGCACGTTCCGGCACGACCGCATACGCGAGCCGCAAGCCGGGATACATCGCCTTGCTGAAGGTGCTGCAATAAATCACGTGATCGCGCCGGTCGAGACTCTTCAGCGCCGGCAGCGGGCGGCCGAGATAGCGAAACTCGCTGTCGTAGTCGTCCTCGACGATCCAGCCCGACGTCTTTTCGGCCCAGTCCAGCAGCGCGATGCGCCGCGACAGCGACAGCGTATGGCCGAGCGGGCTCTGCCGCGACGGCGTCACGAGCGCGAAGCGCGCGTGCGCGTCCAGCTGCAGGCCGCGCTCGACGTCGATTCCGTCGGCGTCTACCGGCACCGGGACGAGTTCCACGCCGGTCTCGGACAGGAAGCTGCGTGCGAGCAGATAGCCGGGGTCCTCGAACCACACACGGTCGTTCGGGCGCGCGAGGCTGCGCAGCACGAGTTCCAGCGTCGCGCGGTAGCCGCTGGTGACGAACACCTGTTCGGGCACGCAGGTGACGCCGCGCGACAGCCCCAGATAGGTCGCGATGTGTTCGCGCAGCGGCCGGTAGCCGGCCGGATTCGGGTAGCCCAGCAGCGCGCGGTCGGCGCTGCGCGCGCGCAGCGACACGAGCCGGTGCCATACCTTGCGCGGAAACGCGTCGAGCGCGGGCAGCCCGGGCTGCAGCGGGCGCGGCTCGCCGCTCAGCGCGACGGCGATCGGTTGCGCGCGCGGCGGCGGCGGGCTGTCGCGTGACATGCCCGGCGGCTGGCGCAGGCCGGCATCCTCGGCGTGCCGGGCCGGATCGTCGGCACGCGAGGACGCCGCCCGCGTCACCGATTTCGGCAGTGACGGCGAGACGAACGTGCCGGCCGCGCCGCGCATCTGCAGATAGCCTTCGTCGACCAGGATCGTGTATGCCTGTTCGACGGTGCCGCGCGCGGTGTTCAGCTGCGTCGCGAGGCCGCGCAGCGCGGGCACGCGATCGCCGGGACGCAGGTGGCCCGCGGCGATCGCGGTTCTGAACCGCTCGCAGATCTGCAGATAGATCGGCAACCGATGCTGCCGGTCGATTTCGATGGTCAGGGTGGAGGGTTGCTCAGACATGACGGTCTCGCGGATGACGGGGACAGGCACGGCATGGATCAGTCCGATCGACGATTCTTGGCACTGCTGGATAGGACATGATTCTTCCACAATTGCGCCAAGCGATGGACGGTCATCGCCGCGTTCACCCGATCCGGCAGCCGTCACGCCCCGTCACATTCCACTGCAGTTCATTCGTCAGGAGATTTTGCGATGAAGATCGTCGTCATCGGCGGTTCGGGCCTGATCGGCTCGCGTGTCGTCACGCTGCTCGAGGAAGCGGGCCACCAGGCGCTCGCCGCATCGCCGCGCACCGGCGTCAATACCATCACGGGCGAAGGCCTGACCGACGCATTGACGGACGCCGACGTCGTCGTGGACGTCGCGAATGCGCCGTCATGGGAGCCGCAGGCGGTGCTCGATTTCTTCCGCACGTCGGCGCGCAATCTCGGCAAGGCCGAAGTGGCCGCGGGCGTGCGCCATCACGTCGCGCTGTCGATCGTCGGCTGCGACCGCATGCCGGAGAACGGCTATTTCCTGGCCAAGGTCGCGCAGGAGCAGGCGATCGAGGCGGCGGGCGTGCCGTACACGATCGTGCGCGCGACGCAGTTCATGGAATTCATCGGCGGCATCGCGGATGCCGGCACGGAAGACGGCACCGTGCGCATCGGTGATGGACTGTTCCAGCCGATCGCCGCGGAGGACGTGTCGGCCCTCGTCGCGCAGGCCGCGCTCGCCGGGCCGCAGAACGGCACGATAGAGATCGCGGGCCCGGATCGCGCGCCGTTCGCGGAAATCGTCGCGCGCTATCTGAAGTCGGTCGGCGACACACGCGCGGTGGTGACCGATCGCGACGCCCGCTACTACGGCGGCCGCGTCGAGGCAACGTCGCTGGTGCCGCTCGGCGCGGCGCGGCTCGGGCGCATCGGCCTCGACGCGTGGCTGGCGGGACGCTGAATCACGTTCGCACGCAGGCGCTTGGCCGGCGCATGCCGGCGACGCGCCGATCCATATGAGCAGCATGCTTGGGGGCAGCGGAAATGAATCATCCGGAAACATCGGAGCCCGACGTTCGTCGCGACCTGGCCGGTCGCGCCGATGCGCTGTCGGCGAGCTTCGGTGCGAGCTATGCGGGCATCCTCGCGTTCGTTGCGGTGGCGAGCGAGGGGAGCTTCACGAAGGCCGCCGAACTGCTCGGCGTCGGGCGGCCGGCCGTGAGCCGCAACGTGCAGAAGCTGGAGGCGCAACTGAGTACGCGGCTGTTCCAGCGGACCACGCGCACGACCGAGCTGACGTGCGAGGGCCGGCGCTTCTTCGAGAACTGCCATCAGGGCGTGGCGCAGATCGTCGAAGCGATGAACGACATGCTCGAGTTGCGGCAGGGGCCGCCGCGCGGCCTCATCCGCATCAGCTCGGCCGCGGGATTCGGCAGGAAGATCGTGGCGCCGCTGCTGGAGAAGTTCGCGGATGCCTATCCGGACATCATCGTCGATCTGCTGCTCGACGACCGGCCCGTCGACCTGGTGTCCGAGCGGATCGACGTGTCGTTCCGCAACGGGCGCATCGAGGACTCCAGCATCATCGCCCGGCAACTGATTCCGATGCAGATGGCGCTCTGCGCGGCGCCGTCGTATGTGGCGGCGCACGGGCTCCCGCAACGCATCGAGGACCTCGACCGCCATGAGTGCATCAATTTCCGGTTCGCGAGCGGGCGCCTGTTCGAATGGGAATTCAACGTGGACGGCCGCGTGCAGAAGTACCTGCCGACGGCGCGCCGCACGTTCAACGACGCCGATCTCGTGTTGCGCGCGGTGCTGAACGGCTCGGGCATCGCGCAGATGGCCGGCTACCAGATCCGCGACCATCTCGCGTCGAACGAACTCGTCGTCGCGCTGGCGCAGCATGTGCCGCAGGATCGCGGCCACTACATCTGCTATCTGAGCCGGCAACACCTGCCGACGCGCATCCGGATCTTCGTCGACTTCATGACCGAGCAGATCCGCGCGCTCGACCTGAACTGCATGACGCGGTTCAATCCGGAGATTCCGGTGGATGCGGCGGATGCGGCGCAGTGGCTGGCTGCCTGACGATTCGAGATGGCCGGATGCGCGCCCCGGCAGGTCGACGCATCGCCGAATCGCCGAATCCCGCCCCACACCCGCCCGTCGACGCGCCGCGCCGGCCTAGAACGAATACGCCAATGACGCGAACAGGCTGCGCGGCGCGCCAGGCGTGACCCACAGGCTGTTGTACGAGCTGACGTAGTACGTGCGGTTGAACAGGTTGTTCAGCACGACCCACGCGCGCAGATGCTTGTTGACCTGCACGTAGCCGTTGAGCTGCACGGTCGCGTAGGCGGGCAGGTCGAAGCCGTCCTGCGTGTTCGCGGTGTTGCCCGCGCGGCGCCCGACGTAGATCACGCCCGCGCCCGCGCCGGCCTTGTCGACGAGCGGCAGCGCGGTTTCGTACATCAGCAGCGCGCTGCCGCTCAGGCGCGGAATGTCGACGAGGCGCGCGCCCGGCGTCAGGACGGTGTCGCGCGTGACCTGCGCGTCGACGTAGGCGAGGTTGACGATGCCGCGCAAGCCGTGGCCCAGTTCACCGTTCCATTCGAATTCGACGCCGCGGCTGCGCACTTCGCCGGCCGCACGCGAGAACCCGGCATTCGCCGGATCGGCGGTCAGCACGTTGCGCTTGTTCACGTAGAACGCGGCGACGGTCGCGAGCCAGCGCGTGCCGGCCCACTTCACGCCGGCTTCGTAGCCGTGCCCCTTCTCGGGATCGAACGCGCGGCCGTTCGCGTCGGCGCCGTTGTTCGGCCGGAACGAGTACGCGGTGTTCGCATACAGCGACAGCGCTGCGCTGGCCTCGTACACGATGCCGAGCCGTGGGCTCAGCGCCGTTTGCAGCTGGCTCGTCGTCACGCCCTTCAGGCGATTCTCGACCGACTGGTGAAAGCGGTCCCAGCGCAGCCCGGCGAGCACTTTCCAGTGCGGCCCGAACGCGAGCGTGTCCTGCGCGTACAGGCCCTGGCCGTCGTCGCGCTCGAGCAGGTTCGTCGCGGTGCGCGGCACGGGCGCCGGCTGGCCGTACACCGGATCGAAGATGTCGATCGCATACGGCGCCGCGGCCGTCGGCGTCGAGCGCGCGACGAACTGATCGTAGTTGAAGCGATACGCATCGACGCCCATCACGAACGCATGGTCGATGGCGCCCGTGCGGGCCTTGCCGGCCACTTCGACGCGCCCCTGCACGTCGTTCGAGTGAAACGCGACCTGCCGGTAGCGGCGCCACAGCGTGCGGCCGTCCGGCTGCAGCGCGAACGCTTCGGACGAGCGGCCGGACAGGTCGGTGTCGCGCTGCGCGAAGCCGGCGTTGACCGACCAGTCGGCATCGAAGCGATGTTCGAGCGTGAACTGGTGCCCCGAGTTGCGCACGTCGTAGTCGCCGTCGCGCGGCTCGCCCAGGAACCGCGACGCCGGCACCGCACCGAGCTGCCCGCCGACCGCGACCACGCCGCGATCGAGCGGCGCGCGCTGGCGCGCGGTCTCGAATTCGTAGTGGAGCGTCGTGTCGGCGCCGATATCCCAGGTGAACGACGGCGCGAACAGGTAGCGCTTGCTCGACACCGTGTCGCGGAAGCTGCCGTTGTCCTCGTTCATCGCGACGAAGCGGTACGCGAGCGACTGCGTGACGGGGCCGGTCGAATCGAGCGTCTCGCGCAGCGCGCCGTAGCTGCCGGCCGACACGCCGATCGTGTTCGAGCGCTTGAACTGCGGCTGCTTCGTCGTGTAGCTGATGAGCCCGCCGGGGTCGCCGCGGCCGTACAGCGCGGACGCGGGGCCCTTGAGGACTTCCATGCGCTCGAGCGTCGCGGTGTCGCGCGGCACGCTGATGCCGCGATTCCACGAGAAGCCGTTGACGAGGTAGTCGGTGCCGGACGTGTTGCCGTCGCCGGCAAAGCCGCGCACCGCATAGTTGTCCCACAGCCCGCCGAAGTTGTTCTGCCGCGCGACGCCGGCGACCCAGTCGTACAGGTCTTCGCCGCGGGTGGCGGCCACGGTCTGGATCAGTTTCGTATCGACGCTGCTGACCGCGAACGGGATCTCCATCACGTCCGCCTCGGTGCGCGTCGCGCTCGTCGAGTCGGGCGCGCGAAACGGTGCCTTCGTGCGCTGCGCCGAGATTTCGACGGCCGGAAGCACCAGCTCCTGCGCATTGGCGACGTTCAGCCCGACCGTGCCGACGGCGATGGCCATCGGTGCGGCCGCCCAGTTCTTTCTGCTCATACCCGTCCCTGAGAAATTGGTTCGCGTTCGGGCACCACGAGCCGCGTTGCGCGGGCATCCGTGTTCCAAACGGTACATTTGCGCGCCGGAATTTAATGCAAATGAGAGTTATTTTCAATCGTAAGTTTGCGGTTGTTGTGTCCGGGTTGAATCGCGCAGGGACGCCCATCGGCATGACTGGCGGATCGGCGCGCGGCGCAGCACCGTGCCGGCCTCGCGGCTGACGGCCGGCCTGCGATGGGGCGGGTCCGACGGCTAGTCGGGGGTGATCACGGAATTCCGCGCTCGGCGCGGCCGTCGATCTGCTGAAACGCATCGGCGGCACGGCGCTCCTGTCCGAGACGACGGAATTCCACGACGCGGAGCATCGGCTGATCGCGCGCGCGGCTTCGCGCGACGAGGCGGGCCGTCTGGTCGACAGGTTTCAGGTGGGAGCGCTACGTCGCCGACGATGGCGGAGAAAGGAACGACAACCGTTTCCCTCACTGCGGGATTCGTCGACCGCATGACCGGGCAGATCCGCGTACGCGAGCGGCGCTCGCGTGACGCGGTTCAGTCCGGAAGTTCCGGCGATGGCGATGGCGATCGCGGAGACGGCGGCTCGGCCGGCGTGTCGCCGCAGCGCCACGCACGTTCGTCCGCGATCCAGTCGCCGAACAGCTGGATCTTCTGCTGCTGTTCGGTTCCGGCCGGATACACGAAGTAATAACCCATCCCCGTCGGCAACGCGATGTCGAACGGCATCACGAGCCGGTGCGCGGCCACGCTCTCGTCCACCAGCGTCCGGTCGCCGATCGCGATGCCGTAACCGTCGATCGCCGCGTGTGTGGCGAGATCCAGCGTCTCGAAGCTCAACCCGCGCGTCGAGTCGACGTGCGGCGCGCCCGCATGGTCGAGCCACCGCTTCCAGTCGCGGTGATCGCGTGTCGGATGCAGCAACGTGTGACGGAGCAGGTCGTCGAGGCTCGCGAGCGGCTGCCGGTCCAGCAGGCTCGGCGCACAGACAGGCGTGAGCCGTTCCTCGAACAACGGGATCGCATGCATGTCGGGGCCGGCGCCGGGCGCGTAGATCACCGCGGCGTCGAACGGCTCCATGCGGAAATCGACGTGATGCTCCCAGGTGGTCGTGATCTGCACCTGGAGTTCGGGATGCTCGGCCTGGAACCGCATGATGCGCGGCAGCATCCACTGCATCATGCAGGTCGGCACCTTCAGCGCGAGTTCGGTGCGCCTGCGCGACAGGCGCATCGACACTTCCTCGATGCGCGCGAAGCTTTCGCGCACGGTCGGCAACAGGAGCTCGCCCTCGGCCGTCAGCGTCAGCCCCTTGGGCGTGCGCTTGAACAGCGGAAACTGATAGAAGCTTTCGAGCGCGAGGATCTGCCGGCTCACGGCGCCCTGGGTCAGGCACAGGTGCCCGGCGGCGCGCGTGAAGCTGCCGTGTCGCGCGACGACGTCGAAGACCTGCAGCGCATTGAGGGAAGGCAGTCGTTTCATCGGGAGCATCGGCGTGGGACGGGCGGCGGCGCGGGATCGCTCAGTGCAGGATTTTCGCGAGGAAGTCCTTCGCGCGGTCCGACTTCGGATTCGAGAAGAAATCGTCCTTGCGGTCGTCCTCGACGATCGCGCCTTGGTCCATGAAGATCACGCGATGGGCGACCTTCTTCGCGAAGCCCATT
>NZ_CAJPGY010000082.1:0-12977 GCF_905339915.1 Burkholderia sp. BCC1985
CATGCGAGTGGCTGTCGGCGAACCAATGCCGTCATTGCCCCGACGAAAACCGTACGTTGGGCGCAGTTGCGAGCCGGTGCCCGGTCGAGCGTCGGATCGGTTTCATCTTGATATCGATCTGTCCGACCGATCGCTTTGTTTGCCGGCATCGACGCAACATGCCAAAGCAGGCCAGTTCAATCCCGCGTCCCGTCATTCCGCGGCAGTGACGACACACACTCGGCCTGTATTCGAAGTCATTTGGCTCGCCTCAGCACGACCTCACCCGAGCCTCCCCCGGAGGCTGAGGGCGTGGTCCATCTGAGCTCGTCTCCCGAGAGGACAAACGGCCTGCGTTGCTCGACACCGTTCCAGTTCGGAAACGTGCTTGCTTCTATGTGAAAGGTGATGGTTCTGTCTGCTTCGTTGACGACGTACGTGCCAAAATGTGCGATCGAACCTTGCACCACGGCGCGATATTCCTCTGCACTGCCTTTCATTCGATCGTTGGACACATACTTGGGTAAGTCGCTGCGCGAATTCACCAGCGCGTAGTGACCATGGCCATCAAAAATCACCAGACCGCGCGGATCAGATCCGTACATGGGTGTGCGGCTTCCGTCCGGGCGGACGGTGTCGACCGAGACATACGTCCATGCACCGGCCAGCTGCTGGTCCAATGACTTGTCCGGCTGCTGTTGACTCAACGCAGCGCCCGATTGCACCGCGAGCCCCAGAAGCACCCATCGCGAAGCAGCGGTGACGATGTGGATACGATTCATGGTCCCTCCCTCCTCTCGCAAACTGACCCATGACGACAAATATAGAACGCAAGCAAGGAAAGGCAGAGGCAATCGCCGCTGCCGCGAATGTGCGAAGGCGGCCGTATCAGCCCGTTGTTCGGCACCAACCTCTACGGATTGGTCGGCGTCGAAGGTGAAGCCTGCGGCCCCGGCATCGGCGATGCGCGCAGCGAAGAGGCCCGCATGACGATCGCCGTCGAGAAAGCATCGAGCCACGGCTTCGCCAACCTGTCGATCACGGCGCACATCACGGAGACGCAGCGCAAGAACGGTGATTACTCGGATACGGGCAAGCGCACGGCGCGCACGGTCGTCCACCACGACGGCAAGTCGTACGGCATCGACATGTTCCGGAACTTCTGGTATTCGCCCGCCGCAATGAAGCGCTTCAAGTAAGGCCGGAGCGAATCGCCACCCCACCCGCCTATTCCGCCACCTTCGGCCCGATCGCGTCGGTCGGCGCCGGCATCCGCCGCGCATCGTCGCGCATGCGTCGCGCCTCGCGCGCCGTATAGCGATCCTTCAGCCGCAGGAACGGCTTCTCGACGAGGAAATAACTCGCCATCGCGGCCAGCAGCGCCCATCCGATGCCGAGCGGGAACGCGTGCGGAACCGCCAGATCCGGATTCGCGAACGGCTGCTGCCACAGATACAGGCTGAACGAGATCGTGCCGACGAACACGACCGGCGCGGCCCGCAGCCAGCGCGCGCACCAGAACTCGCTGCGGAAATTCAGCACGACGATCACGATCGCGATCAGTGCGGCCTCGAGCGTCACGCCGTAGGTCGCATTCCAGAAGCCGCCGAGCCGATGTTCGGCAAGCGGCATCCCGAACAGCACGATGAAGACGAGCGCCGTCACGATGCGCGTCTCGCCGCGCCACGAGCCGATCCATGCTTCGAGCCGTTCGCGTTCGAGCGCCGCGTAGCAGCCGATCAGGATCGGATCGACGCCCGTATGCAGCATCATCCCGAGCTGCCCGCGCAGCGCCGGCGCGACGAAATACGTGAGCGCGCGAGCGAGCGGCACGGCCAGGATCAGCGCGGCCAGCCAGCGCGTGCCGCGACGGCGGGCGCCAAACACGAACAGCAGCGGCCAGAACCAGTAGAACTGCTCCTCGAGCGCGAGCGACCAGAAATGGCCGAGATACCACGCGCCGTCCGGGTGCAGCACGTTGTCGCCGCTCAGCCCGAACCATGCCGAGTAATTCCACAGATGCAGCGCCGCATACAGCCACTGGCGGCGCCCGACGTCGAGCCAGCCGACGGCGGCGAGCACGCCGATGGTCGCGAGATACACGTAGCACGCCGGCCAGATCCGCAGCGCGCGGCGCACATAGAACGACGTCAGCGCGATCCCGCCGGTGCGCGCGCACTCCGCGCGCAGCACGTTGGTGATCAGGAAGCCGCTGAGGACGAAGAAGATCAGCACGCCGAGCCGGCCGTCGGCGACGAGCCGCAGCGGCGCGAGCCAGCCGGTATAGCCGCCCGGCAGCACGCGTTCCGCATGGCCGACGACGACCATCGTGACCGCGACGGCGCGCAACCCGGTCAATTGCTTGACGCGATGGTTCATCGGTTCGTTTCCCGTTGGCACGGCGGAGGAACGGAATGAAGGCCGGCGCCCGCGATCGGTGCGCCGATATGCCGCCGGGATTTTGTCTGAAAAATATCGGAACGAAATTGCCGAAAAAAATTCCGCCGAGCATGCCGGCCGCAATGCCGCGCCGTGCAACCGGCTGCGCCGTCGCACGCAACGGCCGGAATGAATGGGCATAATGACAAGCCTTGCCCGGCGGCCGCCGGGCCGATGCCGACACAACGAATCTGCGGCGCCGCAATATCCGCGATACCGGCGCTGCCGTATTCCGATCGCCCACCGGCCCGTGCGTCGTCCGCCGCCCTGCCGACCCTCACCCGGAGCCTGCCTGTGTACCCACCGATCGAACCCTACGCCCACGGCCACCTCGACACCGGCGACGGCCACCGCATCTACTGGGAGCGCTGCGGCAACCCGTCCGGCAAGCCCGCGGTGTTCCTGCACGGCGGCCCGGGCGCGGGCTGCAGCCCCGACCATCGCCGCCTGTTCGATCCCGAGCGCTACGACATCCTGCTGTTCGACCAGCGCGGCTGTGGGCGCTCCACACCACATGCGAGCCTCGACAACAACACGACCTGGGACCTGGTGGCCGACATCGAGCGGTTGCGCGAGATGGTCGGCGCACAACAGTGGCTCGTGTTCGGCGGCTCATGGGGCAGCGCGCTCGCCCTCGCCTACGCGCAGACGCATCCGCAACGCGTCAGCGCACTCGTCGTGCGCGGCATCTTCACGATGCGCCGCGCGGAGTTGCTGTGGTACTACCAGGAAGGCGCGTCGTGGCTGTTCCCGGACCTGTGGGAAGAATTCCTCGCACCGATTCCGCAAGCCGAGCGCGATGACCTGATGGCCGCGTACCATCGCCGGCTGACGGGCGACGACGAAGCCGCGAAGCTCGAAGCCGCGCGCGCATGGAGCCTCTGGGAAGGCCGCACGATCACGCTGCTGCCCGACCCGGCGCTGGCCGCGCACTTCGCGGACGGCCACTACGCGCTCGCGTTCGCGCGGATCGAAAACCACTACTTCGTGAATCGCGGGTTCGTCGAGGAAGGCCAGTTGCTGCGCGACGCGCATCGCCTCGCCGGAATTCCGGGCGTGATCGTGCAAGGCCGCTACGATATCGCGACGCCCGCACGCACCGCATGGGATCTCGCGAAGGCATGGCCCGACGCGAGGTTCGAGATCGTGCCGGATGCCGGACACGCATTCAACGAACCGGGCATCCTGAAAGCGCTGCTCGCGGCGACGGACCGGTTCGCGGCGTAAGCGCAAGCAACGCAGCACATACCGCGCAATACCACGCGGCGCGCGGCGCGCGGCAGCCGGCCATGCCGGCCGGCACGCGCCGCCCCACTCAGAGCGCCGCTTCGACGATCGTGCGGCCGCTGATCGCCCGCTCGACGAGTCGTTCATCGCCAACCTTGCGGATCGCATCGTCGAGCAACCCTTCCGGCTCCTCGGTCGCGACCTTCAGCAGGCCCGACAGGCCACGCGCGTCGAGCACCACGAGCGTTTCCATCGAATCCGCACGGCTCACGAGCACGCGGCGGAACGCCGGGCCCGCGCCGAAGCTCGCGCAAAGCTCGATCGTCTCGTTGCCGAGCGTGTAGTCGAAGTTCTTGATCATGTCTGCCGCCGTTGCAAGGGAATGGCGACGCGCGACGGCGCGGCGCCGTGACGTCGACGCACCCGTGCGTGCCGCCGGCGCCGGATCGGGTCCGATCCGTTCGCCGGCAACACCATGCTAGGCGGGCAGTATTAACGACGACTTAAACGTCCGGCGACCGGCGCATCTGGCCTTAGAGCGCCTCATCGAGCGGCTCGACCGTCACACCGACCTTCAGCTCCTGATCCGCGCCGCCGCCGCGAATCACGCCGCGCAGCGGCGTCACGTCCGCGTAGTCGCGGCCGATCGACAGCATCACGTAGTCGTCGCCCGGCGCGCGGTCGTTGGTCGGGTCGAGCTGCAGCCAGCCGCCGTCTTCGGGCCACGCCGGGTCGTACACGTCGACCCATGCATGCGAGGCGTCCGCACCGATCAGCCGCGGCTGCCCGGGCGGCGGCTGCGTCAACAGATACCCGCTCACGTAGCGCGCGGCGAGCCCGAGCGAGCGCAGCGCGCCGATCATCACGTGCGCGAAATCCTGGCAGACGCCCTTGCGCAATCGCAATGCATCGAGCGCCGTCGTCGTGATGTCGGTGCTGTTCGGCGTATACGCGAAGTCGGCGTGAATCCGCCGCATCAGGTCCCATGCGGCCTGCACGAGCGGCCGCTGCGGCTTGAAGCTGGCGGCCGCATACGCAGCCAGTTCCGGATCGCACGCCACGTGCGGCGACGCGAACACGAACTCGCTCGCCGCGTCGTACGGCTGCCCCGCGCGAAACCGCAGGCGGTCGCGCACGGCTTCCCATGCGGTTGCGTGCTCGGGGTCGGGATGCGCGATCGCGGGCGGCGGCGCGCCGCGTGCGCCCTGCGACCAGACGGGCGGGCTCACGCGCACCGTGCTGCGGCTGCGCACGAGCAGCGCATCGTGCGGCTGGTTCAGCGCGAACGATGCGCGCGCGTTGCCGAACGCGTCGATCTCGGTGCCGACCGTTTCCGGTCCGGGTTCGATGTCGAGCGCGAACGACAGCACCTGCTGGCGCGGCGTCGCGAGCGGCTGCAGCCGCGCCTGGTGCTGGGCCGATTCGACGCGCGCCGCGTAGCGATATTCGGTGTCGTGCGTGACACGCAGGACACGACCGGCCGACGTCGTCGGCGTGGCCGACGTGGCCGATGCATTCGAGGCCGCGGGCACGACCGCCGCCGCTGTCTGCTTCGCACTGCCGGGGGCGGCCGCGGGCGGCGTCTTCGCCGCGTGTTTCGGCGTCACCATAGCGTCCTGCCCGCCTCGCGAACGTGGCTGAAATACCGCTCGCCGATCCGGTTCGACAGATCCCACACGGCCTTCACGGTCGTGTCGAGCGCATCGAGCAGCGTGTCGTGCCGACCATCGTCGCCGGTTTCACACAGTTCGTGCAGCGACCACGCAGGCACGTCCGGAATCGTCTCGGCCAGTTCGGACAGCGCATAGCCCTCGCTGCGCTCGACCTTCGTCAGCCGGCCGCGCAACGCCTGCACGACCCAGCCGAGCGAGCGCGGATTGTCGGTGTCGAGCACGACGAGCGACAGCAGCGGCGCGACGTCGAAGCCACGCTGGAAGCGCGAGCGGAACGTGATCGTGCTGTCGAACAGCTCCAGCACGAGTTCGAAGCCGTCCTGCCGGTGCACCGCGCCTTCGTCGAACGCGAACTTCAGCACGCTGCACAGGAAGTCCAGCCGGTCGATCTGCCGCCCGATCGACAACAGCCGCCAGCCGTCGTCGCGCGTCATGTTGTCGGTCTGCGCGCCGGTGATCGCGCCGAGCAGCAGCCCGAGGCGCTCCAGCAACTGCAGCGCCTCGTTGCCGATCTGCTCCTCGGCTTCCGGATGATCGGCGCTGTCGGCGAACAGTTGCGTCGCGTCGTCGATCAGCCGCCACTGATCGCTCGACAGCCGTTCGCGGATCGCGGCAGCCGCGCCGCGCATCCCGAACAGGCAGGACGCGATGCCCGACGTGCGGTCCGCGCCGCGCGTCAGCGACGTCGCGAGCGCGTACTGGAACGCACGCGGCGCATCGACGGCGTTCGGCGCGTCGGGCGCGATCAGGCCGGTGTCGCGGCACAACGTGTCGATCAACTCGAGATGCGCGGGACTGTCGACGTCGTCCTCGCCGCGCAGCCGTTCGAGCGCGGCGCGCGCGAGACGCATCAGGTTGGTCGCGCGCTCGGTATAGCGGCCGAGCCAGAACAGGTTCTCCGCCGCGCGGCTCGCGATCGCGCGCGGACGCTCGACCAGATCGTCGGGGCCGAGACGCGTCTGCAGCAGCGTC
The DNA here is from genome assembly GCF_905339915.1 of Burkholderia sp. BCC1985. Classification (NCBI taxonomy): domain Bacteria; kingdom Pseudomonadati; phylum Pseudomonadota; class Betaproteobacteria; order Burkholderiales; family Burkholderiaceae; genus Burkholderia; species Burkholderia sp. BCC1985. The sequence continues at coordinate 6,291 of NZ_CAJPGY010000082.1, forward strand.
GTCGAATCGACGATGCCTTCGGTCATCACCCACGTATCGACCGTGCTGCCGCCGCGCGGCATCGGCGCGTTGAACAGCGTATCGCGCGTGCCGACCCGCGACAGTCCGCCCGGCAGCAGCCGCCAGCGCTGCGCGCCGTCGGCGAGCGCGAACACGCGCAGCAGCAGCGGCTTCGGCACGATGCGCGCGCCGCCGCTGCCGTCGGACGCGTCGTGCCCCGGCCAGGTCGGCGCCTGCGACAACGGCAGGTCGGCCTGCACCGTGTAATGCTCGGGCCGGGCCAGGATCCGCGCACGCCATTCGGCCAGCTGCGCCGGCGTGAGCCGCGCGCCGATCACCGGGTCGAACGCGCCGCCGGCCTGCACCTCGGGCGGATACGACGGCTTCACGATGCTGCGCGCAAGCTGCGGCAGCGCGTCGCCGCACGCGGCCGCCTCGCCGCACCACCACGAATGCACGGCCGGCAGCGTCAGCGTTTCGCCGAGCAGCGCTTCCGCGAGGCGCGGCATGAAGCCGAGCATGCCCGGCGACTCGAGGAAGCCCGAACCCGGCGCATTCGCGAGCAGCACGTTGCCGGCCCGCACGGCCTGCAGCAGGCCCGGCACGCCGAGCATCGAATCGGGACGCAGTTCGAGCGGATCGAGCCACGCGTCGTCGACGCGCCGCAGGATCCCGTGCACGGGTTCGAGCCCGCGCAGCGTCTTCAGGAAGACGCGGTTGTCGCGCGCGGTCAGGTCACCGCCCTCGACGAGGGTGAGGCCGAGGTAGCGCGCGAGATACGCATGCTCGAAGTAGGTCGCGCTGTGCGGCCCGGGCGTCAGCAGCACGATCCGCGAATTCTTTCTGGCGGGACTGAGCGCCTGCATGCTCTGCAGCAGCGACCGGTACGCGGAAGCGAGCCGCTGCACGCGCAGCCCGCGGAAACCGCGCGGAAAGAGCCGCGACACGATCAGCCGGTTCTCGAGCAGATAGCCGAGGCCGGACGGTCCCTGCGTGTGCTGCGCGACGATCCGCCATTGGCCGTCGGGGCCGCGCGCGAGATCGAACGCGACGACGTGCAGCCACGTGTCGCCCGGCACGCGTGCGCCGCGCATCGCGCGCAGGTAGCCCGGGTGGCCGGTCACGAGCGCGGGCGGCAGCAGCCCGCGCTGCAGGATCGTCTGCGGTCCGTACAAATCGGCCATCGTCGCGTTCAGCAGCCGCACGCGCTGCAGCACGCCGCGCTCGATCGCGACCCAGTCCTCGGGCGTGACGATCAGCGGCAGCAGGTCGAGCGACCACGGGCCGGCCGCGCCGTCGCCTGCGCGTTGTTCGTGGAGCTGGTAGAACAGGCCGTTCTCGCGCATGCGGCGCTGCAGCGCGTCGGCGCGGCGGTCGAGGTCGGCCACGCCGTCGCTGCCGATCGACGTGAAGAAGCTGCGCCATGCGGGGGCGAGCAGCGGCGCGGTGAGGCCGGCGGCACTGCCGCGCAGTTCGTCGTAGCGGCCGGCCGCGGCCGGCGCCGCGAGCGCGGCGGCCAGTTCCGCGGCGTCCGGCTGCGCGCCGGTATCGAAAAGCGTGGGCATCGCGTCGGCGTCGGCGAGATCGTCGGGGTGAATGGGCGGCACGGTCGGTATCGTTCCGTCGTCAGGGGGCAGCGGTGCCCGCGCGCCGCCGCACCGTCGTCCGGGCACGGCAGACGCGGCGGGCGGCCGCAGTCTGCCCGCATCCTAGCACTCCTCCCGGCGCGCCGGGAGGTCGGAAACCGCGCATCGTCGTGCGTCCTTTCATCCGACGATCAGGGCCGTCGCAGGTCGAGCGTGAACGGGAATTCACGGCTCGGCGCGGCGGCCGCCACGTCCATCCGCCCCGGCGTGTGCCCCATCGCGACGAAGCGCGCGAGCCGGCGGCTCTCGGCCTCGTACGCGTTGACCGGGAACGTCGCATAGTTGCGCCCGCCCGGGTGCGCGACGTGATACCGGCAGCCGCCCAGCGAGCGCTGCAGCCACGTATCGACGATGTCGAACGTGAGCGGCGCATGCACGCCGATGGTCGGATGCAGCGCCGACGGCGGCGCCCACGCCTTGTAGCGCACGCCCGCGACGTATTCGCCGACGGTGCCGGTCGGCTGCAACGGCAGCGCGCGGCCGTTGACGGTCACGACGTGACGGTTGTCGTTCAGCCCGGTCACGCGCACTTCGAGCCGTTCGACCGACGAATCGACGTAGCGCACCGTGCCGCCGGGCGCGCCCTCCTCGCCCATCACGTGCCACGGCTCGAGCGCGCCGCGCAGCGACAGCTGCATCCCGTTCACCGCGATCTGGCCGAACAGCGGGAAGCGGAATTCGAAATGCGGCGCGAACCACGCGGAATCGAACGCGAAACCGGCATCGCGCAGCTCGGCCAGCACGTCGTCGAAATCCATCTTCAGGAACGCGGGCAGCATGAAGCGATCGTGCAGCGCGGTGCCCCAGCGCGTGAGCGGCGTCGTATACGGCGCGGCCCAGAAGCGCGCGACCAGCGCGCGCAGCAGCAGTTGCTGGACGATGCTCATCCGCGCATGCGGCGGCATCTCGAACGCGCGCAGTTCGAGCAGGCCGAGCCGCCCGGTCGACGAATCCGGCGAATACAGCTTGTCGATGCAGAATTCGCTGCGGTGCGTGTTGCCGGTCACGTCGATCAGCAGGTTGCGCAGCACGCGGTCGACGAGCCACGGCGGCATGTCCTGCCCGTACAGCAGCTTGTTGCGCTGGATTTCCGCGAATGCGATGTCGAGCTCGTAGACCTGATCGTTGCGCGCCTCGTCGACGCGCGGCGCCTGGCTCGTCGGCCCGATGAACAGCCCCGAGAACAGGTACGACAGCGACGGATGGTTGTGCCAGTAGGCGATCAGGCTCGCGAGCAGATCGGGGCGGCGCAGGAACGGGCTGTCGGCCGGGCTCGCGCCGCCGAGCACGAAGTGGTTGCCGCCGCCCGTGCCGACGTGCCGGCCGTCGACCATGAACTTCTCGCTGGACAGCCGCGACTGCCACGCGGCGTCGTACAGGAATTCGGTCTGGCCGACGAGTTCGTCGAAGCTCTTCGCCGGATGGATGTTCACCTCGATCACGCCGGGATCGGGCGTGACCTGCAGCAGCTTGAGCCGCGCGTCGCGCGGCGGCGGATAGCCTTCGAGCACGAGCTTCACGCCGAGGGCCTGCGCGGTCAGCTCGATCGCCGCGAGCAGGTCGAGATAATCCTCGAGCGCGGCGAGCGGCGGCATGAACAGGTACAGGATGCCGTTGCGCACTTCTGCGCACATCGCGGTACGCGTGATCCATGCGGCCGATTCGAAGCGCTCGGGGTGGCGCTGCGGGTCCTGCGCGGCATGCGCGTGCCGGTCGCCGGCGGCGCTGCCGTCGCTGCGCAACTGCATGACGGTTTGCGCGGACGCTTCGCGATGCACGCCGGCCAGGTAACGCGGCGCGTCGGCCGCACCCGCATGACGCGCACGGAACGCGGCCGCGTCCGGCAGCGCGTCGCGCGGCGCGAACGGATCGCGTTCGACCAGGTACGGATAGTCGGCGCCGGCGACCCACGGCAGCGAATCGAGCGGCAGCCGATAGCCCATCGGCGAATCGCCGGGCACGAGGTACATCCGTTCGTCGCGGAAGAACCACGGGCCGGTCTGCCAGCGCGGGCCGTCGAGACCTGGCGCGTCGTCCGTGCGCTTGATCGGCAGCACGTAGCCGACCACGCTGTCGAGATGCTGGTCGAACACCTTGCGCAACCGCGCGCGCTCGAGCTCGTCGTCGAGGCGCGAGTCGAACGGGTCGACGTTGACGGGCAGCCGGCGCTCGCGCCACAGGTAGTACCAGACATCCTCGTAGCCGGGCCGCACGAATTCGTCGGTCAGTCCGAGGCGCGCGGCCAGCGCGTCGATGAAGCGCTTCGCGTCCTCGGTCGTGCACGCGGACGGCTCGCGCTCGTCGGCGAACAGCGACGGGTCGTGCCACACGGGCTGGCCGTCGGCGCGCCAGAAGATCGACAGCGCCCAGCGCGGCAGCTGCTCGCCCGGATACCACTTGCCCTGCCCGAAATGCAGGAAGCCGCCTTCGCCGTATTCGGCGCGCAGCCGCTGCACGAGTTCGGTCGCATAGCCGCGCTTGGTCGGGCCGAGCGCATCGGTGTTCCATTCGGCGCCGTCGCGATCGTCGATCGACACGAAGGTCGGCTCGCCGCCCTGCGTCAGCCGCACGTCGCCGGCCGTCAGCGCGCCGTCGACCTGCGCGCCGAGCGTGCGCACGGCGTCCCATTGCTGCTCGGTATACGGCTTCGTCACGCGCGGCGATTCGTACACGCGCGTCACCACCATCTCGTGCTCGAACGACACTTCGCATTCGTCGATCAGCCCCTCCACCGGCGCGGCGCTGGTCGGCTGCGGCGTGCACGCGAGCGGGATGTGCCCTTCGCCGGCGAGCAGGCCCGAGGTCGGATCGAAGCCGATCCAGCCCGCGCCCGGCAGGTAGACCTCGCACCACGCGTGCAGGTCGGTGAAGTCGACCGACGTGCCGCTCGGGCCGTCGAGCGCCTTCACGTCGGGCGTGAGCTGGATCAGGTAGCCGGACACGAAACGCGCGGCGATGCCGAGATGCCGGCACAGCTGCACGAGCAGCCACGCGCTGTCGCGGCACGACCCGGACGCGAGCTCGAGCGTCTGCTCGGGCGTCTGCACGCCCGGCTCCATCCGCACCAGATAGCCGATGTCGTGCTGCAGCTGCTGGTTCAGCGCGACGAGGAAGTTCACGGTGCCGGCCGGCGTGCGGTCGACGCCGTCGAGATACGCGCGGAACAGCGGCGCCGCGCTCGTCTGCGGATCGCACGCGAGGTACGGCGCGAGTTCGGTCTTCAGCGCATCGTCATAGCTGAACGGGTATTGCTCCGCGCTGGCTTCCAGGAAGAAGTCGAACGGGTTGTACACCGACATCTCGGCAACCAGGTCGATCGTGATCTCGAAGTGTTCGGTGCGCTCCGGAAACACGAGCCGCGCGAGATAGTTCGAGAACGGGTCCTGCTGCCAGTTGATGAAGTGCTGCGCGGGCTCGACGGTCATCGAATACGCGACGATCGGCGTCCGGCAGTGCGGCGCGGGCCGCAGCCGCACGATCTGCGGCCCGAGGTTGACGGGCCGGTCGTAGCGGTAGCGGGTGGTGTGATGCAGCGCGACGTGAATGGGCATGGGAGAGCCGCTCGGTTCGGGTTGGACCGGCCGCGCGCGCCGCGTCGCCGTCGCTGCGGCGGCACGGCACGGCGGGTTCGGAGAAGGTGTGCGTCAGACCAGTTCGGGCGACTGCACGACGCTGATCTCGATGCCGACGGCGCTCGCGCCAATCCCCGTCACCGGTTGCGCGTCGCGATAGTCGAGGCCGACGGCGATGCGCACGTAGCGCTCGTCCGGGCAGCGGTTCATGAACGGATCGAAGCCGACCCAGCCGAGCCCTTCGACGTACGCCTCGGCCCACGCGTGACCGGCCGGCTGCTGCATCAGCGCGACGGCCTGCGGCTGCGCGCCGAGTGCCGCCTGCGGCAAGCCCTGCGACTGTGCGGCATGCGATGCGCCGAGCACCTGCTGCATGCCGTCGCCCGTCTGCAGCGCGAGCGCTTCCTCGGCATCCTCGTCGCTCGCGCTCTGCTTCGCGTCGGCGATGCGCTGCATCGCGCTGTCGGCGAGCACGTAGCCCGAGATGTAGCGCGCGGGCACCTTCAGCGCGCGCGCGGCCGCGATGAACGCGTGCGCATGGTCGCGGCTGGTGCCCTCGCCGCTTTGCAGCGCGGTTTCGGCATCGACCGGCGCATCGGCCAGGTTCGGCGCATATGCGATGCGGTCGTGCACTTCCGTCATCAGCCAGTGCAGCGCATCGAGGCTGTGCGGCTCGATCGGCAGCGCCTGCGTGAGCTCGCGCACGGTTTCGCCGGCTTTCGTGAGCGCGGTCTCGCGCTCGAAGATCCACGGCGGCGCATAGCCCTCGGGGTTGCCGAGAATGCCCGCGCGGTCCTGCGTCTCGACGACGCCGGCCGCGACCACGACGACCTCGTTCTTCGCGCCGCGGTCGTGGCGCACGAGGTCGATCCGGTTGGCGAATCCGTCCGCATAGGAAAGCGTCGGCTCGACGCCGTCGATCGTGACCTGCCACGCGCGCACCGTCTGCCCGGGCCCCGATTGCGGGCGCAGCCGCAGCCGTTGCAGCGCATGGGTGGCTTGATCGTCGAACTGATAACGCGAGATGTGTCGGATGGCGAGTCGCATGGCAAGTCTCAGTCGAAGTTGTAGGCCTGGGCGATATCGATCCCCAGGCTGTTGTTGCGGCCGATGAAGTCGGTCAGGAACTCGTGCAGGCCGCTCTTGAAGATCCGCTCGACCGAGGTGTCGGACAGCATCTGCAGAATCTTCGTGGCCGTTTCGTGACACGGGTGTGTCACGCCGTAATCCTTCGCGAGCAGGTTCAGGCTCGACACCACGCGCCCGTAGCAATAGCGCAGCGAGCGCGGCATGCGGCCGTTCAGGATCAGGTAGTCGGCGATGTTCATCGGCTTGTACTGCACGTCGTACACCCAGCGATACGACCGGTGAGCGGCCACGCAGCGCAGGATCGTCTCCCACTGGTAGTTGTCGAGGATCGTGCCCACGTGCGACACCGACGGCAGCAGCAGGTGGTATTTCACGTCGAT
>NZ_CAJPGY010000083.1:0-12501 GCF_905339915.1 Burkholderia sp. BCC1985
GCGGTCGATCGCCAGCTGCTCGACCACGTCGACGTACTCACAGCCGCCGTAGTAGCGCTTGCCCGGATAACCTTCCGCGTACTTGTTCGTGAGCTGCGAACCCTGTGCGGCCATCACGGCCGGGCTCGTGTAGTTTTCCGACGCGATCAGCTCGATGTGATCTTCCTGGCGGCGGTTCTCGTCCTGAATGGCAGTCCAGAGTTCCGGATCGACGTTGGCGACGGTGCTGGTAGTGCGATTGAACATGATGATTGATCAAAAGAGAGTGATGGATTGACCCTGGTAGGCCGGACTTGCCCGGACCCGCGAAGTCGAGCGCCGGACCGGCGCTCGATGACGTCGACAACCATGCCGCCCCGCGACGCCGGCTGAACGGTGATTCGGCATTGCCATTCCAGCAGACGCAGATTCGTTCAGATAGAAGGATTACGACAATCCGCTAGGACACATCGCGCGGCGAACCGGCAAAAAAAATCGAAGGTCCGCATCGCTGCGGAACCTTCGACAGAACCTGCCGTCCCTGGGGAGCTCGCGCCTGCCCGTCGGCTTCCTGCGAATATCGGGGCCTAAACGGCGGAGAAACAGTTGTCGACGAACAGATGGGTGCCGTTGACGAAGCTCGATTCGTCCGACGCCAGGAACAATGCGGCAGCCGCCACTTCCGACGGCTCGCACAGCCGGCCTTGCTGCACTGCGATAGCCGCTTCGGTCGCGTCCACGCCCATCGCCAGCAGATCCCTCAGTTCGCGCATCCCGTGCGGCGTGCGGATGAACCCGGGCGCGAGCGCATTGCAGCGGATGCCGCGATCGCGGTATTCGACGGCGATCGCGCGCGCGAACATGTGGCATGCGCCCTTGGTCGCGTCATACAGCACTTCGCCCGGCGTCGCGCAAACAGCCGAGATCGACGACGTGCAGACGATGCTGCCGCGCCCTTTTTCCAGCATCTGCGGCAGCACCGCCTGCGTCATCAGGAACATGCTCTTCACGTTCACGCCCATCAGCCAGTCCCACTCCGACTCCTCGATGTCGAGGAACGGTTTGACGATCAGCGTGCCCGCGTGATTGAACAGGATGTCCGCGTTGCCGAACTGCTTGCGGGCCGCGTCGACCGCGTTCCGCACGTCGGACTGCTTCGACACGTCGGCGCCGAGGCCGATCGCCTGCAAGCCGGCATCGCGCAGCCGCGCCGCGAGCGTGTCGGCCGCGTCGCCGTCGCGGTCGATGATCGCCACCTTCGCCCCTTGCGCGGCGAACAGTTCCGACGCGGCGGCACCGCATCCGCCCGCGCCGCCGCTCACGATCGCGACTTTGCCCGCCAGGCGCCCGTCGATCTTGACATTCATGAGTCGTTCTCCAGTCTGGTTCGTTCGGACCGCTCAGCTGAACAGCGTCCGAAGATGATCGTTGAGGAAATGACCTTCAGGGTCCACGCTGCGGCGCAGTTCGCGGAACGCCTCGGCCTTCGGGAACCAGCGGTCCACGTCGTCGCGGTTCGTGAAGTGCAGCTTGCCCCAGTGCGGACGCGAGCCGTAGTCGCGCAGGATGTCGTCGACGTCCTTCAGGAACGGCCAGTAGTCGATGCCGTTCGGACCGCCCGAGCACGAAATCGTCACGCTGTCCTGATGATTGAACGGGCTGATCCACGCCGGATCGCCCTTCGTGAAGCGGTACTCGACCGGGAAGATGCAGTCGCGATGCTTCGTGAGGATCAGCTCGCGCACGCGGCGCAGCGCCTCCTTGCCGTGTTCGGCTGGCACCGCGTATTCGAGCTCGTGGAAGTTCGCGACGTAATGAATCGCGTAGACCTCCGAGCTGTACGCGATCTTCTCGTGCTCGCCTTCGTAGAACGTGCGCTCGTCGGTGATGTCCATCACCTTGATCTCGCACACGTCGTAGTCCTTCTTCGAATTCGACACCTTCGCGGTATCGGGCAGGCAGTACAGGTGACGGCTTTCGGACGTCGGGCACCAGAAGAACCCGAAATGGCGATGCTTCGCCGCGAGGTCGTCGTACTGTTCCATCAGCGCCTCGAAGTCCTCGCGCCACACGCGATCGTGCAGCCAGAACGCGTCGGTCACCTGCAGCGTCAGCTCCGACACCACGCCGAACAGGCCGAGGTTCACCTGGGTCGCGTGCAGCAGATCGAGGTCCTGCTGGTCGCTCACTTCCATGATCGAGCCGTCGGGGCGAACGATCCGCATCCCGACCACCTGCGACGACAGGTTGCCTAGCGTCGTCCCCGTGCCATGCGTGCCGGTTGCGAGCGCACCGGCAATCGCCTGCGAATCGATGTCGCCCTGGTTGACGAGCGAGAAGCCGATGTCCTTCAGATGACGCGTCACCGCATTGATCCGCGTGCCGGCCTTCACCGTGACGCGCTTGCGTCGCTCGTCGACCGCGACGATGCCCTGGTAGTCCTTCAGCGACAGCAGCAGGCCGCTCGTCGCGACGACCGGCGTGAACGAATGTCCCGATCCCGAGCATCGGACGTTCTTGCCCTGGCGCGTCGCGGCCTGCACCAGTTCGGCGATTTCCGCCTCGCTGGTCGGCGACGCCATGTGCGCGGCGACGCACGACTGATTGCCGACCCAGTTCCGCCAGAACCCGCCACGTGGAAGCTCCATCGACGTCTCTCCAGAAAAGTGCCGCCGGACCCGCGCCGGCAGCCGTGTTCGGTTCGTCCGGCAACGAAGCGGGATGCTCCGCGCCGGCGCAATACGTTGTGTTCCGTTCGTACCAAAGGTATTGCGCCGGCCGGCTTTTCACTATCGGATTTCGGCAAGCGAGGGTTTTCTCCGGGAATCGGGCCGCCGGGGTTTTTGACCGGCGCGCGCAGCGGCTACAATGCGTCGATCCGGCCCGCCCCTTCCCGACTCCGATGACGCCGTCCGCCGATCCGAGCGATTTTTCCGGCGCCCCGCCGTTCGCACGCGCGGTGGCGTTCTGCGCGTTCACCGACGTGGAGGAACAGGCGCGGATCTTCGACGGCTGGCATCTCAACTACACGCAGATCTCGGGCGGCCGGTTTCATGGTTCGTCGTCCATCGTGTCGCTCGGCGGCATCCGGCTCCTGGTCGAAGACCTCGACAAGGTGATCCTGCAGCAGGGCGCGGTGCCGTCGGACCGCATCGCGGTGGCCGTGCCGCTGGAACTCGAAGGCCATGCGCGCATGTGCGGCGAGAAGAGCGGACGCGACAGCCTTCATGTGTTTTCCAGCCAGCCGGTGTTCGAGTTCTATTCGCCCGACCGGCACGTGCTCGTGAACGTCGAGATCGAGCCCGACAAGCTGTCGACGGAGGCGATGCGCACGCTCGCCGCGTCGCTGCGCGCGCGCACCTTCGCGCCGCTGATCCCGATGACGCCCCAGGTCGCGGACCGCCTGCGCGACCTGCTGCGCCACACGATGGCCGCGGCCGCGAAGAGCACGCCGATCGAGGACGTGACGACGCCGGCGCGGATCGAACTGCTCGAACGGACCGTGCTGTATGCGATTTCGGAAGCGATGACGATGCCCGCGCCGGATGCGAACGCCCTCGCGACGCGGCCGACGAAGTACTGGTCGCTCGTCAACGCGGTGCAGGCGCGGCTGCAGGATGCGTCGACGTGCCCGCTGTCGATCGCCGAACTGTGCGTGCAGCTCGGCATCAGCCGGCGTACCGCGCAGTACGCGTTCAACGACACGCTCAACCTGAATCCGATCGCGTACCTGCGCGCGGTCCGGCTGAATCACGTTCGCCGCGAGCTGCGGCTCGGCGGGTCCGTGACGTCGGCCGCGACGAAGTGGGGCTTCTGGCACCTGAGCAGTTTTGCGCAGGACTACCGCGCGATGTTCGGCGAGTTGCCGTCGGCGACGGCGAGGCGCTACGCGCACCGGGAAGGCTGAGCGTCGATCGTGTAAAGCATGACGCGGCTTCGCATTGCCCGCGCATGAACCGAACTTCGATGAAGAAAGCCGCGGCCGAACGTGCGCCGCGGCAGGTTGAAGGCAGGCCGCCGCCGCGGTCGAGCGGCCGGCCCCCATCGGCACCGGCCGACACCGGCCGCCCTCCCGCGCGCGACCTGGCTACACCGTCACTCCTGCTGTTCCTGCTGCGCCTGCACCTGCCGCTGCTGGATGAACTGCCGCACGTCGCTCATCGTCACGCGACCGGTGTGTTTCGCATCGATCTCGTCGAAGTGCTTCGCGACGAACCCGAGCCCGCCGCTCTGCGCCTGCGCTTTCGTCACCGCCGCGCCGTTGCTCAGTACCGTGTTGCCGCCGAGCCGGGCATCGACGCGCTTCTGCGCCTGCTGCTGCAGCGTCGCGCCGGTCGACGGCAATACCGGTGCCACGCGGGTCGAAGGAAAGAACGGGCCGTCGACGCCGTGCCCGCCGCGCGGCAGCTTCACCGGCGCCACCGCCTGCGGCGGCAACGCGTGGGCGCTGCTCATTACGGCACCGAGGACGATCAACGGGGACATACGCCGCATCAAGTTGAATAGGGACATGATCACTCGCATTCAATGGATGAATAGAGGGTTCCTTTTCGCAAGGAGTCCGTCGTTTACGGTTTACGGTGCCGCTGCCAGCGTCGTCGCGGTGGTCGCGCCCGGCGCGGCGCCGGTCGGCGTGCCGGCCGGGTTCTCGTCCGGCCACGGCGGCGGCAGCGTGTGCAGCGTCAGCGCGGTCGGAATCCGCCGGCCCTGATAGAAGAGCTTCAGGTCGCGCTTCATCTGCGGACGGGCCACGTCGTCCAGATACGTCATGTGCCCGCCCGGGAAGAAGTTCACCTGCAGCTTCGGGTTCAGCCCCTTCACCGTCTGCAGCCGCGCGAGTTGCTTCTCGGTGTTGAAGAACGGTGTCGCCAGATCGTGGAGGCCGTTCTCCGCGAGTACCCGGAGCTTCGGATTGAGCTGCAGCGCGCCCAGCAGATCGGGGATCGTGTCGGGCATCGGCTGGCCGTCATGCGAGAAGTCCCACACCTGGATGATGTTGTCGTTCAGCGGCAGGTAGGTCGCGTTCGGCGCGGTGTAGCCGAGGTAGTCGGGCATCTGCGTCGCGAGCGCGTTGGTGAACGGCTGCGAGATCAGGATGTCCGACGGATCGCCGTCCGTTTGCAGCCGTGGGTCGGCGTTCGGCAACGACACGCGTCCGTCGTAGCGGCCGATCGTCGTGCCGGGCACCAGGTTCGTGCCGAACGGATTCGCGTTGAAGTAGTCGCGCAGCGCGTGCTGCGTGAGGCTCGACGGCAACGACCACAGCGTCAGCGTCGCATCGCTCGGGAACACCGGCGTGCCGAGCGCGTCCGGAATGCCGAGCTGGCTCAGCACCCACGACTGCGAGTACTGCTGCAATTGGTTGTAGATCAGCGTCGTGAACAACTCGGTCTGCAGCGCATACAGATAGGGATTGACCGGCGCCGGCGACACCTGGTTGAAGTACGCCGCGACCGCCGCATAGCCGGGCAGGTAGCCGGCCACGGTATCGGTCTCGAGCAGCAGCCCTTCGGTCGACTGCGTGATCGCGACCGCTTCCACCGCATCGGCGAAGTAGTTCAGGATCGCCGACTGCAGCACGATCCCCGTCAGGTGCACGCCGGCCGATTCGAGCGCCAGCGCGAGCATGTCGGTACGCGGCGTGCCGTACGATTCGCCGTACAGGTAGATCGGCGACGTGCCGCGATTGTTGACGTTCAGGTAGCGCTGGATGAAGTCGCGCATGATGTTGACGTCCGCATCCGAACCCCAGTACTTCTGGTTGGTGTTCGGCAGCACGGCTTCCGACAGCCCGGTTCCCGGCGGGTCGATGAACACGAGGTCGGTCGTGTCGATCAGGCTTTCCGCGTTGTCGACGAGCGGATAGTTCGGCCAGTTGCTGCCGAACAGCGGATCGGGTGTGGCGACGCGCGTCGGCGCGAACGAGCCGAGCCGCAGCCAGATCGACGACGAGCCCGGGCCGCCGTTGTAGACGAACGTGACGGGGCGCGGCTTGCCGTTCGTGCTCGGCACCGTGTACGCGACGTACGACATCGACGCTTCCGCGTTGCCGTTCGCGTCCTGCGCGGTCAGGTGGCCGGTGGTCGTCGTGTAGCTGACCGTCGTGCCGCCGGATTGCCACTGGTAATGCATCACCGCCGCCTTCTCCGAGACCTGCGCGGCCGCGAGGCCGTCGGTCGCGTTCATCGAATAGGCGACGGGGTCGACGTAAGGCTGGTTCGCCGCCGGCGTCTGGCTGCCGGCCGCCTGTTGCGCGCCGGCCTGCTGGCTGGCGGTGGCCTGCGCGAGGCTCGATGCGCCGACCGACGACGAATCGTCGCCGCCGCAGCCCGCAAGCACCATGGTCACGACGGTCAATGCGCCTAGCCCGGCCAGCCGGCCGCGACGTGCGCGGCGGCTGCCGGTAATGCTCCTGTCTGGTTTCATGCCTCGATCCTTGTGTTGGGTCGGATACCGCTTCACACAGGCCGCCATCGCCGGCGAAAAACGCGCAGGCATACCCGCCACTCGCGTTGCACGGTCGGCGGACGGCGGTTGGGGAATGGACTTCTTCGAGAGACTGAACTTGATACAGACACAGCAAACTGCTGGCGGAGAATGATGCGGGAACGCCGCCCCCTGGCAGTTTCGACGACTTATCGTATTACCAATATTTACGACATGACAAAAATAGGCGGTGCTGCGCCGCGTTGTCAAAGATCATTCCGATATTAAAAAATCTCTTATGATGCGAACGGCGGTCAGTGTCTGGTATTTGAAAGAAAAGCGATTGTTCGAACTGGACACGTTGCGTGAATCATTTTTCCTGAAATGCCGTCCGTTTTGCGCAGATCTGGCAGCGCTTGGCGAGTATTGGAATCGAGCGCAAAAGCCCTTCAAATCGACAGGACTTTTCTTTCATTTTAATTATCCGAATTCGATTAGAGCGAATCATTGAATAAAGCCCGATATCATCCACAAAATACCGATTCCGACCATTTGCACGATGCACTGAGGAATTATTTACCCGATATCGGAATTAAACCATCGGATGCACTGAACGGCATTGATGCGTAATACGCGGGTATTCGCAACGAAGAAGCGATCATTCGCGCCACGCGTTCCGGATCGGATTGCGGCGATCGCGAATCGGGCACGTGATGCGTGGAGGAGAGAGAGGCCGGCGAGCGAGCGACAGCGCATGATTTGCGCGCCGCCGCCGACTCACGCGACGACGTGCGGCAGCGCCGCACGCCGTACTTCAGAGATTCGACGTGGAGGAGATCAGCGCCCGCCGCCCGGCAGCGCGATATCGATCAGCACCGGATCGTGGTCCGACGAGCGATACGCATCCGGCGCGTAGAAGGTCTTCTGCTGCTCGGCCGACTTGTACGCGAGCGTGTACTGCAGCGCAAGCGGCTCGTCCGCGTTGATGTGCCATTCGTGCACGGCCTTCACGTGCGATGCGAGCGGCAGCGACGCGAGCGCGTGATCGAGGTAGCCGGCTTCGCCGTTGTACACGTAGCTGTACGCGTTCGTGCCGATCCAGCGCGACACGAGGTTGCGGTAGCCGCGCGATTCGAGCAGGCGGATCGGGTCTTCGTACGTGTAGCTGTTGAAGTCGCCGATCAGCAGCGTGCCCTGCCCCGCGACGCCCGTCGGCGTGCCGGCGAGCCAGTCGGCCAGCTTCGCGGCCGCGCGCGTGCGCGTCGGGTTCCAGCAGCCCTGACCGTCGCCCTGGTCGAGATCGTCGTTCGCCGCGTCCGGGCAGTTCTTCGACTTCAGGTGGTTGACCGCGATCGTCAGCGCCTGCTTGCCGCCGATCCGGCGGAACGACTGCGCGAGCGGCTGGCGGTTCTTGTCGTCGATCGCGAGCGTCGACGCGCGGCCGACGGGTTCGACCGCGCGGATGTCGTAGATCATCGCGACCGTGATCGCGTCGCCGCCGAGGCGCGACGTGCCCGGGTCGACCACGCGCCAGTGGCTGCCGAGCTTCGCCGCGAGCTGGCGCACCGCGCTCAGTTCGCCGTAGCCGTTGTTCTGGATTTCCATCAGGCCGATCACGTCGGCGTCGAGCGCCTTCAGCGCGCTGACGATCTTCGCTTCCTGGCGCTGGAATTCCGGGTAGCTCTTCGCGCCGCGGTTGTTCGGATCGTCGAAGCCGCCGCCGAGACCGTTGCCGTTGAAGTAGTTGAGGACGTTGAACGACGCGACGCGCAGGTTCGATTTCGGATCGCGCGCCGGCGCGTTGGTGCGCGGGTTCGCACGCGCGTCGAACGCCGGCGCGGCCGCGCCGGACAGCGGCTGCACGCGCCATGCGCCGTAACGCACCTCGAGCACGCCTTCGACGTCGCGCACGGTGTAGCCCGAGCGCAGCGTGTTGGCGGCCGACAGTTCGGGCGCCGGATACGGCACGGTCGCCGGGTTCTGCTTGTTCGAGCCGTCGTCGAGGATCAGCCGGTTGCGTGCGTTCGCATCGATCTGCGTCTGTGCCTGCGACGGCGGCACCACGCTCGTCGGCGTGTGCAGGCGGCCGTTGCTCAGCATCACGCTGCCGTAGCGGCCGAGCTCGTAGTTGTCGGTGACGGTGAGCGTCTGCGGCAGGCGCACGCGCATCCCTTCGTACGCGGCGAACGCGTTCGGGTTGTCGACCGGCAGCGTGAGCGTCGCGGGCGTGACCGTCTGGCCGTTCGCGCACACCGCGATCGCGCCCGACAGCGTCAGCTGCGTCTGCCCGTATTTTTCCTCGACCTTGCCGCTCACGTGCACGAGATCGCCGGCCTTCGCGCGCGCTTTCGGCGCATAGACGAACAGCCCTTCGGACACGCCCGGCTGGTTGCGGCGCTGCGCGTCGGCCTGCTGGACAAAGAAGCCGCCGAAGCCGTCCGTGCCGCCGAAATCGGCGGTGACGACCGCTTCGATCGACACGTTCTGCCCGGCGAGCGGCGACGGCGCGCCCGGCCCCTGGATGTCGGCGATCGGCGTCGCGCTGCCGCCGCAGTTCGGGCTGACGGGGGCGGCAGTGGCGGCGAAGACCGGTGCGGCAAGCGTGGGAAGCAGCAATAGCGGGGCAAACAGGCGGATTGTCGAGCGCATGGCGGGGAATCCCGGTTGTGAGGATAGCGAAAGCTTAGCGGCGCTCGATGACAGTTGTTAGTAACCGAAAGACAGATGAACGTAATCTTCGACACCGCTGCGCGATGGCGATCGACCGCGCGCCCGCGGTCGAAAAGCGGGAAATCGCCTGACGAATCCCGCCCCCTGTTGCGACGATTTCCCGATGCCGGCTTCGCCCCGCCAACCGTGGAGCTAAACCGTCCCCGGCAACGCGCTCGACACGAGCACGGCAGCCACCATCAGCACGCCGGCCAGCACGACCGCCTCGATCCGCAGCACCGCGCCGAACCGGCGCAACAGGCCGGCCGGCGTCGCAGCGTCCGGGTCCTTCAGCGCCGCCAGCAGCTTCGGCATCTCGAAGAACCGGTTGTGCCCGCCGAGCGCCGCCGCGATCAGCACGAGCGCGAGCTTGAACAGCAGGATCTGTCCGTACGTCGACGCAAGCAGGTTCGCGGGCGTATCGACACCGCGCCAGCCGTTGTAGGCGCCGGTCGCGAACAGCACGATCAACGCATACGTCGACGCATCGGACAGCGACTGCACGAACGAAGCGCCGGTCGCGCGTTCGCTCGTCGGCATGCCGGCAAGACGCGGCATCACGCCGAACGCAGTCACGAACACGAGCCCGACCCACGCGCTGATCGCCAGCAGATGCAGCCAGTCGACCCACACCGGCACGCTGAACAGCCCCGCATCGACCGGATGCCCGCCGTTGCTGCGCGCGAGTGCGACGCCCGCGAGCGCGGCCCACATCGCGAACGGAAAGCGCGTGTCGTTCGCATGCCGAAGCAATGACAGCAGCACGACGACCGCCGTGAACACCGCACTGGCCAGCCACGCGTGGCCGAAGCCGGTGCCGGCGAGCATCGAGCGGACGGCCGGCCCGGCGTCCAGCATCGACACGTCGCTCATCAGCGCGCAGTGCGCCCAGAACGCGGTGGTGCTCGCGAGCAGCGACACGGCGGACGCGATGCGCAGCGTCGCGACGAGACGCCGCGCGATGCCGTGCTGCCACGCCGACTCGCCGCGCGCGAGCCAGTGGCTGCCGAGCAGCGCGCCGACGATGACGGCGAACCCGGTGTTCTGGATCGCCACCGACACGAGCCTCAGGAGGCCGACGAAGCCCTCGTTCACCCCTTCACCCTGAACGTATAGGTACCCTTGGTGCGATGCGCGTCGGCGGTCATCGCCACCCACTGCACCGTGTACGCGCCGGGCGCGAGCTTCGGGATCGCGACGGTCATCACGCGCGGGTTCGACGCATCGACTTTCGCCTTTTCGTGCGCGACGGCGTTGCCGCTCGCTTCCGACACCTTCACCGAGCTGAACGCCGGTTCGAGATCTTCGTTGAACGTCAGCCGCAACGTGTCGGGCGCGGTATCGACCGTGCTGCCCGTCGCCGGCGCGGCGCTTTCCAGCTTGCCGTGCGCGAACGCCGCGGCCGGCACGGCGGCGGCGATCGCGCCGGCCGCGGCGAGGGCGGCCAGCCGCCCCAGAGTGGTGATCTTCATGGTCGGGCCCGTCATCACGGCTTCTTCAGCTCGACGACGGTCAGCGCGCCGCTCACGTCCTCGGCGACGAAGTCGACCTTGTCGCCCACCTTCACCTGCGACAGCATCGCCGTGTCCTTCACTTTGAACACCATCGTCATCGCATCCATCCCGAGGTTCTCCAGCGGACCGTGCTTGATCGTCAGCTTGCCCGCCGCTGCGTCGACCTTGCGGATCTCGCCGTGCGACATCCCGCGCTTCGCGTCGGCGCCCTGCATCGCGCCGCCGCTCATGTCCATGCCGGTCATGTCGCCGGCCGCGTACGACGCGGCGGAAAACGCCAGCATGCAACCCGTTGCAATCGAAACCAGTTCCTTCTTCATCGTGCGTGCTCCTGAGTGAGTGAAACGAAAACCGGCGGCCGCATCGTCACGCGCCGCCGCATGCTGCCTGCCGCTCAACCGTCCGGCAATTCGCCGGTGTATTCGTACGCGACGGTGCCCTTCGGATGCCGGAACCAGCCCGGATCGCGATAGTCGTTGCGGCCGAGCCCCTGCCGCACCTTGCAGACCGTGAACATGCCGCCCATCTCCAGCGGCCCGAACGGGCCGGTGCCCGTCATCATCGGCAGCGTGTTGTCGGGCAGCGGCATCTCCATGCCGCCCATCGCGCCGCCGGTGCTGCCCATCGCCATGTAGTCGGGCACGAGCTTGCCGATCTTCTGCGCGAGATTCTTCTGCGGCACGCCGATCAGGTTCGGCACCTGGTGGCCCATCGCATTCATCGTGTGGTGCGACTTGTGGCAATGGAACGCCCAGTCGCCCGGACGATCGGCGGTGAACTCGATCGCGCGCATCTGGCCGACCGCGACGTCGGCCGTCACCTCCGGCCAGCGCGCCGCCGGCGGAATCCAGCCGCCGTCGGTGCCGGCCACCTCGAAGCTGTAGCCGTGCAGGTGGATCGGATGGTTCGTCATCGTCAGGTTCCCGAAACGAATCCGCACGCGGTCGCCCGCCCGCACCGGCAGCGGGTCGATGCCCGGGAACACGCGCGAGTTGAACGTCCACATGTTGAAGTCCGTCATCTCGTTCACGCGCGGCGTGTAGCTGCCCGGATCGATGTCGTACGCGGCGAGCAGAAAGACGAAGTCGCGATCGACCGGCATCGTCGCGCGATCCTTCGGATGCACGATGAACATGCCCATCATCCCCATCGCCATCTGCACCATCTCGTCGGCGTGCGGGTGATACATGAACGTGCCGTGCGCCTCCAGCTGGAACTCGTAGACGAAGGTCTTGCCGGGCGGGATATGCGGCTGCGTAAGGCCGCCGACGCCGTCCATGCCGTTGGGCAGCCGCAGCCCGTGCCAGTGGATCGTCGTGTGCTCGGGCAAGCGGTTCGTCACGAAGATGCGGACCTTGTCGCCTTCGACGGCCTCGATCGTCGGGCCCGGCGACTGGCCGTTGTAGCCCCACAGGTTCGCGTTCATCCCGGGCGCCATCTCGCGCACGACGGGTTCGGCCGTCAGGTGGAACTCCTTCCAGCCGTTCTTCATGCGCCACGGCAGCGTCCAGCCGTTCAGCGTCGCGACGGGCGTGTACGGGCGGCCGTTGGGCGGCACGAGCGGTGGCTGCGTGCCGGCCTTCGCCATCGTGGGCGCTTCGGGCAGCGACGCCGCGCCGGCCTTGCTGACCATCGCCGCACCGAGCAGCGCGGCGCCCGAGCCGCTGAGAAATTGTCGACGGGACACCATGTCAATGACCTTCCGGATGCGTTGCGGGCGCCGGTTGCGCCACGGGTGAAGAAGCCGGCCGCGACGCAGCGTCGGGCGTGGATGCGGCGGGAGCGTCCGCGCGCGGCGTTGGCTGTGTTGGCTGTGTTGGCTGTGTTGGCTGTGTTGGCTGTGTTGGCTGTGTTGGCTGTGTTGGCTGTGTTG
>NZ_CAJPGY010000084.1:0-12255 GCF_905339915.1 Burkholderia sp. BCC1985
ACGGTCGATCGCCAGCTGCTCGACCACGTCGACGTACTCACAGCCGCCGTAGTAGCGCTTGCCCGGATAACCTTCCGCGTACTTGTTCGTGAGCTGCGAGCCCTGTGCGGCCATCACGGCCGGGCTCGTGTAGTTTTCCGACGCGATCAGCTCGATGTGATCTTCCTGGCGGCGGTTTTCCTGCTCGATCGCTGCAAAGAGTTCGGGGTCGACGTTCGCGATGGTGCTTTGGGCTCTGTCAAACATACGGTTTCCGTTAAGTGTGTACAGGTTGACCGGGGCGGCCGAGTACATTGCGCTGCTGGCGGAACCAGCTCGACGTGGCGGAAGAATCCGTATGACGCGAGACGGGACAGCCACCGGCGATGCACGCAACGGCGCACAACGGCTGCCCAGGCGAACGGCAAAAACGGCGCCCCGCGCTCCACGGTGGGATGCTCCACCTTGAACCCGAAGGGTTCTATCGCCAGTCACGCAGGGGTGATGAGCGCGTTAGTTTATTGGATGCGTCATGAATAGGCAACCGCGCGGCAGCGGCCCCGAAACAATAAGGGCCAGACTTTACGCACCCGTGCCGACGCGCTTTGGCGCCTTGCCGCGGTGCGGCAATCTCAGTAGGCTTGCGGGATACTATCCGCTACTTTGTTACCGACCAGGAGCAGCAATGATCGTGTTCGTCACAGGCGCGTCCGCCGGCTTCGGCGCCGCAATCGCCCGAGCCTTCGTCAACGGCGGCCATCGCGTCGTCGCAACCGCGCGTCGCAAGGATCGTCTCGATGCGCTCGCGGCCGAACTCGGCGAGGCACTGCTGCCGCTCGAGCTCGACGTGCGCGACCGCGCCGCAGTCGAAGCCGTGCCGGCCGCCCTCCCCGCCGAATTCGCGGCGCTCGATGTGCTCGTCAACAACGCCGGTCTCGCGCTCGGCGTCGAGCCGGCCCACAAGGCCAGTCTCGACGAGTGGCAAACCATGATCGATACGAACTGCTCGGGCCTCGTGACCGTCACGCACGCGTTGCTGCCCGGCATGATCGAGCGCGGCCGCGGCCATATCTTCAACCTCGGTTCGGTGGCCGGCACCTATCCGTATCCGGGCGGGAACGTATACGGCGCAACCAAGGCTTTCGTCAGACAATTCAGCCTGAACCTGCGCGCCGACCTGATCGGCACGCCGTTGCGCGTAACCGACATCGAGCCGGGCCTCTGCGGCGGCACGGAATTCTCGAACGTCCGCTTCCGCGGCGACGATGCGAAGGCGGCGAACGTCTACCAGAACGTCCAGCCGCTCACGGCCGAGGACATCGCCGACACGATCTACTGGATCGCGACGCGCCCCGCGCACGTCAACATCAACACGATCGAGATGATGCCGGTCGCCCAGGCTCCGGCCGGCCTCGCGATCCATCGCGGCTGACACAGCGGGCGCAGCCGCGGGCCCGCCTCCGGCCGGCCCGCGGCATGCTACGCCGTACTACATTCCGTTACGAATCGGTTACGAATCCGTCCTCGGCCTTCCGGTAAAATGCGCGCCATGACTCAGCCTACCCGCTCCCCGGACGCGCACTCCGGCTTCACCTGGCCGGTACGCGTGTACTACGAGGACACCGACGCAGGCGGCATCGTCTTCTATGCCAACTACCTGAAATTCTTCGAGCGCGCTCGCACCGAATGGCTGCGCGCGTGCGGCATCGATCAGCGTCGGCTCGCCGACGACACGGGCGCGATCTTCATCGTCCGCAGCACGTCGCTCGACTACCGCGCTCCGGCGCGACTCGACGACACGCTGACGATCACGAGCCGGCCCGGACGCATCGGCCGCGCCTCGGTGGAATTCACGCAGGAAGCATGGCGTGGCGACACGCTGCTCGTCGCCGGGCACATCCGCCTCGGCTGCGTCGAACAGATCGGCATCCGGCCCGCGGCGATCCCGCCGGTCGTGCTCGACGCGCTGCAACGCGGGCCCGTCATCGACGCCGGGCAGACTGCCGTACTGTCAACGAAGCTCGGATGAGCACCGTTTAGACAAGGCCCATGAACTTGCCTTCCTGAATCGATACTAAGCAAGGTTCGGCGCCAGGCCAGGCCGGCGCGCCGCGCCACACGCATACCGTGCGCCCTCGCCGGACACCCCCGAAGGGACGTTACTCAAACCTCTATGAACACTTCTCAAGACCTGTCGATCATTTCCCTCGTCCTCAACGCGAGCGTGCTGGCCCAGGCCGTGATGGGGCTGCTGTTGCTGCTGTCGCTGATGTCGTGGACCTTCATCTTCCGCAAGTGGTTCGCGATCCGCCGCGCACGCGCGCAGACCGAACGCTTCGAAAGGGATTTCTGGTCGGGCGGCGACCTGCAGGCGCTGTATCAGAGCGCGGCCAACAACCGTCACACGATCGGCGCGCTCGAGCGGATCTTCGAATCGGGGATGCGTGAATTCCTGAAGGCGAAGGAAAAGCGCATCAGCGACCCGGGCCTCGTGCTCGACGGGGCACGCCGCGCGATGCGCGCGTCGTTCCAGCGCGAAATGGACGTACTCGAAGCGAACCTCGCGTTCCTCGCGTCGGTCGGCTCGGTCAGCCCGTACATCGGCCTGTTCGGCACCGTCTGGGGGATCATGAACTCGTTCCGCGGCCTCGCGAACGTGCAGCAGGCGACGCTCGCGAACGTCGCACCGGGCATCGCCGAGGCGCTCGTCGCCACCGCGATCGGCCTGTTCGCCGCGATTCCGGCGGTGGTCGCGTACAACCGCTACGCGCACGACATCGACCGCCTCGCGATCCGCTTCGAGACCTTCATCGAAGAGTTCTCGAACATCCTGCAGCGCCAGGCCCAGTAAGGAGCACGCCATGGCAGGAAGCCCCATTCGATCCAGCATGCGCGGCGGCCGCTCGCGCCGCGCGATGGCCGACATCAACGTCGTGCCGTACATCGACGTGATGCTGGTGCTGCTCGTGATCTTCATGGTCACGGCACCGCTCGTCGCCCCGTCGATCATCAATCTGCCGACCGTCGGCAACGCAGCACCGCAGGAACAGACGCCCCCCGTCGTCGTCAACATCAAGGCCGACCGCACGATGAGCGTCAAGTACAAGAGCGACGCCGGCGCGACGCAGGAAGACACGATGACCAAGGCCGAGCTCGACAGCTTCATCTCGGCCCGGCAGGCCGATCATCCCGACCAGCCCGTCGTGATCGCGGCCGACAAGACCGTGCAGTACGATGCGGTCATGACCGTGATGTCGGACCTGAAGGCGCGCGGCGTCAAGCGCGTCGGCCTCCTCGTCAAATCGCAATGAACCGGCAGCAATCCACGCGCGGCAACGCCTACCCGTCTCAGCCCCCGCGCGAGCGCGGCACCTGGCGCGCGTTCGCGCTCGCCGCGCTGATGCACGTGCTGCTCGCGCTGTTCCTCTATCACGGCGTGCAATGGCAGAACAGCACGCCGGCCGGCTCCGAGGCCGAGCTGTGGACCGAGGTGCCCGACGTGCCCGCGCCGCGGCCCGTCGCCACGCCCGCGCCGCCCGCGAAGCTCGCACCGCCCCCTCCCCCGGTCCGGGACGAGCAGGCGGACATCGCGCTGCAGCAGAAGAAGCGACAGCAGGAAGCGGCCGCGCGCGAAGCGCTGCTCGAGCAGCAGCGCCGCGCGCAGCAACTGAAGGCCCAGCAAGAGGAAACCCGGCGCGAGCAGCTCGCGGCCCAGCAGGCTGCCGCGCTCGCCGCGCAGAAGGCCGCCGAGCGCGAACGGCAGAAGCAGGCGGACAAGCTCAAGCAACAACAGCTCGTGGAGCAGCAGAAGCTCGAACAACAGAAACTCCAGCAGCAGAAACAGCAGCAACAGAAGCAGGCGCAGCTGGAAGCGCAGCAGGCAGCGAAGGCCAGGGCCGACGCGGCCGCGAAGGCGAAGGCGGAAGCCCAGGCCAAGGCGAAGGCTGAAGCGACGGCGCGCGCGAAGGCCGACGCGGCAGCGAAGGCGAAGCTCGACCGTGAGCGCAACGCGCGCCTCGCGCAGATGCAGGGCATGTCCGGCGCCGGCGAAGGTGGCGGCGAGGGCCTCGCGAAAAGCGGCACCGGCACGGGCTCCGGCGGCAATGCCGCATCGCCCGGCTATCCCGACAAGGTGCGTCGCCGCGTGAAGCCGAACATCGTCTGGGGCGGCGAGCGCGCGGGTCTGACGACCGTCGTCGCGATCCGCTGCACGCCGTCGGGCGACGTGCTCAGTGTTTCGATCCGCCGTTCGAGCGGAAATTCGGGGTGGGATCAAGCCGTGGTCAATGCGATCCAGTCGTCGGTCCCATTGCCGCCCGATTCTAACGGTCGTACCCCGTCCGACATTACGATTACCTTCAAGGCGGCGGAGTGATCGCAAATGCGCTTACACTCCGTGCGTCGCTGCCGGACGGGAACGAATCGGGTATTTTTACTGTCTCTGCGGTTGCGCAGCGATCCAAGTCACATGGGAAGCAAGAAGCATGAGTTTGATGACGAAACTAGGTTTCAGGGCACTCGTGGCCTCGTGTCTGATTGCGGCCGGCGGCGCCGCTAACGCGCAGGTCAACGTGCTGATCACCGGCGTCGGTTCGACCCAGTTCCCCATCGCCACCGCGAACTTCGCGAACGAGGCAGGCCTGCCGCAGCAGGTCACGTCGATCGTCCGCTCCGACCTCGCCCGTAGCGGCAAATTCACCAACATCGACGCGGGCAGCACGCCCGTGCCCGAGACCGCATCGGTCGATCTCGGCGCATGGAAGGCCAAGGGCGCGAATGCGTTCGTCGCCGGCAGCGTGAACCGCGAAGCGAACGGCCAGTACAAGGTGAACTTCATCCTGTACGACACCGTGAAGCAGCAAAGCCTCGGCGGCCTGTCGCTGACGGCCACCGACACCACGCTGCGCACGGCCGGCCACAAGATCGCCGACTACATCTACCAGAAGCTGCTCGGCGTGCGCGGCGTGTTCGCCACGCGCCTGTCGTACGTGATCAAGACGGGTAACCGCTACCAGCTGCAGATCTCGGATTCGGACGGCCAGAACCCGCGCATCGCGCTGTCGAGCACCGAGCCGATCATCTCGCCGTCGTGGTCGCCGAGCGGCACGAAGGTCGCGTACGTGTCGTTCGAGCGCAAGAAGCCGATCGTCTACATCCATGACCTGCCGACCGGCCGCCGCTACATCGTCTCCGACCAGAAGGGCAACAACAGCGCGCCGGCGTGGTCGCCGGACAGCAACACGCTGGCCGTCGCCCTGTCGCTGACGGGCAATACGCAAATCTATACGGTCAATGCAACCGGTGGCGGTCTGCACCGGCTCACGCAGAGCAGCTCGATCGATACCGAGCCGTTCTACTCGCCGGACGGCCGCTGGATCTATTTCACGAGCGATCGCGGCGGCGCGCCGCAGATCTACCGGATGCCGGCGCAAGGCGAAAGCGCCGGCGCGGCACAACGCGTGACCTTCACCGGCAGCTACAACACCAGCCCGCGCATCAGCCCGGACGGCAAGCTGCTCGCCTACATCTCCCGCACGGGTGGGGGGTTCAAGCTGTACGTTCAGGATCTGCAATCCGGGGCGGCGAACGCCGTCACGAATACCAATCGCGACGAATCGCCGAGCTTCGCGGCAAACGGCCAGTACCTTCTCTACGCGACCCAGTCGGGTGGTCGTAACGTGCTGGCAGCAGTGCCCTCCGACGGCAGCGCGCCGCCGCAAATCCTGTCCGTCCAGGGCGGCTCCGTTCGTGAGCCGTCGTGGGGGCCCTTCATGCAATGACCACAAGGAGAGTAACCATGATGTCGAATAAAGCTCGTCTGGCCCTGGCCGTGATGATGATCAGCGCGCTCGCAGCGTGCAAGTCGGGTGTGAAGCTCGACGACAAGGCCAACGCGGGTGCGATGAGCACGCAGCCGAGCGCCGACAACGTCGCGCAAGTGAACGTCGATCCGCTGAACGATCCCAACAGCCCGCTCGCAAAGCGCAGCATCTACTTCGACTTCGACAGCTATTCGGTGAAGGACGAGTACCAGCCGCTGATGCAGCAACACGCTCAGTACCTGAAGAGCCATCCGCAGCGTCACGTGCTGATCCAGGGCAACACCGACGAGCGCGGCACGAGCGAGTACAACCTCGCGCTGGGCCAGAAGCGTGCGGAAGCTGTCCGCCGCGCGATGGCACTGCTCGGCGTGAACGACTCGCAGATGGAAGCCGTGAGCCTCGGCAAGGAAAAGCCGCAAGCAGCGGGTCACGACGAAGCATCGTGGGCGCAGAACCGTCGCGCCGACCTCGTCTACCAACAGTAAGTAACGGAAGAGTTGCCGTATGACGCACCGTGTATCCTGGCTGCGCATCGCCGCAGCGTTCTGCGTCGTCGGCGCGGCGTGGTCGGCCGCGCCGGCGCACGCCGGCATGTTCGACGACAACGAGGCGCGCCGCGCCGTGCTCGATCTGCGCAGCAAGAGCGACAACCTGTCCAGCCAGCTGTCGGCCGCCCAGCGTACGATCCTCGATCAATCCGGCCGTATCGACCAGCTGAACCAGCAGGTCGCGACGCTGCGCGGCGAGAACGAGGATCTGACGAACCGGCTGACGACGCTCGAGCGGCAGCAGAAGGAGTATTACCAGGATCTCGACACGCGGCTCAAGAAGTTCGAGCCGCAACAGGCGACGATCGATGGTGTCGAAGGCACCGTGCAGCCGGGTGAAACGGATGCGCTCAGCGCGGCGCAGCAGCAATTCCGCAACGGCAACTTCAAGGCGGCCGCGGCCTCGTTCCGCAGCTTCATCGCGAAGTACCCGCAGAGCCCGTACCAGCCGACCGCGCAGTACTGGCTCGGCAATGCGCAATACGCGCTGCGCGACTACCGCGGCTCGACCGCGACGTGGCAAGCGATCGTGAGCAAGTATCCGCAGCATCCGCGCGCGGCCGACGCGCTCGTCGCGATCGGGACGAACCAGCTCGAGCAAGGCCAGAAGGCGGCCGCGAAGAAGACGTTCGAGCAGGTCGTGTCGCAGTACGCCGGATCGAACGCTGCGCAGACCGCGCAGGGCAAGATCGAGAGCATCAAATAAATTACCGTGTCGAATTGTTGACAGCCCTTCAATTCGCCGATATAATCTTTTGCTCTTTGGGTCGTTGAGCAAGTTGTCAGCGCAACGGACCAACCGGTTTCAAGAACGTGGGGTGGTAACTCAGTTGGTTAGAGTATCTGACTTTTAATCAGAGAGTCGAGGGTTCGAGTCCCTCCCACCCTACCAACTATCTTTGATAGTGCAATAAAAGCCTCCCGAGTGGAGGCTTTTTTGCGTCTGTTGCTTTTGCGCGGGCACGGCGCCGCCTCCCTGCCCGCAATGCCCCGTTACGCGTGCGCGCCCGTGACACTATGCTGCTCGCCAATCATGTGCTGGAGCGCTATCGCAGCGACAGCTTGCACCATATCCGATCATCGAGACCGCGTGCGATCCCGATTCTCGCCTGTCGACACCGAGGATCGGTTGCATGGAGGTCTACGATTGGATTCGCGCCAAGGTGGAATCCGATCGGAAGGGAGTCGATGCGAAAAGCTTCCCACCATTCAAGACCCGCTGATTCGCCAACGGTCCACACACCATTGATGCACCATGTGCCGCAACGCAACGCCGCCGGCGTCTCGCTCATTTCACGGCGCGAGGCCCGGCAAACTGAGCCGATCTACAAAACAGAGCTAGGCGAAGGAAGCGTGGTGAGTAGCTTTGTTGTTATCTGAGCTCGGACGCTCGAAGACTTCCGGAAGCCGTCTGGCACCACGCCTCGCTGGACCTCCCATTGACGAGCGTAGTGCAGACGTGATGTGCGAGCCAATGGAGAAACTGCTTCGAGCATCCGCCGAACAGCGCTGTGCTGCGGTAACTGAGACATGCAATGCCTGAAGCGCCCTGCCACTCCAAAAAATCGCGCTAACCCGCAAGCGACCGCTCGGACTACTCGGTAAACGCATCAATGAGCGCCAAAAGCGCCTCGCGCTTGCGTGCGTCGAGAGCGCGAAATCCAGAAACAACGCGTTGCTCATCGGGGTTCTCGAGGCGAGCCCCCTCTACTCCGGTAAGGACATAGCAGACGTCCACACCTGCACCGGCGATTGCGCTCAGGTAATCGGAGTTCGGCCGACGCAAGCCCTTTTCGTACTGGTACTGCGCGTGCTGCTGGACCCCACCAAGATCTGCCAACTCGGTCTGATTCAGCCCTAAACGCAATCGCTCCCTTTTCAGGCGCGCCTCAAACCCATTCATTTGATATGATTTTCCCTTGAAAAAATATCAATAAGTCCTAAACTCAGATTCAGAAACATCCGATTGCTAGCCTGTCGCGCCACTGCGAGGAAAAGCAGCATACCCCGCTGATCGCGACTCCTCGATGCGGAGGTTACATGTCATTCACATACGAAATCTGCGGCGCGCTGTCCGTTCTCGACAACTTTCGCCACCAACACGCCCAGCGATTCGCCGAGAGTATCGCGAACCCTGCTGACGTCTATTTCGCGACTGACGCCGTCACTCATTCGCTCATGATTCGCATTCGCGGCGTACTCAATGACGATGAAGCCCGGTCCGTCGAGGAGGCGCTGGAGGAATTGTCCCAGAAATGGGCGCGTGCCGGCGCCATCTTCCGCCGTGTGCGACACGGTGAATCATCGTTTATTCCCATCGGCCTTGCCCAATACGTCGAACTGCTTGAAGAACTCGCCGACGAGCACCTGCAGCTGGAGGCCTTCCTGCAACGCCAGGCCCGGATTCTGGAAAAGTTTCGGCCCTCCACCGCTTCACGCGCGAGAGAACGCTGACAGACCGCAACAACCCGTGACCTAGGATAACCGAAGCAACGGAGAAGACGATGGAAGAGCCAGCACGCTACGTCCTGTCGGGTGCGCTATCTGTCCATGACGACTTGGAAGATGAGCAGCTTGATCGAGTGTCTCGGCATCTGAGCGGCATAGCGACGGTGCACTTGAAGCACGACAAGGTGGCGCATACCGTCTCACTGCGCATCTCGGGCGAATTGATGCGCGACGACGTGCGCTACATCGAGCAGCGCGTCGAACGGTTCGCCGAGGAGAACGCACGAGCCGCCGCGATTCTGCTGAGCGAGTGGAAATGCGAGACGAGCGAACTCGTCGTCGGTATGAACTGGGACGCTCAATGCCTGATCCGGCTCGGCGCGGTGCAAGAACAACTCGCCAAACTCACGGAACGGTATTTCGACTTTCTGCTGCGGCTCGAGCCTCCTGACGCTCCCTTGCGCGGCCACCCACTTCTGTGCGTCGCGGTGGAGACCGACGACGATCGAAGGCTTGGCTAATGCGTGTGCTCGCGGGTCAAGGCTCTACGTAGTCTATTCGTGTGGCGCAGCAAAAGCGTCTCAGAAGCCGCACCGTGCCACGCCCTCCCTTATGCCGACCACACCGACCTACCTGAGAGCGAAGCCATCCCCGGGCATATGGCGCCGCCAATCCCGGTGAGATGGCGGTCGCGCCCTGCGCGCGGCCCCTTCTTGAAACGAATCGTGCCGCGAGGCCATGGCCAGCCCCCTGATCTGTCAGCATATACGCGCCGAGCCCGCCGTGAGCACCGATCGCCCAATGTGGACGAACGACCGAACCGGCAAATTTCCGTACGGATTGACTTGACCGGCAATTTTCCGTACAGTGGCATCAGGAGGTAAACGACCATGGCCACTACTCGATTTGAAGCCCGCATTGAGGCAGACGTGCATGCAGTGATCCGGCGCGCCGCCGAAATTCAAGGGCGCACCATGTCGGACTTCGTCGTGTCTGCGGCTCGCGAAGCGGCGCAACGTGCAATCGCCGACGCCGAAATTATCCGGCTGTCGGTGGCGGACTCCGAACGTTTCGCTCAAGCAATTCTGTCGCCGCCAGAGCCCGTCGACGCGTTAAAGCGTGCGCTCGAACACCACGAGCAACTCCTGCGTGACGAATGAGCCGCTCAACACTTGTTGTCGCTGCCCTGGGACCGATTCATGACCGATCTCAGTTCGTTTGTGGAACGCCAGCGCTAGACCGCTATTTGCGAGAGCAAGTCACGCAGGACGTTCGCCGAAGGATTGCTGCCTGTTTCGTCATGCTCGACGGCAACATCGTTGTCGGCTACTACACGCTGTCTGCCGCCAGTATCACCCTTGCAGACTTACCGCACGACCTGGCACGCAAGCTGCCGCGGTATCCGGCGATTCCAGCGGTGCGCATGGGGCGGTTGGCCGTTGATCAGACTTACCGAGGCAGGGGATTCGGCGCGGCGCTGCTCGTGAATGCGCTACGGCGTGCCGCGCGATCAGAAATCGCCGCAGTAGCGCTCACGGTCGACGCAAAGAACGAGGCCGCCGCCAAGTTCTATCGGCATTTCGGCTTCGAGCAACTGGCGAATGACCCATTGGCGTTGTTTTTGCCTTTGGCCACCGTGAAGTAAGGCATGCGACCACGTTGGGCGAATGCCCGTATCGGAATATCGAGCGCGCGCCTCACGTAGAACACCGGTCACGGAGACGCCACCATACCAGCCAGCGCGGAAACCGGCTGGCGAACCGCCATAGCCCGGTGTCGTCGGCCGAAATTTTTTTCAGCACTCAGCGGATTGACCGAGAACTACACGGATGCGTGCACCCTGCGATACCTCGGCACGCCCTCTTGTTTCCGCTGAAAAATCGACCTAGATTCAAGCCAATCCGGTCCGGTCAACGTGCATGCGCAACCGAGCGCGTGCGTGCCCACGCCGTCACCTCGGTTTAACAGGTCGCGAACGCCCATCGCAGTTCGTGACGAGCCTGCACCTGCACACTTTTTACGACCCTCGCCATAGATCGCAGATACTCGGTATGCACAACCGACTGCATTCCTGCGTGCACGGTGCCGGCGCTTGGGATGCTCTCGATGAGGAATGCCACAATGAAATTGCTCCCAATCATCACGCAACCGCTCAATGGTCGGCAGTGCCGAGTGAAGGTTGACGCCTGGCCACGGCAAGGAAATCTTCGCCGGATGTGGAATGGTGGCCAATCAGATGACCATGAGCGCGTCTCACCCCGCCCGGTGTGGCTCGAGCGTCTTATTATGCACACGGCGGAGCCGAAATTCGACGAAATTCGGCTCAGTCAACAAGAAGCCATGCGCCGCCCGATTGATATTGCATCGCCGATCGGTTCTGGCTTCATGCCGCGATTCACGAGAGGCCTATTCGAAGGCACTCCCGATGCAATCCCCTCTGCCCGTTCAAACACACTTCCGCGCCCCCGAGCAGGCAGCCACACGTGCGCCCGCCCCACTACAGATGCCCAACCCGTGGCAGGTGAACCGTGAACGCGCCCCGGGCGAGACTCAGCGTCGAACTTGGGACGCTCAAAGCCGAATGGGAGGCGTGGTGCGCACAACGCGGCGTCACGCCCAGCGAGGGTTTGCGGCAGTTCGCGGCGAAGGCCATCGATCGGGCAGCCGACCGACCAGACACGCGACCATCGTTCCCCCCTCGAGATGGGCCCTGCATACGCATCGGGATTGGGCTCACTCGCACTGAGCACGAATGCGTCAGAGCCGCGGCCTATGTTAACGGTTTCACGGCCAACCGGTGGATCGTCGCGTTGATTCGGGCGCATCTCACCGGTGAACCGCAGCTTGGGAACCGAGAGTTGACACTTCTCGCAGAGTCAAATCAACAACTTGCGGTAATCCGTAAGCTACTCGGTGAGCTCATCAGGAGTTCAGACACGAGTCCCTCCCGGCAGGGACCCGCTTGGGAGGACACTCGCGCAGCAATTGACGCGCACCTACGCGCCGCGGCGAAGCTCGTGCGGAGCAACCTGGATCGATGGAGCCGCTGACATGGCCTTTCCCAAAACCTACGTCGATGCACTGCTGGTCAACTGGGGAGATCGACTGTTTCACGAACCGCTTCGGCACGCCCGCGCTCAGCACCTATCGCATTGGACAATGCACCGACACGCCCTGCATTTGCGTGAGAAGCTGGTTGCAACGCTTGGGCATGCCCCGGAGGTGATGGTCAAGATTAGCAACAAGGGCGGAGGCGCGCAGGGGATGGCCGTAGTCCGTCGTCACTTGCGGTACATCTCGCGTAACGGTGATGTCGAGTTGGAAGATCAGGACGGGCATGCGATCACCGGAAAGGCCGAGTTGAACGACCTCCTCGAACAATGGCACTTGGGCGGCTGGGGCATTCCCCAAGAAAGCAAGCATAGAGAGACCCTCAATGTGCTGCTGTCGATGCCTCC
>NZ_CAJPGY010000085.1:0-10216 GCF_905339915.1 Burkholderia sp. BCC1985
CCGCAGCATCTGCGGATAGGTCTCGACCGGGCGCACCTTGACCTGCTGGAACAGCTCGGGAAAGAGCTGCATCATCGTCTCGCGGTTTTCCAGCATGTACGACACGCCCGACGGCGTGCGCGCGTTGTCCTCGAGCACGTAGAACTGGTTCTCGGCGGTGCGCACGATGTCGACGCCGATGATGTGCGTGTAAACGTTCCCGGGCGGCCGGAAATCGATCATCTCGGGGATGAACGCCTCGTTGTGCGCGATCAGGTGCTTCGGCACGATGCCGGCGCGCACGATCTCCTGGCGGTGGTAGATGTCGTCGAGGAACGCGTTGAGCGCCATCACGCGCTGCTCGATGCCGAGCGACAGCCGGCTCCATTCCGCGCCCGAGATGATGCGCGGCACGATGTCGAACGGAATCAGCCGCTCGGCGGCCTGTGCGTCGCCGTACACGGCGAACGTGATGCCGGTCCTGCGGAACACGCCTTCCGCGTCGTGGGCCTTCTGGGCGAGGCTTGCAGGGTTCTGCGTGTCGAGCCATGCCTTGACTCGCGAGTAGGGCGGGCGAACCTGATCGCCTGCAAGCATTTCGTCAAACGGTGCCATTGAATTTTCTCGTTTTCTGCGAGGCGGCCTGCTTCG
This sequence comes from Burkholderia sp. BCC1985, assembly GCF_905339915.1. Taxonomy (NCBI): domain Bacteria; kingdom Pseudomonadati; phylum Pseudomonadota; class Betaproteobacteria; order Burkholderiales; family Burkholderiaceae; genus Burkholderia; species Burkholderia sp. BCC1985. Next base: position 631 of record NZ_CAJPGY010000085.1, read on the forward strand.
GGCCGCAGGCCGTCCCCCGATTGCGCGTCGGCTTAGTTGTCGCCCTTCTCGAGCACTTGCCGTGTCAGCGTGACCGACGGAATCGTCGGCTTGAGCAACCCACGGCGCGCGCGGCTGCTCAACCACTTCCAGCCGGCCACGAGCAGCAGTGCGACCAGCGGGATCGACGCGATCGTCCACGTCCCGTTCGGGTAGTCGAACGCCATCAGCACCAGCACGCCGAGCAGGAACAGCAGCGTGAGCCACGACGTCACGGGCGCGCCCGGCATCCTGAACGGCACGTCGTCCACTTCGCCGCGCCGGACCGCGGCACGGAACTTCATCTGGCACACGACGATGAAGCCCCACGTGCTGATGATGCCGAGCGACGCGATGTTCAGCACGATCTCGAACACGCTCGACGGCACGAGATAGTTGAGCAGCACGCCGACCACGTAGATCGCGACCGTCACCAGAATGCCCGCGTACGGCACGGATTGCGCGCTCATTCGGCCGAGGAACGCCGGGGCCGAGCCGCCCATCGACAGCGAACGCAACACGCGCCCGGTCGAATACAGGCCCGAGTTGAGGCTCGACAGCGCCGCCGTCAGTACCACCAGGTTCATCACCGAGCCGATGCCTGGCACGCCGAGCGCGCCGAAGAACGTGACGAACGGGCTCTGGCCGGCCTTGTACGCGCTCCACGGCAGCAGGCAGACCAGCAGCACCACCGACGCGACGTAGAAGATCGCGATGCGCCAGATCACGTTGTTGATCGCGCGCGGCAGCACCTTGCGCGCGTCCTTGCATTCACCGGCGGCCGTGCCGACCAGCTCGACGCCCGCGAACGCGAACACCACGCCCTGCACCAGCACCAGCGCCGGCATCAGTCCATGCGGAAAGAAGCCGCCGTTGTCGGTGATCAGATGCATGCCGGTGTCACGGCCGGCGACCTGCACGCCCGTGCCGAGGATCACCGAGCCGATGATGAGAAACAGCACGATCGCGGCGACCTTGATCAGCGCGAACCAGAACTCCATCTCGGCGAACCACTTCACGCCGATCAGGTTCATCGTCGCGACGATGCAGAGCGCGACGAGCGCAAAAATCCACTGCGGCACGGCCGCGAACGGCGCCCAGTAATGCATGTACAGCGCGACGGCGGTGATGTCGACGATGCCGGTCATCGCCCAGTTCAGGAAGTACATCCAGCCCGCGACGAACGACGCCTTCTCGCCGAGGAATTCGCGTGCGTACGACACGAAGCTGCCGCTGCTGGGGCGATGCATCACGAGTTCGCCGAGCGCGCGCAGGATCAGGAACGAGAACGCGCCGCACACCAGATAGACGATCGCGAGCGACGGTCCGGCGGCCTGCAGACGGCCGCCCGCGCCGAGGAACAGACCGGTGCCGATCGCCCCGCCGATCGCGATCATCTGCACCTGTCGATTGCCGAGAGTCTTGTGATAGCCGGCTTCGTGCGATTCGAGCCAGCTGCGTTTGTCGGTTTCGCCGGTTGTCGACGGTTCGGGAATCGATGCCATGACGGTATCCTCGTGCACGGATGTAATTGGATTCATCCCGATCGCGCGACGATCGGGACCACCGGTACCGGAGGATCAGGGTGCGGAATCAAGCGCACCCATCCTGATTGCGATTCGCCGATCTTGGCGAAAAGCGCGGTATGTCGCGAACTTATTCAGCCGTAATTCCCATCACAAACAGAATGCGAATTTGGACTAGGCCTGTTCGAATTCCTGCATACGGGCCTCGGCCATCGCGCCGCAAAGTGCGTCAGCCTGCTCGTCGCGTGCGACGCCGCATATCGCGCGGGCGTGATTGTCGTTTCGATTTTTCTATTTCCGCTTCCGACCGGGATTCATGCTGGTTCAGGGTCACTTCGGCTCGACGCGGCTGCCGTGCGTGATCGAGATCGGCTGCGCGGCACCGCGCGCGATGACCTCCGGCCGGCATTGCCTCAAGCATCAGTGTGCAAAGAGATCGCGACCGACTATCGTGTGATGGACGCGCGCGCTGCGCGGATTTCGCGATGCGCGACGCACTCTGGCATTTCTCTCTTGCGTCGGCCCGATCCGGCAGCACTTCGCGTTGCCGAGACATCAGATGAACGCGGTATGTCGTCGCGCCATACTCAAAGAACGCCTCGCCACATGGCATGGTTGGACTGACTCTCCCGCAGCCAACCAAGTAATCTGATAAGGATAACTACTCTTGAGGAAGGCACGTAGCCTGCGCTTGTCAACTTGACATAGCCGTCGCAAGACGCTGCCGCGTACGGATCAGGCCGGTTGCCCGCCGCCGTCGCTCGGCGTTGCCGGCCCCGCATCGATCGCGACGCGATTCTTGCCGTCGCGCTTCGCGCGGTACAGCGCGCGGTCGGCGGCTTCGATCAGCGACGTCATCGGCGTGCCGGCCGCCGGCACGACGCTCGCGCCGCCGATGCTGATCGTCACGTAACGGCCGGTCGACGAATGCACGTGCTCGAGCCGCAGCGCTTCGATCGCGAGGCGAATCTTCTCGGCGAGCAGGCGCACGCCGCCCGGCGACGTGCCCGGCAGCACCACCGCGAATTCCTCGCCGCCGAAGCGTGCGGCGAGATCGCCCGGGCGGCCGAGGCAGCTTTCGACGGTCGAGGCGACCCGCTTGAGCACGTCGTCGCCCGACACGTGGCCGTACGTGTCGTTGTAAAGCTTGAAGTTGTCGACGTCGATCATCAGCAGCGACAGCTCACTGCGTTCGCGCGCGCCGCGCCGCCATTCGGCGTTCAGGTATTCGTCGAGATAGCGCCGGTTCGACAGCCCGGTGAGCCCGTCGGAATGCGTGAGGCGGCGCAGTTCGAGGTTCGCTTCGAGCAATTGCTGCTGCGATTGCCGCAGTGCGCGGTAGGCTTCGTCGCGCTGCAGCAGGTTGACGTACGAGCGCGAGTGGTAGCGGATCCGTGCGACGAGCTCGATGCGGTCCGGCAGCTTTACGAGGTAGTCGTTCGCGCCGGCCGCAAACGCGGCGCTCTTGATTACCGGTTCTTCCTTGGTCGACAGCACGATGATCGGCACGTCGCGGATCACGGGATTCGTGCGGTACGCCTTCACGAGGCTCAATCCGTCGGTGCCGGGCATCACGAGGTCCTGCAGGATCACGGTCGGCCGCGTTTCGACTGCGGCGGCGAGCGCGTCGTCCGAGCGCGGGCAGTAGTGGAAGTCGATGCGGTCCTCGTCGGCAAGCGCGCGCCGCACGGCCTGGGCGACGATCGTCTGGTCGTCGACCAGCAGCACCATCGCCGGCACGTCGGTCGCCGGCGGCACCTGCAGGGTCGCGCGCGCGGCTTCGAGCGCCGCGCCCGCGCCGTCCGCGGCGGACGTGCCGTTATCGTGGCCCGGGCGTCGCGTGGAGTCACTAGTCATGTCGACACCCGTTGTTGCCATTGCTGTCACGCAAGTCCATTTCATTCAGTTCCCGACGAGCGCCGCCAGTTCGCCCGCAATGCGCTCGAGCGGCAGGATCGCGCGCGCGGCGCCGAGCGTCGCGGCGGCTTTCGGCATTCCGTAGACGGCGCTCGTCGCCTGGTCCTGCGCGATCGTATGGTAGCCCTTCATCCGCATCGCCTTCAGCCCGATCGCGCCGTCGCGCCCCATCCCGGTGAGCAGCACGCCGATCACGTCGCCGGGCCAGTGCTCGGTCACGCTGCTGAAGAACACGTCGACCGACGGCCGGTACGGCGTCTCGGCCGGCTCGCGCGTGTATTCGAGCGTGCCGGCGCGCGTGATCCGCAGGTGGTCGTTGGTCGCGGCGAGCAGCACGAACGACGGCTGCGGCCGGTCGCCTTCGCGCGCGATGCGCACGTTGAGCGGCGTTTGGCCGTCGAGCCATTGCGCCATGCCGTCCGCGAACGCCTGGTCGACATGCTGCACGATCACGATCGGCGCGCCGAAATCGGTGGGCAGCGCGCCGAGGATCGACGCAAGCGCGGTCGGGCCGCCGGCCGACGCGCCGATCGCGACGAGCGGCCCGCCGTCGCCGCGCGCCGTCGTGCCGGCGGGGCGGGCGGCGCCCGCCGGCTTGTCGAGCAGCCGGCCGATCTGGTCGATCTTCGCGAGCAACAGCTGCGCGGTGTCGCCGTTCGCGCCTGCGCCGAGCCGCGGCGTATCGACTGCGTCGAGCGCGCCCGCGCCCATCGCCTCGTACACGCGCCACGCATTCGCGCCGATGCTGCTCGTCACGATCAGGATCGCGCACGGCTTGCCCGACGACATGATCCGTCGCGTCGCCTCGACGCCGTCGAACTTCGGCATGATCAGGTCCATCAGCACGACGTCGGGCGGTTGCGCGGCGCAGAACTCGACGGCCTGCGCGCCGTCGGTCGCGACCCACAGCACGCGGTGCTCGGGCCGCCGCGCGACCGCGCGGCGCAGCGCCTCGACGGCGAGCGGAAGGTCGTTGACGATGCCGATGTTCACGGACGGGCTTCTCCTATCAGGTCGCGTACGGCGTCGAGCAGGGTTTCGTCGTGGAAGCTGCTCTTCGCCAGGTAGTAGTCGGCGCCCGCGTCGAGTCCACGGCGGCGGTCCTCCTCGCGGTCCTTGTACGACACGATCATCACCGGCAGCGATTTCAGCGCGGCATCGCGCTTGATCAGCGTGACGAGCTCGATGCCGTCCATGCGCGGCATGTCGATGTCGGTCACGACGAGATCGAAATCGGCGCCGCGCAGCGCGTTCCAGCCGTCCATCCCGTCGACCGCGACGGTGACGGCATAGCCGCGCTTTTCGAGGAGCTTGCGCTCCAGTTCCCGTACCGTCAGCGAATCGTCGACCACCAGCACATGGCGGCGCCGTGCGACGGCCGTGTGCTGCGCGCGCTGCACCTTGTCGAGCTGGCCGCCGCGCACGAGCTTGTCGACCGAGCGCAGCAAGTCCTCGACGTCGATGATCAGCACCGGTTCGCCATTCTCCATCAGCGCGGCCGCCGCGATGTCCTTGACCTTGCCGAGCCGGCGGTCGAGCGGCTGGATCACCAGCATGCATTCGCCGCGGAACCGGTCGACGGCGATCCCGTACGACTCCCATTCGTCGCCGATCACAACGGTCGCGACGCTGTCGCCCGCCTGTTCCGGCGACGGTGCGCCGAGCAGCTGGTGCGCGGTGACGAGCCCGACCGGGCGGCCGTCGAAGCGGAAATGCTGCTGGCCTTCGAGCGTGTCGATGTCGGCGCGCGCGAGTTCGAGCGTGCGGCGCACGTGCGCAAGCGGGATCGCGTACGCTTCGCCGCCGACCTCGACGAGCAGGCTGCGCACGATCGACAGCGTGAGCGGCAGTTGCAGCACGAAGCGCGCGCCACGGCCCGGCTCGGTGAAGATCCGCACGGTGCCGCGCACGGCCTTGACCATGTCGTGCACCGCGTCGAGGCCGACGCCGCGGCCCGACACATCGGTGACGCGGTCGCGCATCGAGAAGCCGGGGAGCAGCAGGAAGTCGAGCAGTTCGAGGTCGGACAACCGCGCGGCCGTGTCCGCGTCGGCGAGCCGGCGCCGCACGACGCCTGCACGCAGCGCGTCGAGATCGATGCCGGCGCCGTCGTCGCTGACGGAGATCAGCAACTGGCCCGCGCTGTGGCGCGCTTCGAGCGTCACGCTCGCTTCGGCCGGCTTGCCGCGCGCGATGCGCTCGTCGGGCGTCTCGACGCCGTGGTCGAGCGCGTTGCGCAGCAGGTGGCCGAGCGGCGCGTCGAGCATGTCGAGGATGTCGCGGTCGACCTGCGTCGTTTCGCCGACGATCGCGAATCGCACGCGCTTGCCGAGCGAACGTGCGAGATCGCGGACGATGCGCGGATACGCGTGCGTTGCGTCGCCGAACGGTCGCATCCGGCAGCGCAACGCTTCGTCGTAAAGCTGCTGCGCGAGATGCGTGCTGCGGCGGTCGAAGCGGTCGAGCTCGTCCAGGCGCGCGCCGAGCTGCAGCTGCAGGTTGCCGAGCCCCTGGCGCACATCGTTCAGCGACGCGAGCGCGGCCGGGTCGAGCCGCTCCGCGAACGTTTCGACGAGCACGTCGAGCGAGCGCGCGACGTCGCGCTGCATCCGCTTGATGCGCAGGATCGAGCCCGTGAACGGCTTCAGCCAGTGCGATTCGACGAGCGATTCGCTGGACAGGCTCAACAGCTGGTCGAGCTGCTCGGCGCGTACGCGCAGCATCCGCTGCGGATCGTGCCGGGGGGGGCGGTTGGGTGTGCAAAGGCGGGGCGTCGGGCGCGACGGCATGCAAGCCCGGCGACGGATCGGCCGGCGGGTGGCGCGGGGGGCCGTCGCCGGTGCGCGGCGATATCGAGACAAGGGCGGCATCGTCGGGCGCGGAGCCGATGTGCGGCGCTGCGGCGCCTGGTTCCGGCGAGGGCGGTACGGGCAGTGTAAGCGGTGTGAGCGACACCGCGCGGTCGGCGCGCTCGTCCGACGCGTCGGTCGGACCCAGTGCGGCCAGCGCGTCGATGTCCGCGCGCGAGACCGCCGCCGCCGGATCGGCGTTGCCGACGCGCAGCAGCAGGTCCACGCCATGCAGTAGTGCGTCGATGTGCGCGGTCGTCAGCGTCAGCTCGCCACGCTGCGCGGCAACGAAGCATTCCTCCATCGCGTGCGCGACGTCGACGCCGTCCTGCAGGTCGACGATGCGCGCGGCGCCCTTCAGCGAATGCGCGGCGCGCATGCACGCTTCCAGCGCGGGCGCGTCTCCGGGCGAATGTTCGAGCGTCAGCAGGCCACTCGCGAGCGCCTGCGTCTGCGTGTGTGCTTCGTCGCGGAACAGGTCGAGCAGCGACAGGCGCATCAGGTCGTCGTCGGTGCTCATCGCAGGCTCCTCGCAAGCGAGTCGAACACGCGATCGGTGTCCAGCACGCCGATCGTTGTATCGCGCCACGCGAGCAGGCCGCGCGTGTGCATCGCGGCCGCGTGGGTGAGCGTCGTCGGCACCGGCAGTAGCGCATGCGCCGCGAAGCGCAGCACGCCCTCGACCTCGTCGACGGGCAGCGCGACCGCGTCGCCGCGATGCTCGACGACCAGCATCCGCGCATACGCGTTGCGCGACTCGTGCGGTCCGGTTGCGTTGCGCTCGAGATTCAGCAGTACGCCGAGGGATGCTGCGATCGTCAGCGTGCCGCGCACGTTGACGAGCCCGAGCACGGCGCCGTCGCGCCGGTGCGGCAGCGAATGGATCGGGCGCGGCCCGTCGACCTGCCGCAGCGCGGCGGCGGGCAGGCCGAGCCATTCGTCGCCGACGCGGAACGCGAGCGCGGACTGCTGCGCTTGCGCATCGTCGGCAGATGCGGCGGATGCAGTGAGTCGTGCATCCGCAGGGGTGGGCTGCGAGGTGCTGCGTGCGGCGCGCGCCGTTTCGGCGAGGTCCGCGTCGGTGAGCGGCCGGTCGAGCAGCTTCCCGGCCGCGTGTTCGAACACCGGGCAGTTCAGGCAGCGGGTGTGCACGGCAAGCCGCGGGCACGAGCCGTCACCTCGCGTGCCGATGAGATTCCAGCAATCGTCGACGGCCCTGGCCGGAGCGCGATCGTCACGAGCGGCGTGGGTCATGGGTTCCGCCCGGTTCGCCGGTCCGGTCCGCCGTCGGCACGGCTGACGCGCCGCGCGCTTGCCCGCTGCGCACGCAGCATCAGTTGCCGGGCACCTGCCGCGTCACCTGCCGCGTCGCGCAGCGCGGCGAGATGGGTCAGGGCCTCATAGTGAGCCGGGTCGAGATACAGCGTCTTGCGATAAAAATCCTGCGCGTCCGCATCGAGGCCGCGCGCGTCGGCGATCAGGCCGAGCAGGTAGAACGCGTCCGCGTCGGGGCCGTGCGCGAGCGTGAATGCGTGCGCGGCGCGCTCGGCGTCGTCGAGGCGGCCCGTGTCGGCGAGCCGGCGGGCGTCGGCGAGCATGGGCGCCGGGGCGGCGGGTGCGCTCGGCGCGGCATCCGCGGCATCGGGCGCCGCGTGCGCGATGCGTGTCGCCGGCTGCCGCTGTGGCACGGCCGGCGGGCGGTGCAGGGTTGCCGTTGCGAAATGGTTTGCCATGGAGGGTGCCGCCACCGGGTGCCGGGGCGGCAACGTCTGCGGCGCCACCGGCTTCGCAGATGCCACAGACACAGTGGGCGGCCGCTCGCCATCGTTCGCGCCCGTGGCCGGAGCATCAGCCTGCGCCGCGCGATGGAACGCGAACGCGAGCGGAATGCGCGCGGGCGCCAGCGCATGCCGCATCATCAACCCCGTCTCGGCCGGGCCGACGAAGATCGTGCCGCCGTCCGCGAGTTGCCGCTCGAGCAGCCGGATCGACTGGTCCTGAGCGTGTCGGTCGAAATAGATCAGCACGTTGCGGCAGAAGATGAAGTCGTAGCGCGTGTCCGCGTCGAGCGGCAGGTCGAACAGGTTCGCCTGAACGAAGCGTACCGGTTCGCGCACCCGCGGGTCGAGCTGCCAGCCGCCGACCGTTTCGCTGAAATGGCGGTCGCGGAATTCGAGCGGGTGGCCACGAAATGCGTTGCGTCCGTAGACGCCGGCCCGCGCCCGCTCGATCGCGCGTGCGCTGATGTCGATCGCGTCGATCGCGAAGCGTGACGGGCCGATGCCAGCGTCGAGCAGTGCCATCGAGATCGAATACGGCTCCTCGCCGGTCGAGCACGGCACGCTCAGCACGCGCAGCGTGCGCGCCGGCTCGCGCACGAGCCGCACGTCGGCGATCCGCGCAAGCGCGACGAATGCCTCGCGGTCGCGGAAGAACCACGTTTCCGGCACGACCAGCGTTTCGATCAGCGCCTGCCGTTCGTCCGCGGACGCATTCAGCCGCTGCCAGTACGCATCGATCGCGGCGCCACCGGCGGCCTCGGCGACGTCGTCCGGCGTGCCGCCGGCGGGCCTCGGTGTGTCGGGCGCGTCCGGTGCATCGGCCTGCGTGACGCGTGCGCGTTCGGCAACCGCGCGCGCGAGCGCACGATTGCCGAGCGTCGCCGCATCCATCCCGGTTTCACGCGCGAGCCACGCTTCGAATCGAGGGTCGTTGGCGTTCATCATGGCCATCATCCGGCAAGCGCCTGCGCGGGCGGAAACAGCAATGCGCGCGCGTCGTCATCGAGCATCTGCTCTACGTCGATCCGCTGCACGAATCCCGTCGCGTCGGCGGCGACCGGCCCGAGCCAGCGCGCGTGCGGCGTCGCGATCCCGCTGTCGGCGAATTGCGCGGGCGCGAACTCGCGCACCTGCGTCGCGTGCTCGACGATCAGCCCGAGCCATCGATCGACGCCGTCCGCCTCGTGTTGCTGCGCATAGCGCACGACGACGAGCCGCGTCGACCGCAGCGCGTGCGCCGCGCGCCCGAGCGCGAGCCGCGGCACGTCAATCACCGGCACCAGCTTGCCCCGGTGATCGATCACGCCGGTGAGCCATGGCGGCGTACCCAGCATCGACTTCACGGGCGCGAGCGCCAGCACCTCGACGATCCGCGTCGCATCGAGCGCATAGCGTTCGCCGTCGAGTTCAAAAAGTAGGAAGAGCATCGTGTCGTCCGCACGAAGGCCGCGTGCGTCAGCCGTCGATCTTGAAGCGCGACACGCCGGTGCGCAGG
>NZ_CAJPGY010000086.1:0-9632 GCF_905339915.1 Burkholderia sp. BCC1985
TCACGATGACCGTCGACGGATCGACACCGCTTTCGAGCAGCTCGCGCACGGCGATCGACCCCGACAGGCCGTAGCCGCACACGACGATGTGATCGGACAGTTGCTTCTGCAGGCGTTTCATGCGGAATTCCTCGATGACGCGCTGGATCACGAACTGATACGCCGTGCCCAGGAAGATGAACCAGATGCCGATGCAGATCGGCACGATGAGGAATGCATCGATCAGCCGCGCCCGCGCGGTGACCGGCACGATGTCGCCGTAGCCAACCGTCGCGACCGTGACCATCGTGAAATAGACGAGATCGGCGATGCCCATCGGCGTGCTCTTCGTCGAATCGCGCAGGCCGTCGCGATCGAGATACAGCACGAGGAACGCGAGCGCGCACAGGAACACGACGAGGGCGAGGCGGAACAGCAGCGTGCGATGCGGCGACGTCGCGGGGCGCGTGAACAGCGTGCGCGCGCGGCGCCTACCACGGATTGCGGGCGCGCCGCAGGCGAGAGCGCAACGACCGGCGCTGGGCGGATGGCGAAGCCAACGGGCAATCTCCTGATGGATAAGGGGTCGATTCTACGATGGGCGGGCGCGCCTGCGGCAAGCCTGCCGGCCCCCGGCCTTACCACGTTGCATCGGCGATACGTCGCGACACCCCGGACGTTTCATCGCTGAAACATTTCTCGAGGCCGGGCCCAGCGCCCCGCTTGCGCCACGGCGACGGTTCGCCACCGCCCTGCTGCCCTGCCATCTTGATCCGCGCACGAGAGCGTGAGCGCCGCCGCGCATCGCGCCGCGCACGTCCGCAACGCCACGCGCATTCATTCGTATCAGATCCGAAACCAAATCGCCATTCGCGCCGGCCGGCCGGCTCGCGCAAGCACGCACCGCCGTGCTGCGCGCGCCCACCATCCCATCTGGCCCGCTACTTGCTGTTGCTCCGACGTAAGGCAGTAGTCGACAAGCAGTCGCACCAAGCGACGGACATCGAACGAATAACATCGGGGTAGCGCATGAGCAAGACAAAGCGCTTGACGGCGGGGATATCCGCGCCGGGGGGACTGCCGCACCAGTCCGACCGTCACCTGCGTGGCGGCGTACTGTAATGCACGCCGCCACGACGGAAGCCGCGGCGGGCGCGGCAGGCGCGCGTGCATGGGAGCTGCCCCACGGATCGGGCATCGAGGACGATCCGCTGCTGGGCTGCCTGCTCGTGTTGACGCGGCTGTTCGACCGGCCCGTGGGCGCCGACGCGCTCATGGCCGGCCTGCCGCTGGCCGGCCAGCGCCTGACGCCGGCGCTGTTCATCCGGGCAGCGGCGCGCGCGGGCCTTTCCGCCAAACTGGCCCGGCGCGCGCTCGACGACATCCCGGACGCGGTCTTGCCCGTCGTGCTGCTGCTGAACGACGGGCAGGCGTGCGTGCTGGTTCGCAGAAACGCGTCCGGCACCGTGCAGGTGATCCTTCCCGAAACCGGCTGCGGCGAGGCAGCGCTCGCCCCGGCCGAGCTCGCGCAACGCCATGCCGGCCTCGTGCTGTTCGCGCGCCCCGCCCACCGGTTCGACGCGCGCGACGCGGAAAGCGCCGTGCCGCGCCCGCGCAACTGGTTCTGGGGCGTGGTCGCGCAGTCGTGGCCGATCTACGCGGAAGTGATGCTCGCGTCGATGCTGGTCAACCTGTTTGCGCTGGCCATGCCGCTGTTCACGATGAACGTTTACGACCGGGTCGTGCCGAACCACGCGCTCGAGACGTTGTGGGCGCTGGCGGCGGGCATCGTGCTCGTGATCGTGTTCGACGTGGTGATGCGCACGTTGCGCGGCCATTTCATCGACATGGCCGGCAAGAAGATCGACGTGATCCTGTCCGCCAACCTGTTCGAAAAAGTGCTCGGCATCCGGATGGCCGCGCGCCCGCCGTCGGTCGGCGGATTCGCGTCGCAGATCCAGGAATTCGAAGCGGTGCGCGATTTCCTCACGTCGGCCACCGCGGCGGCGCTGATCGACCTGCCGTTTTCGGTGGTGTTCATCGCGGCGATGTTCTGGGTCGGCGGCGGGCTCGGCTGGCTGCCGCTGATGGCGCTGCCGCTCGTGATCGGCGCGGGCGTTGCCGTGCAGGGGCCGCTCGCGCGGGCCGTGCAGGCCAGCCAGCGCCACGCGAGCCAACGGCAGGCGCTGCTGATCGAAACGCTGGTCGGCCTCGAAACGATCAAGGTCAACGGCGCGGAAGGGCCGATGCAGGCCCGCTGGGAGCAGTTGCTGGGCGAGATCGCGCGGCTCGGGCTCAAGTCGCGCCTGCTGTCGGGATGCGCGGTCAATTTCGCGATGTTCTCCCAACAGGTGGCCTATCTCGCCGTAGTCCTGTGCGGCGTCTATATGATTGGCGACGACCGCCTCACGACCGGCGGCCTGATCGCCTGCACGACACTGACGGGCCGCGCGCTGGCGCCGATGGGCCAGGTGGCGTCGCTGCTGACCCGCTACCACCAGTCCCGCAGCGCGCTGGCGTCGATCAGCGGCGTGATGAACCTGCCCGGCGAGCGCCCGGCCGACCAGCGCTTCGTGCACCGGCCGGCGCTGCGCGGCGAGATCGAATTCCGGAACGTCGGCTTCGCGTACCCGGGCCAGAGCGGCACGTCGCTCGACGGCGTGTCGTTCCGCATCGCCGCGGGCGAGCGCGTCGGCATCATCGGACGCGTCGGCTCGGGCAAGACCACGATCGAAAAACTCATCCTGGGGCTCTATCCGCCCGCTTCCGGCAACGTACTGATCGACGGCGTCGAGCTGCGCCAGTACGATCCCGCCGCGCTGCGGCGCGGGATCGGCCACGTGCCGCAGGACGTGATGCTGTTCAACGGCACCGTGCGGGACAACATCGTGCTGGGCGCGCCCGGCGTGGACGACGACGCCGTGCTGCGCGCCGCGCAGGTCGCCGGGGTCGCCGACTTCGTCAACCGCTTGCCGAACGGCTTCGATCTCGCCGTCGGCGAGCGCGGCGAAGCGTTGTCCGGCGGACAGCGTCAAGCGGTCGCGATCGCCCGCGCGATGTTGCTGTCGCCGCAGGTGCTGTTGCTCGACGAGCCCAGCAGCGCGATGGACAACCGGTCCGAGGAACTGTTCAAGGGGCGGCTCGCGGCCCGCCTCGAGGGCCGCACGCTGCTGCTCGTCACGCATCGCCCGTCGCTGCTCACGCTCGTCGACCGCCTGATCGTGATGGATCAGGGCCGCGTCGTCGCCGACGGCCCGAAGGACCAGGTCCTGGCCGCGCTTGCAGGGAGGACGCTCCATGTCGCTGCTGGCTGAACCCGACGGCGCGGATACGCCGACGATGAACCGCGCCGCGGCGCTCAAGGCGCTGGTCGCACGGATCGGCGCGGCCCTCAGGCCGCGCGCCGACGATACGGCGTTCATGCGCGAACGCTGCGCTGCGGCAATGGAAGGGCCGCGCTATTTCAGCCACTGGATACTCTGGGCGACGCTCGCCTTCTTCGTCGTCGCCCTCGCCTGGTCCGCGTTCGCCGAAGTGGACGAAGTGACCGTCGGCGAAGGCAAGGTGATCCCGTCCAGCCGGGTGCAGGTGGTCCAGAACCTCGAGGGCGGCATCGTCTCCGAGATCATGGTGCGCGTGGGACAGGTCGTGCAGAAAGGCCAGCCGCTGATGCGCATCGACGATACGCGCTTCACGTCGTCGTACAAAGAAGGACAGGCGAAGGATGCCGCGCTGCTTGCCCGGATCGCGCGCCTCACCGCCGAGGCGAACGGCGCCGCGTTCGTCGCACCCGATCGGCTGGCGCAGACGAGCCCCGGCCTGCTGGACGAAGAGCGCTCGCTGTTCGCATCGCGCCAGCGCGAATTGCAGGCCAATCTGGACGTGCTCAGGCAACAGGCCGAACAGCATCGCCAGGAGCTCGCGGAGAAACGTTCGCGCCAGGCGCAGCTGCAGCATAGCTATGGCCTCGTCGCGAAGGAGCTGGCGCTGACGAGCCCGCTCGTGCAGAAAGGCGCGGTATCCGATGTCGAAGTCCTGCGGCTCGAACGGCAGGCCAATGACATGAAAGGCGACCTCGACGCGACGCGGCTGGCGATGCCGCGGCTGGAAGCCGCCTATCGCGAAGCGCGCCAGAAGATCGACGAAACGACCGCGCACTTCCGCGCCGACGCGATGAAGGAGCTGAACCAGGCGCGCGCCGAACAGTCCGCGCTGAGCGCGGCCAATGTGGCGCTCGAGGATCGCGTCACGCGCACGCTGGTGCGGGCGCCGCTGAAGGGCATGGTCAAGCAGATCAAGATCAACACCGTCGGCGGCGTGATCCAGCCGGGGATGGACCTGCTGGAGATCGTGCCGCTGGACGACACGCTGCTGATCGAAGCGCGCGTGCGGCCCGCGGACATCGCGTTCCTGCATCCGGGGCAGGACGCGACGGTCAAGCTCTCCGCGTACGACTTTTCCATCTACGGCGGCTTTCCGGCCGTCGTCGAGGACATCAGCGCCGACACGATCGTGCCCGACCGCCCCGGCGAGAAACCCGACAGCTACTACCGCGTGCTGGTGCGCACGCGGCAGAACAAGCCGAGCGGCCGCAGCCAGCCGGTCGCGATCGTGCCGGGCATGATCGCGACGGTCGACATCCGGACCGGCCGCCGGACCGTATTGCATTACCTGCTCAAGCCCGTCATCAAGACCAAGGAAATGGCGTTGCGCGAGCGCTGATACGAAGACCGATTTGCAGATCCGCAGGCGAGCCCGCATGGGGCGGCGAAATGCCTGCATCAATACACATCAGACAGGACGGGGAGCACGACATGGCGACGACTTCGAACGGCACCGCGGTGTCCATCAGCAATACGCCGCAGGCACAAGACGATGTGTTCATGTCGGCGCAGACAGGGCTCACCGACAATGCACTCACCACCGTCTACCTGAACGTGATGGCGAACGATCTCGGCGGCGCGGCCAAGACGCTCTACTCGCTCGACTCCGGCACCGAAGCGACCGTCGCGCTCGAGCAGACCGCGCTGCTGACGCAGGACACGGCGAGAGCCGAAGCCGTGAGCATGGATTACAGCGCGCACGGCGCGCACATCTGGGTCACGTCGGACGGCAAGGTCGGATACGATGCGAGCCATCTCGATGCGTCATGGCTGTCGAACAGCTTCAATACGCTCGGCTACGCGCAGGACAGCTTCACGTACGCCATCCGGTTGGGCAACGGCACGCTGAGCTGGGCGACCGCCTATGTCGATATTGCACCGCCCGCCCCTGTCGTCGCGCTGGCGCACGACACGGGCAGTTCGGCCACCGACCACATCACGTCGGACTGCACGCTTTCGCTCGGCGGGATCGCACACGGCGCGACCGTTCAGTACAGCACCGACAACGGCGCGCACTGGAGCACCGGCTTCAGCGCGGTCGAGGGAACGAATACCGTGCTGGTCCGGCAGGTCGACATCGCCGGCAATGCGTCGGCGGCGGCGTCGTGCTGTTTCACGCTCGATACGGCTGCGGCTGTGGCGCCTGGTGTGGCGCTGGCGATCGATTCGGGCAGTAGTGCTGTTGATCACGTCACGAATGTCGGTACGCTGAATGTGACCGGGGTTCAGAGTGGCGCGACCGTGCAGTACAGCGTCGATAATGGTGCGCATTGGAGTACCAGCTTCGGGGCGGTCGAGGGTGCGAACAATGTGCAGGTGCGGCAGGTTGACGTCGCGGGCAATGCGTCAGCGGCGACGTCGTTCAGTTTCACGCTTGATACGTCGGCTGCCGCGCCCGGTGTGGCGCTGGCGGTCGATTCGGGCAGCAGTGCTGTTGATCACGTCACCAATGTCGGTACGTTGAACCTGACCGGCATCGAAACCGGCGCCACCGTGCAGTACAGCGTCGATAACGGTGCGCATTGGAACACCAGCTTCAGTGCCGTCGAAGGGTTGAACAACGTGCAGGTCCGGCAGGTTGACGTCGCCGGCAACACGTCGGCGGCGACATCGTTCAGCTTCACGCTCGATACGGCGGCGGCTGCGCCGGGTGTGGCGCTGGCGGTCGATTCGGGCAGCAGCGCTGTTGATCACGTCACCAATGTCGGTAAGTTGAACCTGACCGGCGTCGAAACCGGCGCCACCGTGCAGTACAGCGTCGACGGCGGTGCGCACTGGAACACCAGCTTCAGCGCGGTCGAAGGCACGAACAACGTCCAGGTCCGGCAGATCGACGTCGCCGGCAACACGTCGGCGGCGACGTCGTTCAGCTTCACGCTCGATACGTCGGCTGCCGCGCCCGGTGTGGCGCTGGCGGTCGATTCGGGCAGCAGCGCTGTTGATCACGTCACTAATGTCGGCACGTTGAACCTGTCCGGCATCGAGAATGGCGCCACCGTGCAGTACAGCGTCGATAACGGCGCGCACTGGAGCACCAGCTTCGGTGCGCTCGAAGGCGTAAACAACGTGCAGGTCCGGCAGGTTGACGTCGCCGGCAATACGTCATCGGCGACGTCGTTCAGCTTCACGCTCGATACGTCGGCTGCCGCGCCCGGTGTGGCGTTGGCGGTCGATTCGGGCAGCAGCGCTGTCGATCACGTCACTAATGTCGGCACGCTGAACCTGACCGGCGTCGAAACCGGCGCCACCGTGCAATACAGCATCGACAACGGCGCGCACTGGAACACCAGCTTCAACGCCATCGAAGGCACGAACAACGTGCAGGTCCGGCAGATCGACGTCGCCGGCAACACGTCGGCGGCGACGTCATTCAGCTTCACGCTCGATACCTCGGCTGCCGCGCCCGGTGTGGCGTTGGCGGTCGATTCGGGCAGCAGCGCTGTTGATCACGTCACTAATGTCGGTACGTTGAACCTCACCGGCATCGAAACCGGCGCCACCGTGCAGTACAGCGTCGACAACGGTGCGCACTGGAGCACCAGTTTCGGTGCACTGGAAGGCACGAACAACGTGCAGGTCCGCCAGATCGACGTCGCGGGCAACACCTCGTCGGCGACGTCGTTCAATTTCACGCTCGACACGTCGGCTGCCGCGCCCGGGGTGGCGCTCACCACCGATTCCGGCAGTAGCGCGTCCGACCACGTCACCAATGTCGGCACGTTGAACCTGACCGGTGTCGAATCCGGCGCCACGGTGCAGTACAGCGTCGACAACGGCGCGCACTGGAGCACCAGCTTCAACGCCATCGAAGGCACGAACAACGTCCAGGTCCGGCAGACCGATATCGCCGGCAACACGTCGTCGACGACGTCGTTCAGCTTCACGCTCGACACCTCGGCGGCTGCACCGGGCGTTGCCCTCACCACGGATTCCGGCAGCAATGCGTCCGATCACGTCACCAATGTCGGCACGCTGAACCTGTCCGGTGTCGAAACCGGCGCCACTGTCGAATACTCGATCGACGGCGGCCACACATGGAACACCAGTTTCAGTGCCATGGAAGGCCTGAACGATGTGCAGGTCCGGCAAACCGATATCGCCGGCAACACGTCGTCGGCGACGTCGTTCAATTTCACGCTCGACACGTCGGCCGCCGCCCCCGGCGTGGCCCTCACCACCGATTCCGGCAGCAGTGCGTCCGATCACATCACCAATGTCGGCACGCTGAACCTGGCCGGCGTCGAAACCGGCGCCACTGTCGAATATTCGACCGATGGCGGTCATACGTGGAGCACCAGTTTCAGCGCCACCGAAGGCCTGAACGACGTACAGGTCCGGCAGACCGATATCGCCGGCAACACGTCCGATCCGACTTCGTTCAGCTTCACGCTCGACACGTCGGCTGCCGCCCCCGGCGTGGCGCTCACCGCCGATTCCGGCAGCAGCGCATCCGATCACATCACCAATGTCGGCACGCTGAACCTCACCGGCATCGAAACCGGCGCCACTGTCGAATACTCGATCGATGACGGTCATACTTGGAATACGAATTTCAGCGCCACCGAAGGCGTGAACGACGTGCAGGTCCGGCAGACCGATGTCGCCGGCAACACATCGTCGGTAACGTCGTTCAGCTTTACGCTCGATACGTCGGCGGCTGCACCGGGCGTGGCGCTGACCACCGATTCCGGCAGCAGCGCTGTTGATCACATCACCAATGTCGGCACGTTGAACCTGTCCGGTGTCGAGACCGGCGCCACCGTCGAATATTCGACCGATGGCGGTCATACGTGGGGCACCAGTTTCACCGCCGTCGAAGGCGTGAACGACGTACAGGTCCGCCAGACCGATATCGCCGGCAACACGTCCGATCCGACGTCGTTCAACTTCACGCTCGACACCTCGGCCGCCGCACCCGGTGTCGCACTCATCACCGATTCGGGCAGCAGTGCGTCCGACCATATCACCAATGTCGGCACGTTGAACCTGTCCGGTGTCGAAACCGGTGCCACCGTCGAATATTCGATCGACGGCGGCCATACCTGGAACACCAGCTTCAGCGCGACCGAAGGCCTGAACGACGTACAGGTCCGGCAGACCGATATCGCTGGCAACACGTCGTCGGCAACGTCGTTCAGCTTCACGCTCGACACGTCGGCGGCTGCGCCCGGTGTTGCCCTGACCACCGATTCCGGCAGCAGTGCGTCCGACCATATCACCAATGTCGACACGTTGAACCTGACCGGTGTCGAAACCGGCGCCACCGTCGAATACTCGACCGATGGTGGTCACACCTGGAGCACCAGTTTCAGTGCCACCGAAGGCATGAACGACGTGCAGGTCCGGCAAACCGATATCGCCGGCAACACGTCGTCGGCAACGTCGTTCAGCTTCACGCTCGACACGTCGGCGGCTGCGCCCGGTGTTGCCCTCACCACCGATTCGGGCAGCAGTGCGTCCGATCACGTCACCAACGTCGGCACGCTAAACCTGACCGGTGTCGAAACCGGCGCCACCGTCGAATATTCGATCGACGGCGGTCACACCTGGAGCACCAGCTTCAATGCCACCGAAGGCGTGAACGACGTACAGGTCCGGCAGACCGATATCGCCGGCAACACGTCCGATCCCACGTCGTTCAGCTTTACGCTCGATACCTCTGCGGCTGCACCCGGTGTCGCCCTCACCACCGATTCGGGCAGCAGTGCGTCCGATCACGTCACCAATGTCGGCACGTTGAACCTGGCCGGTGTCGAGACCGGCGCCACTGTCGAATATTCGACCGATGGCGGTCATACGTGGAGCACCAGCTTCAATGCCGTCGAAGGCCTGAACAATGTGCAGGTCCGGCAAACCGATATCGCCGGCAACACGTCCGATCCGACTTCGTTCAACTTCACGCTCGACACGTCGGCCGCGGCGCCCGGTGTGGCCCTGACCACCGACTCCGGCAGCAGTGCCTTCGATCACGTCACCAACGTCGGCACGCTGAACCTCACCGGTGTCGAGACCGGCGCCACCGTCGAATATTCGATCGACGGCGGTCACACCTGGAGCACCAGCTTCAATGCCACCGAAGGCGTGAACGACGTACAGGTCCGGCAGACCGATATCGCTGGCAACACGTCCGATCCCACGTCGTTCAGCTTTACGCTCGATACCTCTGCGGCTGCACCCGGTGTCGCCCTCACCACCGATTCGGGCAGCAGCGCGTCCGATCACGTCACCAACGTCGGCACGCTGAACCTCACCGGTGTCGAGACCGGCGCC
>NZ_CAJPGY010000087.1:0-9469 GCF_905339915.1 Burkholderia sp. BCC1985
CCGGGTTGTCGCCGCGCGAAGCCAAGGTTCTGCGGATGCGATTCGGGCTCGACACAAACTCCGATCACACGCTTGAAGAGGTCGGCAAGCAGTTCGACGTGACCCGCGAGCGGATCCGTCAGATTGAGAGCAAGGCGATGCGCAAGCTGATGCATCCCAGCCGTGCAGACAAGCTCAGGCCCTTTCTTGAGCGCTGAGGCAATTTCGTCTTTCACCCTCGAACTCACTTCGCTGGCCGGAACAAGTCGGCAGGCGGCATGCCCGGCGAGATTTGCTGCTACGTCGCCCTCGGGAAATTCAGGCAACGTGCCTTCGAAAACTGAAAAAACGAACCCGATTGACACGGGGCGTCATATCAGCCGCCAAGGCACGGTTGCCCCGGCGCGCGCGTTCGACATCGAACCGCGTGGCGGGCAACGCGCCGGGTGTGAATCCGCGCGCACGGCGCCGCGCGCGGCTTCGCTCGCCGTTACGCCGGGTTGCCGCTGCCGCCGGTGCCGCCGGTGGGCTTGCCAGCTGCCTTGCCGGCGTTACCCACCTTGCCGAGCAACGTCTCAGACGGCTGGCCGTTTCCTCCGAGCGCACCCTTCGATTTCAGCGCTTCGAGGTCCGAATCCTGGCCGGCCTGGCCTGGCTTGAACGGCGTCGTCAGGAACGCGGACGTCGACAGCGTGACGCCGGTTTCGTTCTTGATGGTCTGGGCAACCCCATTCGCCGCAGCCGCAACGACAGCGGGGTTCGTCAACGCGCTTTGATACGTCGGATTGGACGCGAGGCCCGACAGCAGCCCGTTCAGGTCCGTGCCCAGTTGCCCCGCCAGATAGGTCAGCAGCAGTTCGGTCAACGGCGTCACGTTGAACGTGCCGCCGCCGCTCGCGAACGAGTGCAGCGTGGTCGTCCCGTTCGTGCCGGTGATCGCGCACGGCCCCGCGAGCACAAACGTGACCGAGAAAGCGCCGTTCGCGTCGGCCGTGCCCGAACCGTTGCCGGTCGCGCACACGATCGTGATCGCCGCGTTCGCCATCGCTGCGCCGGTCGCGGCCGTGCCGTTGATCGTGGCCGACGACGCATTCGAAGGCGTCGTGCTCGGACTGTCGTCACCTCCGCCACAGGCCGCGAGCGTACCCGCGAGCGCAAACGTGCCGACTTGCAATGCCCTCACTGCCGCTTTCTTCATCGTCTTCATCGATTTTCTCCGTTAGATCAACCCGATTTTCCCGAGGACTCTCCGGTCCCTCGATCATTGAATGCTTGCCTCGCGCGCGGCCGACGGCTGCACGCCGTCAGCCGGCAGCGCCGCCTCCGTCGCGGGCGGCGCCACGCCGGCGGAATGCGCGTAGCGCTTGTAGGCATCGCGCATCCGGTAAAGCTGCGTCGCGAAGTACTCGGCGCTGAAGCGCCCCTGGTTGAGCAGGAACTGTTGCGCGTTGTAGGCAAAGTCGAGATTCTCGGCGCCGTCTTGCGCGAGATAGTTCGACGATCCGACACGCGTGCGGAAATTGAGCGAGAACTGCTCGGGCCCGTTGATCTGCACGATCCCCGGCTTCATGCCCTGGCGCGGCGTCAACGGGAAACTGACCGACGCGCCGACGAACGAGCCGTGGCCGCTATGCCATCCCTGCACGCTGAACGACACGTCGTCGAACCAGCGCGTCAACGTGATCAGCGGGCCCTTGTCGCCACCGACATAGCGCGCGACGCCCGCCTCGATCCACATCTTCCATGCGGGCTCGACCCACCGGTACGTGAGCAGCGCGTTCTTCTCCGCCGGCAGCGCATCCTTGCCCGGCTCGTGATGCAGATAGGCGAGCTTCAGCCGCACCACGTCGGGACGGCCCGGTACGAACGCGGTCGTCTCGTTCTCGACGCCCAGGTACTGGAGGTCGAACTTGCCGAGCGCGGTCACGTTGAAAACGCGCGGCGCAATCCAGAAGCTCTGCACGAGCGCAACGGTCGACAGCCCGCCGCGCAAGCGGTATTGGTCGTAGACGCGGCCGTTGTCCATGTTCTTGCTGTTCGCAATCGGCACGATCACGCTCGAATACAGTTCCGCGCCGCGCCACAGCGGCACGAAGCCCTGGATTTTCGCGCCCACGGAGTAGTCGAAGTTGCCGTACTCAGTGCCGTAGAGGTAGTGCGTGACCGGCGCGATCTGGATCCGTACGAGCCCGTGCGCGCGGGCGTTGCCTACCCACGCAATCGAATCAGCATCGTGCGTCGGCCGCGTGCGCATCGACAGCGACGCGCCGGCGGCGGTCGACGCGCCACCCGCGACGAAGCGCGCGTAGTCCGCCCGATCGGCGCTCAACTCGCCCACCGGCTCGTTCGCCTTCTTGATTACGATGCGCACGGTCTCGACGCCCTTCGGCGCGTACTCCGCCGCC
The DNA here is from genome assembly GCF_905339915.1 of Burkholderia sp. BCC1985. Taxonomy (NCBI): domain Bacteria; kingdom Pseudomonadati; phylum Pseudomonadota; class Betaproteobacteria; order Burkholderiales; family Burkholderiaceae; genus Burkholderia; species Burkholderia sp. BCC1985. The sequence continues at coordinate 2,385 of NZ_CAJPGY010000087.1, forward strand.
GCGCCGAGCGCGATGCCCAGCGCGTCCGCCTCGTTCTGGTTGTAGCGGTGGTTTTCATATTCGACGACGAGATCCGCGCCCGCCATGCCGGCGCGCACGCGCTCGAGTCCGGCGTCCGTCAGCGCGCGCACGATCCTGTCGAGCGCCGCCGGGTCCGGCGCCGCGTCGACTGCCGGCGCGGCGGTCCGAACGAGATCCGGCGGCGTGTGAAGCGACGGCATGACTCGATCGTCGCGTGACGCATCCGCCGCCGCAGGCGTGGCAGGCTCGATCCGCGTGAATGCGCTGAGCGGCGTGAGCGCGGCCGCAGGTCGCAGCGTGTCGTCCGGCGCCGATGTGCCTGCCGCGACAACCGGCGCGTCGCTACACAAGCCGTCGCCGCAGCGCGCGGCATCGAACCGCCGGCCGAGCGGAATCTGCACGCCGATCGAGAACGACGTGCGCGGCGCGATCCCGTCCGTATGCCTGAGCGAGCGCATCACGGTGCCCACGAGGCTCGCGTCGGCCAGCCACTTGATCGGCGGCGATTGGAAGCGGATGCCCGCATAGGGCGTTTTCGAATCGTGCTCCGCCAGCAGCGACAGGCCCGTGTGCCACAGCCGAAGCTCGGCGCCGCCGAACACCCCGTCGAGCCGGTCGCCGTGCCCGTAGCCGACCGTCAGCGTCGCGGGCCCGAGCACTTGCGATACGACACCGTAGGTGGACCGGAAGTAATGCGTTTGCCCGCCAACGTCATTGATGCCGATCGCGATGTCCGGCTGGTATGTGAAGAACTTCGGAATCGAGACCTTTGCGTTCGCCATCAGATGTCGAAGCACGATGTGGTCGTAGCCCGGCACCGTCGTGCGTACGTCGCCTGGATAGTTCGCCAGACCGCCGGATATCTCCACGTGCGGAAACAGGCCGATCGCGCCCCAAACGATGTCCGAACTCGTCGTCTGCTTCCCGAACCGTGGATCGATGTAGTTGTTGTATTGCCCCTCGAATGTTCCTTCAGGCAGCGTGAATCCGTATGGAATCAATAGCCCGCCGGACTGCCCCAGCGATGTCAGCACGGGCGTGCCCGCCGCACCAGCCGGCAGGGAAAATGCCACCGCTGCCCCCAGGGCAATGGCCGCCGGCTTGTTCGTGGTCGCGTTCGCACGTAGCTTGATCGTCATCGGTCGTGTACTTGGTTGTTCGTATCGTGTGTGGCATCCGACATCGCCGAACGTCGACGTGCACCGCCGCGGCACTGGCATCGCTCGTGGCCGTGAACGCTCATGCGGCGACGATGCGATCGAAGATTCCTCTCGATCCTCTACCCAAACCCGTCCCGCGGAACGGCGAAGTGCCCGCATCACCCGCGACGCACCGGTATGCATAACTCCGATCGCTGTCGCGCGCCGATCACATGGGACCGTGATCGACACATGGGACCGTGATCGACACATGGCAACGCCCCCCAACATCGCGCGCCCGTTAGCGATTTGGCGCGCCCACCGCGTCCTGCCGCGTGGACCGTTCCCCGAAGCGACTCGCTCGCGCAATCAAGCCCGGCGACCGCAATCGGCACCGGGTGTCGTCAATATCATTTCATTCGCATAACTTATAATTAGACCGACTTTCACCCCATGCTCATGCGTCCGGCGATCGGGCCGACGCCGTGCGGTACACGTCCGCGGGCAATCGTTTCATTCAGACGTGCGCTTCCGATGGGTTCGCATGTCTCGCTGCTGTATTACCGATCGTTACCTATATGCGAGTAAGTCTAGTGGAAACCGGAAGCGCAATCTGCGCCGGATTCTTGATCAAATCCGACAACTTGAGTCGACGGAAATAAGCATGCCCGGGCGCGCGAACGGGATCGCCTTTCGCTTGAACACCGGATAAACCAGTATTGAATCAATCGCTTGATGCGTGCGTGCGCACCTTGGAGCGGCTCGAACAGTACCTCGACGTGCTCGCGCGATTTGGCTATGGCGATCGCGCTTCAATCGTGGCTTTTCATCCGGGTTATGCCGCCGTGACGACCAGGTCACTGGACAAACGGTTGACCGTGGCAGGACCGTTAAATGACCGGGCCGCGGCACCGGACGTGGCGAGCCGGGCGGTGCGCGTCCACCGGCGCGCAAACGCGGAGTCGCTGGAGTACCTCGTCGACAGAATGCCGGCAAGGACCATGGACGCGTTGAATCAGAGGCTGTTCGTCATGGACATGTGTCCGACGCTCGTGCGCTATGTCGTCGAAGAGCAGAGACTGAACGATGTCCGGTCACTGTATGACTGGGACTACGCGGAAGCCTGGGGCGATAAAGATTACGCGGCTTCCGGACAATCGACGACGCCGAACGCGCGCTGATCGAAGATGCGTTTCGGCGTAAGAATCTCGCGGTGCTGGAGGGCAATCGGAAATGTCTCGATGACGTCGTCTCCGCGCACGTCCGCGCGGCCGTCCTTGCACCGATCGACCGCACCGACGAAGGCTGGGAGGCGTATTGCGAAGCATGTCGCCAAACCGAGTGCCGTGAGCGTGACGCACTCTATCCGATTCTTCACGTCGTGCTCAATGAGACCGCGGGCATGCCGCTACGCAGCTTGCTGGAGGCGGCGACACAGGCGGGGCCGACTTTTCTGCGGCAATGTGATCGACAGGGCTTACGCTATGGGTTGACTCCGTTCTTCGTCTATTCGGAGATGCCGGCATATCTGGCGCAGTCACGCTTTTCTCGCTTATGGAGTCAATTATATTCGGAGGTGCAATTGCATTAATTTGAATGAAAATTTCAAATAGTCTATGGCGATGGGATACATCCTGAATCACCTTGAATCGGTCCAGCTCGCGCATCGTCATCGTGGTCACGGGGATTCTCCGAGGGCGAGTGGTTGTTGATCCGCGCACTTGCCGAGGGCCTCGAATGGTCGTACGGCTGGAGCCTGCCGGCCGTGCAGCGCCTCCGCTTCCTGCTGGACTTCGGCTATGCGACCGGCCTGCGCGCGAGCGAGCTGGTCGGCGCGACGCTCGGCGACATCCGCCGGGACGAGCACGGCGATCACTGGCTGCACGTGCTTGGCAAGGATGGCAAGCTCGGCAAGGTGGCGCTACCGTCACTCGCTCGAACCGCGCTGGATCAATTTCTCGTGCAGCGCGGGCTGCCGATCACGCTCGCACGCTGGGACCCGGCGACGCCGCTCGTTGCGAGCCTTGACGAGGATGGCGCGGGCATCGAACTCAGACGGCTCTGGCGCGTGCTGCGACGGTTCTTCATGCTGGTGGCCGATGCAATCCAGGACGATCGGCCTTCGACCGCCGAAAAGCTGCGCCGCGCGAGCCCGCACTGGATGCGGCACACCCACGCGTCGCACGCGCTGGCGCGTGGTGCTGAGCTGATCATGGTGCGCGACAACCTGCGGCACGCCTCGATCTCGACGACATCGACCTACCTGCACAGCGACGAGGTGCAGCGAGCCCGGCAAATCGATCAGGCGTTTCGCTCACGGGATTTCAAGCAGTAGGCCTGCTTATGGCACCTTAAGCATAAGCACAATAGATTTCATAACTTCAAGGCTTATGACAGAAAATTGCGCTTCCCGTGTTCATCCCCCCATGAGCGCGCCGGGTCCGGTCAGCCGCGCCGCCCGGGCGAGTGTCATTTCCCGGTGTCCTGGGCGCCGCGATTGAAGGCGACCGCCGGCCGCGCGCTGCCGGCTCCCCACGCCTCGGCCGGCCGCCCGACGTGCAGCGTATCGAGCAACTGTCCCATGCCGGCGAACACCCGGTAGGCGCTCGCGGCTTCCGCATACTGGCCGCCGATGTAATCGATGCGCGCGCTGTAATACTCGTTCTCGGCATTGAGCAGATCGAGCAGCGAGCGCTGTCCGATGCCGAACTGCAGCATGTACGCTTCGCGCGTCGACGCACTGGAATCGACGTACTGCTTGAGCACGACCATCCGGTCGCGCGCGGTGAGGTACGCGTTGTACGCATGCGAAACGCTTTCCTGGATCTCGAGGCGCGTGCGATTGCGTTCCTCTTCCGCTTCGCGGATCTGCGCGTGCGCTTCGCCGATGCGCGCCTTGTCGGCGCCCCCTTGGAACAGGTTGTAGCGAAGACGCAGCATCACGCGGCGGTCGTTGGTCGGGCCGAGCACGCCGTCGCGGTCGTGGCTCGCGCTGAGCTCCAGGTCGAGGCGCGGCCACAGCGCGGCCTTGGCGCCGTCGTACCGGGCGCGTGCCTGGGCCACGTCCGCCTCGGCGCCGGCGAGCGACGGGTGGTTCGCCAGCGCCGCGTCCAGCGCGAGGCGTTCGGTCGGCGGCAGCGCGCCTTCCGGCGCCACCGGCTTGACGAGCGCATCCGGGGCCGAGCCTACGAGACGGGCGTAAGCCACTTCGGCATCCTTCAGGCTGCTTTGCTCGGTGCGCAAGTTGTCCTGGGCCAGCGCCAGCCGGCTTTCCGCCTGGTAAAGGTCGGCGCGGCGCCCGACGCCGCGGTCGCTGCGCAGCTTGATCTGGTCGTGGATCCGGCGATGGGATTCGAGGTTGTCCTCGGCGGCGGCCGTCGTCTCCCGGCGGCGCAGCACCTCGAGATAGGCGCCCACCACGCGCAGCGCAACGTCCTCGGACGTGGAGGCGACGCGATTGGCGGACGAGTCGATGCGCGCCTGCTGACGCGCCACTTCGCTCCTGACCGCGAAGCCGTCGAACAGCATCTGCGACAACGTCACGTTGGCATTGCGATGCGTGAACGTGGTCCGGTTCAGGCCGAGCAGGCGGGTCTCCACATCGTCGCGCTGCTCCTTGCCGATCGACGCGTCGACGTCCACGCGCGGCCAGTAGCCGGCCCGCGCCTGCTTCAGGCCCTGATCGGCCGCTTCGCGGTTATACGTGGTGGCGCGGACTTCGGGGTTGGTTCTGATCGCTTGCTCGACTGCTTCCTGGAGACTTTGCGCGGCGGCGAGCGACGAGGCGGCGGCAAGCGCCGACGCGAGTGCGAGCACGGCTAGCAGCGGGTAGTTTCGGTTCATCGACTCGGTTTCCTGTCGCCTGACAGCTGCCAGCAAGCAGCACGGCTCAGGCACGATCGGATATTTCGCGATGCTCGGAATCATGCGGCCGGCGCAGCTCGCCGGAATCACGTTGCGCCTTCTGGCAGCTTAGTCCATTCGACGGATTTCCCGTGAAGATATTCGCGTCGGTGCGCTGCGCAGGATGCGTCGGACCTGCCGCCGCGAGCGACGGCGTGCTGCATTCGATCGCGCGTGCACGCGTCGCTCGCGGGGCGTTCCGGCCGGCTAGACCTCCTGGACGTGGGGCAGCGGCGGCGGGGTGTAAGTGACGACGGTGCCGCTGCCTTGATCGTGCGAAAGCTGGAAGCCGCCGGCCGACAGGTTGCCCTGCAGCGCAACCTGCGCCGTGTGGGCGCCGTCGCTGACGGTCAGCGTGCCGCCCGTTCCGGTGTCGTTGGCCGTGAAGCTGAGCGTCGTGTGGTCGTTGAACAGGACATCCGCGAGATCGAGCGTATCGGCCGCGCCGAAGCCGCTGACCGTGCCGGTGAAGCCGGCGGACTGGTCCAGCTTGAGCGTACCGGCGGCGCCGTCGGCGAACGTCGTGTTTTCCGCGGACGCGCCGCCGAACTCCAGGGTCGCGGCGCCGCTGATCGTCGCGCTGCCGGCGCCCGTCACGTCGCCGTGGATCGTCAGGTTGCCGTTGTTGGCCCACAGGTTGCCCGTGTTCGCTACGGCGCTGTCGAGCACGAGGCCGCCGCTGCCGGTTGCCTCGAGCGTGCCCGTATTGACGACGGCGTGGGCGCCCGTGTCGATCACGAGCGCGTTGGCGCCGCTGGCGACGATCGTCCCTTCGTTGACGAGCGTCAGCTGGCCGGCGCCGAGCTGGCCGGCCCCGGCGATCGTGTTGTCGACGTTGACGAGCGTCGCGTCCGGCGTGCTGCCGAAGATGACGTTGTGGCTGTCGTCCGACAGCGTCACGTGACCGCCGCCTTCCAGCGTCGCGCTCCTGACCAGCACCTCGAACCGGGTCAGGTCGCCCGTCGATCCGAGCGCGATCGTGCCCGTGTTGTCGATCGTGCCGCCGACGGGAAGCATCGCGCCGTCGTTGACCGTCATGACGCCGGCGTTGGTCGTGACCGCCTCTTGTTCGAACACGAAATTGTCGCTGGTGAGGTCGGTGGCGTGAACGCCCGCCACCGTGATGGTCGCGCCGTCGCCCAGTGCAATCACCGCGTTGCCGTTGGCGTCGTCCGTCATGTGGGCCTGGACGTCGCTGAAGCTCGTGATGCCGGTGAATCCGACGAGGTCGATCTTGTCGGCGGCGAGGTCGAGATTGTGCAGCGTGTCGTTGCCGATCGGCTGCGCGAACACGAACAAGTCGTGGCCGGCGGATCCCGTGAGCTGATCGTCGCCGGACCACGCGAAGATCGGCGCGTTGGCCGCGAACGCTTCGACGTTGTCGGCGACCGTGACGGCCTGGTGGCTGCCGTCCGCGGCGGTCCAGGTTTCGGTCACGGTGAGCACCGTGGCGCCCGTGAAGGACGCGGGCGGCGTGACGGTGAGTGCGCCGAGATCGTTCGTCGGGACGAGCCATGCGCCGTTGCCGAGGTTGGTGCCGGCGTTCAGCGTCCAGCCGGACGGGATGCCGGCGATCGTCACCGCGAGGTCGGACGCATGGCCGGACGGATCGGCCAGCGCCAGATTGATCTCGGATCCGGCGACGCCGGCGGGCGCCGTGTGCGTCGAGGATCGCGTGTTGCCTGCCGTGTCCCACTCGGTCACGGTGAGGGAGTCCTTGTTGAGGTTGAGGCTCTGTTGCGTGAAGGCCCAGGTACCGGCGCTTTGTTGCGTTGCGCTGTAGTCGGCGTTGGTGGTGTTGTCGTGGACCGTCACTTTCCAGACGTTCGACGTGTCGGTGTTGGCTGTGAGCGTGTTCCCGCTGTATTGCCACGACAGCGTGGACGGGGCGGTGGTGTCGAGCGTGAAATTGAAGCTGGTCGCGTTCGAGATGTTGCCTGCCACGTCGATCTGGCGGACCTGCACGTTGTTCGTGCCTTCGACGGCGCTGAAGCTGGTGTTCCAGTGCGCGCCGTTGTCGAT
>NZ_CAJPGY010000088.1:0-7955 GCF_905339915.1 Burkholderia sp. BCC1985
CCTGAACGAACAGGAAGACATCGACTACGACGCGGCCGAGAAGCTGGCTAACGAGCACAAGCCGAAGCTGATCGTCGCGGGCGCATCGGCGTTCGCGCTGAAGATCGACTTCGAGCGTCTCGCGAAGATCGCGAAGTCGGTCGGTGCGTACCTGATGGTCGACATGGCGCACTACGCGGGCCTGATCGCAGCGGGCGTGTATCCGAACCCGGTGCCGCACGCGGACTTCGTCACGACGACGACGCACAAGAGCCTGCGCGGCCCGCGCGGCGGCGTGATCCTGATGAAGTCGGAATACGAGAAGCAGATCAACTCGGCAATCTTTCCGGGCATCCAGGGCGGCCCGCTGATGCACGTGATCGCGGCGAAGGCGGTGGCGTTCAAGGAAGCGCTGTCGCCGGAGTTCAAGGAATATCAGCAGAAGGTCGTCGAGAACGCACGCGTGCTGGCTGAAACGCTGGTCAAGCGTGGCCTGCGGATCGTGTCGGGCCGCACGGAAAGCCACGTGATGCTGGTGGACCTGCGCGCGAAGAACATCACGGGCAAGGCAGCGGAAGCGGCACTCGGCGCGGCGCACATCACGGTGAACAAGAACGCGATCCCGAACGATCCGGAAAAGCCGTTCGTGACGAGCGGCATCCGCCTCGGTTCGCCGGCGATGACGACGCGCGGCTTCGGACCGGCGGAAGCGGAGAAGGTCGGCAACCTGATCGCCGACGTGCTGGAAGCACCGGAAGATGCCGCGACGATCGAACGCGTACGCGGTCTGGTCGCGGAGTTGACGCAGCGTTTCCCGGTCTACGGCTGAGACGCGGCAATCGGGTTCGACTGCCGACGCGGTTGAACCTCGCTCGTTCCGAAGCGATGTAAAAAAATCCGGCTCGCACACCGCGAGCCGGATTTTTTGCGCTGTGTGCGAATCGGTGCCGCGTCACACGGTCGGATCGACGTTCGCCTCGAGTTCGCGAATACGCTCGTCGTTACGCGTGTCCTTGAGCACCGGCGGCCCGGCGAAGGACTTGCGCACGCCGAACCCGTACCAGATCACCATCAGCACGCCCACGAATGCGACGAGCACGTAGAGCACCTTCTCGTTCGGCGGCTGGATGCCGACGTACGCGAGCACGCACGCGCCCACCAGCGCGAGCAGCGCGCACGGCTTCGACCAGATGCCCAGCTGGAACGGGCCCTTTTCGGTCCACGTGCGCCCTTCGGCGAGCATCCCGGAACCGATCGGCATCGCATACGAGATGAACAGGAACACGGCGCTGCCCGCGCTCAGTACCGAGAACGCGTCGCCGTACAGCGTGACGACGATCGCGAGCACCGCGCAGGTCCAGATCGCGGGGCCGGGCGTCCGGTGATTGTGATTCACGCTGCGCAGCAGCTTCGACGCCGGCAGCCCGCCGTCGCGCGCGAACGCGTACATCATCCGCGACGTCGACATGATCGCGGCGAGCCCGCACACGTAGTTGATGAAGAACATCGCGAGCTCGAGGCAGACGCGCAAGGTCTTCGGGATCGGCGCGAGGATCGCTTCGAAGAAGCCGGTGCCCTGTTTCATCGCGGCGGTCAGGTCGGGCATGACCAGCACGAACGTGCACACCATCACGTAGCCGAACACCGCGGACCAGAACACCGAGCCGATGATGCCGCGCGGCACGTTCTTCGCCGCGTCGTGCGTTTCTTCCGACGTATGCGCGGACGCGTCGAAACCGGTGATCGTGTAGGTCACCAGCAGCAGGCCGGACAGGAACGCGAGCGGCGTGGTCTGCTTCGGCCAGGCGCCGCCGTCGACGCCCGTGTAGTTGGTGAAGGTGACGAGCCGATGCAGGTCGAACGTGACCGGCGAGTAGACCAGCAGCGACACGACCAGCGCGATCGTCACGACGAAGATCAGGTAGCCGGACAGGTCGGTGATCTTGCTCGCGATCCGGATGCCGCGTGCGTTCAGGATCGCCTGCGAAATCGTGATGACCGTGATGAACGCGGTCTGATGCCACCACGTCAGGCTGTCCGGACCGACGCCGAACATCGGTGCGATCAGCGTCTTGAAGAACGGATCATAGGTGCCGAAGTTGATCGCCGCGATCACGAAGATCAGGCCGATCAGGTTGAGCCACGCCGTCATCCACCCCCATTTCTTCCCGCCGAGGATCGCGCCCCAGTGATAAAGGCCGCCGGCGGTCGGAAACGCGGACGCGATCTGCGACATCGACACCGCGACGATCAGCGCGAACAGCGAGCCGAGCGGCCAGCCGAGGCCGACCGAGGCGCCGCCGGCCGCGGAGAACGCCAGTTGAAACGCGGTGATACCGCCCGACAGAATGCAGATCACCGAAAACGACACGGCGAAGTTCGAGAAGCCGTTCATGCGTCTCGACAGCTCCTGCGCATATCCCATCTTGTGGAGGAGGCTTACGTCGCTGTCGATACCTGCATCAGGCTGGATTTTCGCATCCATATTCGCTCCGTCACGTATGTCCTGCGAGGCAGGACCGTCATCGCTGCCCGGGCCCGGTGCTGCGGCCCGCTCCTGGAATTCGTCGGCGGGCACGCGCTGTCATGCATCGATGGCGGTCGCGTATCCGGTCCGATACGGAACGGTATGAAGCCAAATCTCGCGGCGATATCGGATTTCGGCAATCCGGTGAAACTCCGGACGGGTGCACCGTTCGGGGGCATCGCATGGCGGGCTGAATATTTGTAAGGAATCCATGCGGATCGGGATGATCCGTACTTGTCGAAATGCGACAGCCGGGGAAAAAGTGCGCTCCCGTGAAGGGCGACATGGCCCGCAATCGCTTTCTGAAGTCGATCGCGCCCCGTGTCGCAATCCCGTGAGTCGGCCCGGCAGGGAACCTGGAGCGGCCTACTCGGCTTTCTGCTTGCCGGGTTTCCGTCCGAACCGCGCACGGTAGTCGCGCGGCGATATCCCGACCCGCTTCGCGAATGCACGTTGCAGCGCATCCACGCTGCCGAACCCCGAACGTTCCGCGACCCGTTCGAGCGGCCAGTCTGCCCGCTCCAGCAGCGCCTTCGCGCGCTCGACGCGTGCGGCCAGCACGAATTGCGCGGGCGGGAGCCCCGCCTCCTTGAGGAAATTGCGCGCAAACGTGCGCTCGCTCATGTGCAGGCGCGCGGCCAGCGCGGCGACGCCGAGGTCGCCGGTCGGGTCGTCGGCGATCGACGTAAGCAGCGCGCGCATCGGTGGCGTCGCGTTTGCCTGGATGTCGAGACCGACGCTGAACTGCGTCTGTCCGCCGGGACGGTGCATGAAGAGCACGAGCTCGCGCGCGACCGCGAGCGCGGTCGGCGCGCCGCAGTCGGCCTCGACGAGTGCGAGACACAGGTCGATGCCGGCCGTCACGCCGGCCGACGTATGAAACGGCGGATCGCTCACGTAGATCGCATCCGGCTCGACCCCCACGTCGGGGCAAAGCGCCTGCAGCGTCGCACACTGATTCCAGTGCGTGGTGGCGCGCTTGCCATCCAGCCATCCGCCCGCGGCGAGCACGAACGCGCCCGTGCAGATGCTTGCGATCCGCCGCGTGCCCGCGATCCGCGTGCGCAGCCAGGGCAGCACGCCGGCGTTCGACGCCGCGTGCCGCAGCGCCGCTTCGCTGCCGCCTGCGACGATGATCGTGTCGATGGGCTCGGGCAACGCCGCAAGCGCGGTCGGGCCGGCAAGACGCAGGCCCGCGTGCGTGACGATGTCGTTGCCGTGTTGCGATGCGAGCGTGAGCCGATAGCGCGGGACATGCCCGGGAAGATGGCGGTTCGCGACCGCGAACACTTCCATCGGGCCGGTGATGTCGAGTGACTGGACGCCTTCGAAGCCGACGACGACGATGTCGCGTGCCGGACCGGTTGACTGGGGCATGGCGGAAAGTGCGGTGGAGTTGTCCTTGTGACCGCGTGCATGATCCTTGTAATTTTCCGCACATGCAATCGATTGACGCGGGTGGGCGATGCGGGAACGGAACAGAAACGGGGCGATGCGCGTGGCGGTTGCGCTGCTCGTATGCGCGGTGCTGGGCGCGTGCATGTCGGGGCAGTCGGGGCCGTCGGCCGCGCACGGCGCACGAACGGTCACGCAAACGCTGAGCGTGAACGCACCGAAGGCGGGCCGCACGCGGCCGCTCGTTGCGATCGTCGCGGACAATGCCGGAACTGAGACGACCGATTTCATCGTCCCGTACGCGATTCTGAAGGCGTCGGGCGCGGCCGATGTCGTGGCCGTGTCGGCCGACGCCGGCGCCGTCGAACTGATGCCCGCGCTGCGGATCCTGGCCGATACGACGTTCGATCGGTTCGACGCGGACGTGCCCCTCGGCGCGGACGTCGTGATCGTGCCGGCCTTGCATCGTGCCGACCGGCCGGCCGTGCTCGCGTGGCTGCGCAAACAGGCCGCTGCCGGCGCCACGATGGTGGCGATCTGCGATGGCGCGGCCGTGCTCGCGAACGCCGGGCTGCTGCGCGATCGCATCGCGACCGCGCACTGGTATTCGCGCGACGGGCTGCGTCGCCGTTTTGCCGATACGGCGTGGGTCGACGATCGCCGCTACGTGATGGACGGCAACGTGATGACGACGAGCGGCGTGTCGGCGTCGATTCCCGCGTCGCTTGCGTTGGTGAATGCGCTGGCGGGGCCGGTGGCCGCGCGCGAAACGGCACGCGACATCGGCGCGCACGGATGGAGCGACGTTCACGACGGCAGCCGGTTCGGGTTGACCGCGCGCGCCGTGGCGACTGCACTGACGAATCGCGTCGCGTTCTGGCGGCATCGGACCTTCGATCTGCCTGTCGCGAGCGGATTCGACGAACTTCCGGTTGCGCTCACCGCGGATGCGTGGGCGCGGACGTGGCGCAGCGACATCGTCGCAACGGCGGACGCGCACGTGATCGAATCGAAGCACGGGCTGCGCTTGCTGACGCAACCGGCCGATGCCGGCCACGCGCGCGTGACGATTCCGGACGGGCGGCGCGGCGAAGCGGTGCTGCCCGGTGTGCTCGGCGACGTCGCGGCGCGCTACGGCGACGCGACGTCGGACTGGGTGGCGCTGCAACTGGAGTATGCGAAGTAGCGGCTGCCGGGCTTGCACGTCGCCAGATGCAAACAGGGCCTCCGACGCCGGAACGGACCCGAGCGGGATGATGTCCCGATCGACGAGCCCGGCCTGTGCCAGCGGACATGCGCGCAGCACTTCGCGCGCACTTCGCGCTTTCCACCGACTTGCATTCGGCGTTTGATCGCGACGCCCGGGCGGCCACGCGTCGAAACGTCGGTTTCGAGCATGAACGTGGACGCGCGCGATGCTTCGTTACATGCGGGCTGCGCTCAGACCGTTGCCGTGCGCCGCGCCGTCAGCCGGTTCCACAGCATCCCGGCGCGGCTTCCGCTTCGACAATAGGCGAGCACCGGCTTCGGCAGCGCGTCGACCAGCGCGCCGAACGCGTCGACTTCCGCATCGTCGATCCGGTCGCGTTCGACCGGCAGATAGCGCGCGTCGAGGCCCAGTTCGCGCGCAGCGGCGGCGATTGCCTCGAATGCCGGTTGATCGGCGCTTTCGCCGTCCGGCCGGTTGCAGATCACCGCGCGAAAGCCGGCGCTGCGGATCGCTTTCAGGTCCGCCGGCGTGATCTGTCGCGATGCGGTGAACCCGGTCGCTGCCGCGGCCCGGCATTGCTCGAGTGCGCGCGCGAAACATGCGATCGCGAAATCGACGTCCTGTTCCGTCGTGAAACGGCCGAAGCTGATCCGCACCGTGCGGCCCGCGGCTTGCTCGTCGAGGCCGATCGCGGTCAGCACGTGGGACGGCGCGCCGCTGGTCGAGTTGCATGCGGAGGTCGACGACACGGCGAGTGCATCGCCGAGCATGAACGGGAAGAAGCCCGGCACGTTCACCGTGAGGCTCAGCGTGTGCGGGATGCGGCGTGCCGCTGCCGCGTTGTGCGTGACGTCGCCGAGCGCGAGCAGCGCGTCCTTCAGGCGTGCGCTGAGTGCCGCGATCCGCGTGGCTTCGCGCTCGAGTTTCTCGGCGGCCAGTTCGCACGCCACGCCCATGCCGACGATCTGGTGCGTCGCGAGCGTGCCCGAGCGCAGGCCGCGCTCGTGCCCGCCGCCGTGGATCTGCGGCGCGATGCGCTCGGCGATCTCGCGGCGGACGAACAGCGCGCCGATGCCCTTGGGGCCGTACACCTTGTGCGCGGACATCGACAGCAGGTCGATGCCGAGCGCGCGCACGTCGATCGGCGTCTTGCCGAGCGCCTGCGCGGCGTCGACGTGCAGCAGCGCGCCGGCCGCATGCACGATGCGCGAGATCGCGCCGATGTCGGTCAGCGTGCCGAGTTCGTTGTTGACGAGCATCAGCGACACGAGGCCCGTATCGGGGCCGATCGCCGCGGCCACGGCGTCGACGGTGATTTCGCCGTCGGCGGTGGGTGTCAGGTAGGTCGCGGTCATGCCGCGCTTCGACAGGTTCGCCATCGTGTCGAGGATCGCCTTGTGTTCGATGCGGCTCGTGACGAGGTGGCGCTTGCCGGTCGCGGTCTCCGCGTAGCCCTTCAGCGCGAGGTTGTTCGATTCGGTGGCGCCCGAGGTCCAGACGATCTCGTCGGCCTGCGCGCCGATCAGCGCGGCGACCTGCGCGCGTGCGTGCTCGACCTTTTCCTTCGCGAGCCGGCCGGCGGCGTGCGAACTCGACGCGGGATTGCCGAAGATGCCGTCGGCACCGAGGCAGGCCGTCATCGCTTCGATCACGCGGGGATCCGCGGGGGTGGTGGCTGCGTAGTCGAGGTAGTGCAGCGGGGTGGTATCGCTCATGTCCTTCTCTGGTTCTTTCTCTTCGGAATGGGAGAAATGATACGAGGGAGGACGGGGAAAAAGGATCCAAAGTTGGCTGTGAATTCAGAGCGATGTGGAATAACGTTTTCTTTTTGTTTGATATGGGGGAATTTGTTTTCGTCTGGGCCTGATAGAAGATCGGGAATTGTTCATGCGGATGCCGGCGCGGCCGGGCGCTGCCGGCGGGCGTTGCCCGGCCTGCCTGCGACGTATCGGATGTCCGTGAACGCCTTGAGGGGCGCGTCGATCACGTCAACTCGTCTTGATCGGGCTGATTCGATAAACGATGCGCGTCCTGCACCCAGGCATGCAGCGCTTGTTCATATTTCGTCGGGATCGTAATCGTGAGCGTGGTGAGGTGCGTGACGTTGCCCGGTAGTTCCAGATACCGCTGCCACGCCTTGCGAACGAGCTGCGACATTGCCGAGCGGTTCATACCCAGTTTCGCGGCCAGCTCGCGCTGTGGGCGGCCCTTCACGAAAATCTCGTGCAGGGCCCATTGGTTCAACGGTTTGATCCGGGTATCTTGAAGCCGCAGCAGCTGGAACTGTTCGGCGGTCATGCGTCGTATCTTCAGCATTCAGGGGTGCCCGGAGCTCGGAATGGAAGAAATGAGCGTCGCGCCGCACGAAGTCTTGTGACCGTCGAATGCGGCGGCCCGACCTTCGACGTTGAAGGCAGCGTCGCCGGCGGCAATCGTGCAGGCGCCGTGGATCGGACACGAACACGTGTCGCCGAAGCGCGCGACCGCGCGCCCCATGACCTTGCTGATGTCGGCGCCGGACTCGACCCGGCCGCCGTGGGTATGGCTGTCGCCTACCCGGATGATTCCTCGCATGTGACTCGTCCTCTCGATGATTCGCGCGGCATTGGTGTTTTGCTCGCCACATGCCGCGGTGCTGGTTTGCATCACCACGAATAGCCTTGCATGCCGTAGTCGGTGTCGTGTCGGCGTCCCCACCAGGGGAGGTACGCGTTGTTGCCGCCGCGTGCGCGGAACCAGTCCTTGGCGGGATCGATCGGGGTGAGCTTCGATGGTGGTCTGACGACGACGGCGACAGGGTGCTCGGGGTCGGTCGTGCCTGCGACCAAGGCGTTGCCGCCGAAA
>NZ_CAJPGY010000089.1:0-5837 GCF_905339915.1 Burkholderia sp. BCC1985
CTCGATGTCGATCACGTAGTCGTTGCCGACCCGCATCGTGACGACCTTGCCGCCGCGGTCGCGGAACGCGCGCAGGTAGTCGGCGCCGAACTGCGCGCTCATTTCGATCAGCACGTCGCAGCGCTCGAGCGCTTCGTCCATCGACAGCAGCGGCACGTCCCATTCGCCGAGCATCATCTGCGGATCCGCGAGCTGTTCGCCGCCGTTCACCATCACGGCTTCCGCGACGAGCGGCGACTGGCGCAGCAGCAGGATCAGCAGCAGGCAGTTCTGGAAGATGCCGTTTTCCCACAGCGACTGGCCGGCGCCGCGCACGAACAGCGACACGCCGACGACGAGACGCTTGCCCTCGCCGGGCGCTTGACGGGCATTGGAGTCCGACATGCGTATTCTCCGGTTCAGGCGACCAGACGCGAGACGAACGCGTCGAGGTTCGCGGGGTTGTCGATCGAGACCGACCGCAGCAGCCGGTCGGCTTTCGCGCGGTAGTCGTCGAGCTGCTCGTCGTGATGCAGCCAGGCATCGAGCAGCACGCGGCCGCCCGCGGCGGAATCGAAGTCCGGGTAGTAGTAGCCGGCGTCGCCGATCAGCGTCGAGTTGTGGATCAGCGGATAGCCGCCGTACAGCACGTCGTAGTACAGATAGTTCTGCGCGTTTTCCCAGTGGTGGGACACGACGGCGTCCGCGTGGCGCGCCATGAAGCCCGGCAGGTCGATGCGTGGCTCGAACGTCGCCTTGTGCTGGCGTACGAGGTCGAGGCTGTTCGCGAAGTGCAAGAAGGTCGGATGGGCCTTCATGTGCATCGAGTTGACGACGAACAGATGCTGCACGGCGTCCGGATGCGCGCGGTAAAGCTCGTCGCACGCGAGCATCGGGTAGTGGCAGGACTTCACGACCGAGATGTTCGGCTCGAGCGTGGCGAGATTCCACGGGCGACGGCCGGGCCGATAGCCGAACGTCAGGCCTTCGCTCGCCAGCGCGGCGATGCGGCGATCGAGGAAGTACGGCGACCAGATATGCGGCATCAGGTGCACCGGTGCGCGCAACAGGGTTTGCAGCATCGGTGCGCCGGTCTTCTCGTACTGCGGCAGCAGCCATACTTCGTCGAACGGCGTGTCGTTGAAGATGTGTCCCGACGGCTTGCCGAAGATCGGTGTTTCACCCAGGCCGGCGTAGACGTGTCCGCAGAAGAAGGCGACGAGTTTCTTGCCGAGCGCCTTCATGTGCCTGCGCCATTCGAGCGGCAATTGCGCGCCCATCTCGATCACGACGTCGAGGTCGTGCGTGACGTCGGAAGGCTTCACGAGCGGCACGTCGAGGCCGTCGAGATCGAGCCCGGCCGGAAACGCGTTGGCGTCGCCGCCGTTCAGGAAATAGACGGGGCCGACGCGGTCGGAGCGCTTGAGCATCATCGCGAGGAACGCGATGTTCTGGTGAATGCCGTTTTCCCAGATCGCCTGGCCGTCCCGCGCAAACAGCGAGATGCCGACGGCCGGCCGTTGCTTGCGGGTGCCGCCCGAGGCGGCTTGATTGATGTCCGTCACCGGTTGGTTTCCTCTGCGGCGTCGTGCGTTCGGCCGTGGCCGCGAAACGGCGCGCCGTGGATTGTCGTGGTTGTGTTCGCGCCGGCGCGCGCCGGAATATGAGTCGAGCGGCGCGAATCGCGGGGCGGCCGCCGGATTCCGGTGTGTCGTCGGGCGGGTCACGGCGCGCGACGCGGGCGGAACGCCTCGGCAGCTGTCTGCGGCGATTGTGGCACGGAAGGCGCCGTTTTGTGGAGGGGGCCTGACGAACTTTGACATAGCCGCCCGCGCGGGAGCCGGGGCCCCGGCGAAGCGGGGTCGGTGCGGTCGGGCGGGGTGGCCGGCGGGGCGGCTGCGCGTTGCCGGTCGAGGCCGTCGCGTGCGGGCGCGGGGTGCGCCGGGGCCGCGACGGCCGGCTGCTCAGCGCTGCAGCGAGATCTCGACGCGGCGGTTGCTCGCGCGGCCTTCGGCCGTCGCGTTGGACGCGACCGGATCGGCACTGCCGCGGCCCGTGACCGACACGGCCTGCGCTTTCAGTCCGTGTGCCTTCAGGTAGCTTGCGACGGTTTCCGCGCGGCGCTTCGACAGCGCGAGATTGGCGGCGTCGTTGCCGACCGAATCCGTATGGCCGGTGACCGTCACCCGCGTGTACGTGCGGTCTTCGCGTTCGTTCAGCAGCTTGTCGAGCGACGCGCGCGCGGCCGGCGTGAGCGTGGCCAGGCCCGTCGCGAACAGCGCGTCGCCCGCGAGGTTGACGTGTTCGACCGCGGCGGGCGCGGGGGCCGGCTCGGCCGCCGACGCAGCTTGGGCCGGCGCGGCGCCGCACTGGAACACCAGCGTCGCGGGATCGGAATTGTCGCGCAGCGCGCGGGCGGAATCGACGACGCGCACGGGCTGGTCGCCGCAGATCTTGCGGGCGGCCTTCATGCAGGTCTGCGGACCCGACAGCAGGCCGTGGCAGTCCACCTGGAAGGTGCGCACGCCGTCGCGCGGCTGCAGTTCGGAGGCGCTGAAGGTCGGGCCGGATGCGGTCGAGCACGCGGCGAGGGCCAGCGCGGAAAGCGCGAGCGCAAGAGCGAGTTTGTTCACGGTTACGTCCTCAATACTTGGGTTGACTGAAGCCCGCCGCGCGTTGCGCGGGGGGCTCGTCCTGCCGTCGGGGCCGCCCGGCGCCGCCGGCTCGCGAGCCGGCGGCGTGGCGGCGCGACGGGTTACTTCCACTGGTACAGCATGCCGGCGCCGATCACCTTCTGACCGCCGCTGAAGCCGCCGTTGATCGACGCCTTCAGGTTCTCCGTGATGCGCGCCTGCATGTTGACCGCCATCGCCTTCTGGCCGAGGAAGGTCGACGTGCCGATACCCATCCCGAAGTTGGCGTCGCGATCGAGCTGCGGGATCGACGCCATCGCGCCGACGGCCGCGATACCCTGCTTCGCCATCTGGTCGGTCTGCTGCAGTTGCGAACCCAGCGCGTTGATCTGCCCTTGCTGGCCGGACAAGGCGGTCGACAGCGTCGTCTGCACCTGCGTCAGCTGGTTCACGTTCACCGCGTCGGTGCCTTGCGTACCCGGCGCGACGTTCGTGATCTGGCGCTGTTGCGTGTCGCTGCCGACCGACACCACGTTCGAGCGACCGCCGTCGTTCGAATTTGCGCCGATCGCCACCGAGTTCGAGCCGGCGGTGACGGTCGGCCGGTCGGAGCCGGTGCCGTTCATGTCGGCCGCGATGGCGGTGTTGTTCGTCGCACGCGTCGTGTTGTTGTTGATCGTGGTCGACAACTGGTTCACCTGATCGCCGAGGTTCGTCACGCCGGTCGACAGCGAAGCCACCGTGCTGTTCGTCGTGCTCAGGCCGGTCGACAGCGAGCCGATGCCGGTCGAGGTCGACGTCGACAACGACGTGAGGTTGCTGTTCGTCGAGCTGAGGCCCGTCGACAGCGAGTTGATCGCCGTCGAGGTCGACGTGGACAGCGACGTGAGATTGCTGTTCGTCGAGCTGAGGCCCGTGGACAGCGAACCGATGCCGGTCGACAGCGACGCGATGTTCGACGCGGTCGACGTGGACAGGCTGTTGACCGCCTGATTCGTCGCGTTGAGCTGGCTGCCGTTGATCGCGTCCGTGCTGGTGGCCGATACCTGGCCTGCCGCGACGTTCGTGATCTGGCGTTCCGCACCGGGTGCGCCGACGCTGAAGACGCCCACTGGCGAGGTGCCGTAGACCGGGTACGTGATGCCGCCGACCGTGACGCTCGACACGCCGACAGCGTTGCCCGTGGTCGAGTTCGCGCCCATCGCGATCGAGTTGGCGACATTGGCCTGCGCGTTCGTGCCGAACGCGAGGGCGTCGGTTGCCGTGGCCTTCGCGTTCGAGCCGTAGGCCTGGGCGCCGATCGCGCTGGCCGTCGCCTGATTGCCGAGCGCGATCGTGTTGTCCGCGGTGGCCTGGTTTGCGCTGCCGAGGGCGAGCGCGCTGTTGCCGGTTGCCGTGTTCGCGTTGCCGAGTGCCACTGCGCCGGTGCCGGTCGCCGTGTCGTTCGCACCCAGCGCCACTGCGCCGGTGCCCGTTGCGACGCTCGGGTCGCCGATCGCGACCGCGCCGTCGCCGCTTGCGGTGTTGCCGGAGCCGATCGACACCGCCTTGCCGCCGGTGGCCGATGCGTTCTGGCCGATGGCGACCGCGCCCGCCGTCTGCGCGTTCGAACCGTCGCCGACTGCCACGCTGCTGGCGCCTGCCGCGCTGGCGTTCACGCCGGCTGCCAGCGAGTTGACGCCCGTCGCGCCGTCGTTGGCGTAGTTGCCTTGCTGCGTGCCGTTGTCGTTGACGCTGTAGTAGTGCGTCTTCGCGGCTTCGATCGCGGTCGAGGTCGAGGTGGACAGCGACGTGATCGAGCTGGTGGCCGTCGAGAGACCCGTCGAGGTCGACGTGGACAGCGACAGGATCGTGCTGGTGGCCGTCGAGAGACCGGTCGAGGTCGACGTGGACAACGAGTTGATCGAGCTGGTTGCCGACGACAGGCCGGTCGAGGTCGAGGTCGACAGCGAGCTGATCGAGCTGGTCGCCGACGAGAGGCCGGTCGAGGTCGAAGTCGACAGCGAGGCGACCGAGCTGTCGGTCGAGCTCAGGCCCGTCGACAGCGACGTGACGCTGCTTGCGGTCGACGTGGACAACGACGTCAGCGAGCTGTTGGTCGAGCTGAGGCTGGTGGACAGCGAGCCGATCGAACTGGTCGCGGACGACAGGCCGGTCGAGGTCGACGTCGACAGCGAGCTGATCGAGCTGGTTGCCGAGGAGAGGCCGGTCGATGTCGAAGTCGACAGCGATGCCACGGTGCTATCGGTCGAACTCAGGCCCGTGGACAACGAGTTGATGCCCGTCGAAGTCGAGGTCGAGAGCGAGCTGATCGAGCTGGTTGCCGACGAGAGGCCGGTCGACGTGGAGGTCGACAGCGAGGCGACCGAGCTGTCGGTCGAGCTCAGGCCGGTCGACAGCGAGCTGATACCCGTCGAGGTCGACGTGGACAGCGAGCTGATCGAGCTGGTTGCCGAGGACAGGCCGGTCGACGTGGAGGTCGACAGCGAGGCGACCGAGCTATCGGTCGAGCTCAGGCCGGTCGACAACGAGCTGATCCCCGTCGAGGTCGAGGTGGACAACGAGCTGATCGAACTGGTTGCCGACGAGAGGCCCGTCGACGTGGAGGTCGACAGCGAAGCGACCGAGCTATCGGTCGAGCTCAGGCCGGTCGACAGCGAGCTGATACCCGTCGAGGTCGAGGTGGACAGCGAGCCGATCGAGCTGGTTGCCGACGAGAGGCCAGTCGACGTCGACGTCGACAGCGAAGCCACCGAGCTATCGGTCGAGCTCAGGCCCGTCGACAACGAGCTGATACCCGTCGAGGTCGACGTGGACAGCGAGCTGATCGAGCTGTTAGCCGACGACAGGCCCGTCGACGTGGAGGTCGACAGCGAAGCGACCGAGCTATCGGTCGAGCTCAGGCCCGTCGACAGCGAGCTGATGCCCGTCGAAGTCGACGTGGACAGCGAGCCGATCGAGCTGTTAGCCGACGACAAGCCGGTCGACGTCGAAGTCGAGAGTGAAGCGACCGAGCTATCGGTCGAGCTCAGACCGGTCGACAGCGAGCTGATACCCGTCGAGGTCGAGGTGGACAGCGAGCTGATCGAGCTGGTTGCCGACGAGAGGCCAGTCGACGTCGACGTCGACAGCGAAGCGACCGAGCTGTCGGTCGAGCTGAGGCCGGTCGACAACGAGCTGATGCCGGTCGAGGTCGAAGTCGAGAGCGACGAAATCGAGCTGGTC
>NZ_CAJPGY010000090.1:0-4542 GCF_905339915.1 Burkholderia sp. BCC1985
GGTGGGCGGCCGTCGGGGGGGGGGGGGGGGCGGGGGGGGGGCGGCGGGCGGTGTGCGCGGAATGATCGGCGGGTAACGCGCTCTTGGCGACGAATCGTTCGCGATGCTGACTCGACACGAACGCCACCATTTGCCGACTCCGGCATGCAACGAAGTGCCGCCCCGTTCAAATCGAATCGGCCGCGGACAGCCCGACCGGGGCGCTCCGCCCGCCACGGCGCGCCCGGACGAACGCGCGCCGTTCCGATATGGCGCGGCAGCCCTGATGCCGCACCACAAGCAAAAGAGCCCGGCACAGGCCGGGCTCCTTCGTTCGACTTGGGTGTTACGCGCGTCCGTCGCGCAGCTCGCGCCGCAAGATCTTGCCGACGTTCGTCTTCGGCAGCTCCGTGCGGAACTCGACGAGTTTCGGCCGCTTGTAACCGGTGAGCCGCTCCTTGCAGTACGCGAGGATGTCCTTGTCGGTCAGCGCCGGATCCTTCTTCACGACGAACAGCTTCACGGCTTCGCCCGAGTGCTCGTCCGGAACACCAACCGCCGCCACCTCGAACACCCCCGGATGCGACGCCACCACGTCCTCGACCTCGTTCGGATACACGTTGAAACCGGATACCAGGATCATGTCCTTCTTCCGGTCGACGATCTTCACGTAACCGCGCGCGTCCATCACGCCGACGTCACCGGTCTTGAAGAAACCGTCCGCGAACATGACCTTCGCGGTTTCTTCCGGGCGGTTCCAGTAGCCGGCCATGACCTGCGGCCCGCGGATGCAGATCTCGCCCGGCTCGCCGAGCGCGACGTCATTGCCGGCGTCGTCGCGGATGGCAATTTCGGTCGACGGCAGCGGCAGGCCGATCGTCCCGCTGTACTCGGTCGCCGTCACGGGGTTGCAGGTCGCGACCGGCGACGTTTCGGACAGGCCGTACCCTTCGATGATCGCCGTTTGGGTCTTCTCGTACCAGCGCTTCGCGACACCTTCCTGGATCGCCATGCCACCGCCGTTGGCGATCACGAGCTTCGACAGGTCGAGCTGGTTGAATTCGGGATGGTTCAGCAGTGCGTTGTACAGCGTGTTGACGGCGGGAATCGTCGAGATCTGGTATCCCTTCAGTTCCTTGATCATGCCGCCGATGTCGCGCGGATTCGGAATCAGGATGCCCATGCCGCCCGTGCGCATCGTCAGGAAGCCGCAGACCGTCAGCGCGAACACGTGATAGAGCGGCAGCGCGACAACCGTCACGAATTGCTTCACCTCCGGGTACTTCGCGTGCGCGGGATGGTGCCAGGCGCCGGCCTGCAGCACGTTCGACACGATGTTCCGGTGCAGCAGCGTCGCGCCCTTCGCGACACCGGTCGTACCGCCCGTGTACTGGAGGAACGCGACGTCGTCTGGGCCGAGCTTCGGCGGCTTGAAGGTCTGCCGCGCCCCTTCGGACAGCGCGGCCTTGAAGCGCGTGAACGACGGGAGCTGCCAGGCCGGCACCATCTTCTTCACGTTGCGTACGACGTAATTGACGAGCCAGCCCTTGATGCCCAGCAGGTCGCCCATCGACGCGACCACGACATGCTTGACGGCGGTATTGGCGATAACGGCCTGCAACGTCGACGCGAAATTCTCGAGAATGACGATCGCCTCGGCCCCGCTGTCCTTCAGCTGATGTTCGAGCTCGCGCGGCGTATAGAGCGGGTTGACGTTGACGACGGTGTAGCCCGCGCGGAGCACGGCAACGATCGCCACCGGGTACTGCAGCACGTTCGGCATCATGAGCGCGACGCGTGCGCCGCGCTTCAAGCCACGCGACTGCAGCCACGCGCCGAACCGGCGCGACAGTGCATCGAGTTCGCCGTACGTGATGCTCTTGCCCATGCAGACGAACGCCTTGCGGTCGCGATACTGCCTGAAGCTCTCGTCGAGGAGATCCGGGACGGAAGGATATGGAGAAGCGTCGATTTCGGCTGGAACGCCGGGTGGGTACGATTTCAGCCAAATTTTGTCCATACCGCGCGTCTCCTCACTGATTTTCGAATGGTCGTGCTAAAACGCATCGTAGCGGCTCGCCCGTCCTGAGACAACAGGGTTAGATGTCCACTTCGAACTTTCGAACGCATTCGTCCGATCATATCTGGAAGTTCCGTCAAGTCCGCTCAACTTCCACCAAACAATCGTAAAAGGTCGCCGAGTTGCCGAGGTCGGTCAGCGCCTGGCTCGTCACTTCGTTCGCGTTCCGACCGTCCGCCGACAATTTCTTCCACCAGATCGACAGTCCGACGACGAGCCCCGCCCGCGCACGATCGGTCACTCTTGCGACCGCCTGCATCGATCCGCGGTCGTTGAATATGCGTACGACGTCGCCCTCCGCGATGCCGCGCGCATCGGCGTCGGCCGGGTGAATATCGAGATGCGGCTGGCCTTCCGTGCTGCGCAGGCTGTCCACGTTCACGAACGTGCTGTTCAGGAAGTGCCGGGCCGGCGGCGAAATCATCGCGAGCGGGTAGCGGGCGGCAAGCTCAGGCGCCGCCTCCGCCGATTCGAACGGCGGCAGGTAATCGGGCACCGGGTCCATGCCCATCTGCTCGAGTCGCGCGCTGTAGAACTCGCATTTGCCGGACGGTGTGCGAAAGCCGCCATTCGCGAAAGGCGCGTCCGCAACCTTGAGCTTCAGCCAGCCGGCACGCTTCAACGTCTCCCAGTCGCTGTCGAGTGCCGGATCGTCCCAGCGAAGCGCCGCCTGCGCGACCTCTTCGTCGCTGTGATAAAGCGCGGGCTCGTCCAGCCCCATGCTGCGCGCGATGCCGCGAAAGATTTCGGTGTTCGGTCGTGCGTCGCCGACCGGCGGAATCGCCGGCAGATTAGCCATCACATAGGTGTGGCCGTACGACTTGTGGACATCGAGATGCTCGAGCTGCGTCGTGGCCGGCAACACAATGTCGGCAAAGTCGACGGTATCTGTCTTGAAGTGCTCGAGAACGACCGTGAACAGGTCTTCGCGCGCGAACCCGGCGGCGACTTTCGACGAGTCGGGGGCAACCGCAACCGGATTCGAGTTGTAGACGATCACTGCTTCGACCTTCGGCCCGAAAGTCGCGTCGCCCGGATGCAGCAGTGCATCGCCGATGGCATTCATGTTGATGATGCGCGGCAGTTTCTGCGGCCAGCCGGGCATCAGATCGGGGCGCAGCAGCGCCGCCTGATTGACCGGTGCAGATTCCGACGACGACAGCAGCAGCCCGCCGGCCCGGTCGCGCCACGCGCCCGTCAGCGCAGGCAGGCTCGCAATCGCGCGCACGGCGTTGCCGCCCCCGCGCACGCGCTGCATGCCGTAATTGAGGCGGATCGATGCCTTGCGGGTCGCACCGTAACGACGTGCGAGTTCAATCAGTTCCGACGCCTCGATGCCGCAGATTTGCGCGACACGCTCCGGCGGATAGGACAGGGCTCGCGCCTTGAGCGCATCGAAGCCGAGCGTATGGCGTGCGATGTAGTCGTGATCGAGCAGATCCTCGGTGATCAGCACATGCATCATGCCGAGCGCGAACGCTCCATCGGTGCCCGGTTTCAATGCGATGTGCTGATGGCATTTCTCTGCCGTCAGCGAGCGGTAGGGATCGATTGCGACGAGACGGGCGCCGCGACGCTTGGCTTCCTGCGCACGGGTCCAGAAATGCAGGCTCGAGGCGATCGGGTTGGCGCCCCAGATCAGGATCAACTCGCTTTCCTCGAAATGCTCGAGATGCATGCCGACGCTTCCGCCATACGTATAGCGCAACCCTGCTGCGCCGGCCGCCGCGCAGATGGCCCGCTCGAGCCGGGACGCACCGAGTTTATGGAAGAACCGCTGGGCGATGCCTTCGCCCTGCACGAGCCCCATCGTTCCCGCGTAGCTGTACGGCAGGATCGCCTCCGGCGCGCGCGCGGCGATTTCGCCGAGACGACGACCGATCTCGTCGAATGCTTCGCTCCAGCTGATCGGCACGAAGCGCCCCTCCCCCTTCGCGCCCACGCGCTTGAGGGGCACAGTGAGTCGGTCGGGATGATGAACGCGGTCGGCGTATCGGCTGACTTTCGTACACAGCACGCCTTGCGTCGGCGGATGGTCGGGATCGCCCGCGACCTTGATCGCCCGACCGTTTTCGACGGTCACACGCATTGCGCACGTGTCCGGACAATCGTGCGGGCATACGGCCCGAGCTATCTGAGTGGCGGCGTTCATCGTTCTGGATGCTACTGGGATGGAGATTCGCAAATTCTACGTGGCCGCGCCGAATAAGGCGTCATTTCGCACGAGTTTCCGGCCTATTTGGCGAAAAAGCGGCGGCGGCCGATGGCGAATATCGATACGGGACGAACTTTGAAGAGTCGGTGCGACGATGTGGAGCGGGTATGAATGGTGCCAGGCCAGCGGCTTCGCCGAGTTCGCGCGAGTCGATTATTGACCGAAGATAGAAGCGAACAAGCGGGCGAATGGCCCTGGAGGATGGAAAGTGGATATGCGTTGCGGCTTGAGCAACAAACGGGGCAGATTCGAGGCCGGTGACCGCGCA
>NZ_CAJPGY010000091.1:0-4174 GCF_905339915.1 Burkholderia sp. BCC1985
TTCGATATCGATCACGTAGTCGTTGCAGACCCGCATCGTGACGACCTTGCCGCCGCGCTCGCGGAACGCGCGCAGGTAGTCCGCACCGAACTGCGCGCTCATTTCGATCAGCACGTCGCAGCGCTCGAGCGCTTCGTCCATCGATAGCAGCGGCACGTCCCATTCGCCGAGCATCATCTGCGGATCGGCGAGCTGTTCGCCGCCGTTCACCATCACGGCTTCAGCGACGAGCGGCGACTGGCGCAGCAGCAGGATCAGCAGCAGGCAGTTCTGGAAGATGCCGTTTTCCCACAGCGACTGGCCGGCGCCGCGCACGAAAAGCGACACGCCGACGACGAGACGCTTGCCTGCACAAGGTGCCGGTCGGGTGTTAGACCTTGCCATGTATTCCTCTAAGTTGAGCGATTTGGCGTGGTTGAAAAGTTCGACATCTGGTATACCGTCCACGGTGTCACGAGTAGGCTCCCGATCCGAGCGAGCGCGCCAATGTCTGGCCATTGATTCTGCCAAGCACGACAAAACACTGAAGCAATTGCACCGATATGTTCGATGGTCCCGACTTCATTCGCATAACGTCGATCAGGCCGCAGTGCAGACTCGTAGCGATGGCGGAGCGCCTGCCGTACAACGCGCTTGAAAGTCCAACCGAATAAGCAAGCTTCGCATCGTCGCGGGTCTTTTCGTCGACCTGCCGGTCTATCAAAGCGTCCGCGACACGCTCGAATTGCTGCATCGATCGCCCCACCGTTCCGACCGTAGAGCACTCTGCCTTTTTCAATCGCCCCGGCTTGCCGGTATGGTACCCCTGCACCCATTGCGCCCCAGCCAACGAAGCCGCGAGCAGCCCGTCGACGCCTTCTATGC
This sequence comes from Burkholderia sp. BCC1985, assembly GCF_905339915.1. Lineage (NCBI taxonomy): Bacteria > Pseudomonadati > Pseudomonadota > Betaproteobacteria > Burkholderiales > Burkholderiaceae > Burkholderia > Burkholderia sp. BCC1985. Next base: position 865 of record NZ_CAJPGY010000091.1, read on the forward strand.
CCTCCACCACCACCTGCGGTGCATGATCCCGGGCGCGGGCCACCAATTTTTCGAACTGCTCGAACTGCACCCCGTCACCCCCGTCCGTCGGCGACATGCGACCGGCGATCTTGACGATGTCAGGCGAAGCGATCCGAGCGCCATTCTCGACACTGAATCCATCGCCGAAATCGTCCACGGCAATGCTGCAGCCCATGCGCTGCAGGCGCGCGACAAAGGTACGCCCCGACACGGGCGACAGTTGCGTGGTCTCGGTAATCTCCACGACGAGGCGACTCGCAATATCGGGCCTGCTCTCGAGCAGCAGGAGAATCGATTCCCACCACTGAATGTCATTCGCGCTCTGTGCGGAAATATTGACACCCAGGCGTAGGTCAACGTTCGATTCCATGAACTCGATGGCCATGCCAACGACGTAGCGGTCGAGGAAACGCATGAGTTGAAGTCGTTCCAGACTGGGAATGAATGCTGACGGATACGCGATCGGATGATCGTCCGTGCCAAGAATCCGCACCAAGCATTCGTGATACAGCACATGTTCGCCGTCACGCACGCTCAAAATCGGCTGTGCCCACAGCATCACCCGGTCTCGAGCAATCGCCGTCAGCACCATGCCGGCGGCCCTCATGTCCGAATCCACGTGAAGCCTCGAATCTTGAGTGGGAGCAGGTTGCATCAGCACCTTGACGCAGTGACTCATGCCGTCTCCATACACGCAAAGGATGACGATTTGCCTGCCTCGCCGGGCGCTTGACGGGCATTGGAGTCCGACATGCGTATGCTCCGGTTCAGGCGACCAGGCGCGCGACGAACGCGTCCAGGTTCGCGGGGTTGTCGATCGAGACCGACTGCAGCAGCCGGTCAGCTTTCGCACGATAGTCGTCGAGCCGCTCGTCGTGATGCAGCCATGCATCGCGTAGCATCCGGCCGCCCGCGGCGGAATCGAAGTCCGGGTAGTAGTAGCCGGCGTCGCCGATCAGCGTCGAGTTGTGGATCAGCGGATAGCCGCCGTACAACACGTCGTAGTACAGATAGTTCTGCGCGTTTTCCCAGTGGTGGGACACGACGGCGTCCGCGTGGCGCGCCATGAAGCCCGGCAGGTCAATGCGCGGCTCGAACGTCGCCTTGTGCTGGCGCACTAGGTCGAGGCTGTTCGCGAAGTGCACGAAGGTCGGATGGGTCTTCATGTGCATCGAGTTGACGACGAACAGATGCTGCACCGCGTCCGGTTGTGCGCGGTAGAACTCGTCGCACACGAGCATCGGGTAATGGCAGGACTTCACGACCGAGATGTTCGGCTCGAGCGTGGCGAGATGCCACGGGCGGCGGCCGGGCCGATAGCCGAACGTCACGCCTTCTTCTTCCAGCGCGGCGACGCGGCGATCGAGGAAGTACGGCGACCAGATATGCGGCATCAGGTGCACCGGTGCGCGCAGGATGGTTTGCAGCATCGGCGCGCCGGTCTTCTCGTACTGGGGCAGCAGCCATACTTCGTCGAACGGCGTGTCGTTGAAGATGTGCCCCGACGGTTTGCCGAAGATCGGCGTTTCGCCCAGGCCGGCGTATACGTGCCCGCAGAAGAAGGCGACGAGTTTCTTGCCGAGCGCCTTCATGTGCCTGCGCCATTCGAACGGCAGTTGCGCGCCCATCTCGATCACGACGTCGAGTTCGTGCGTGACGTCGGAAGGCTTCACAAGCGGCACGTCGAGGCCGTCGAGGTCGAGGCCGGTCGGCAGTGCATTGGCGTCGCCACCGTTCAGGAAATAGACTGGGCCGACGCGGTCCGAGCGCTTCAACATCATCGCGAGGAATGCGATGTTCTGGTGAATGCCGTTTTCCCAGATCGCCTGGCCGTCCCGTGCAAACAGCGAAATGCCGACGGCCGGCCGCCTGTCGAGGCAATTCCGGCGGGCATCGTGACTATATGTCGTCTGCATTACATTCTCGTCGTACGTCATTCGATACGACCGTCGATACACGATCCCCCGGGCGGCGGCCGCAACGCCGCGCCCGGGGGGGCGAGTCTCAACGACTTACCACTGGTACGAGACCCCCGCACCGTAGGTGCTGCCGTTGCCGCTGATCCCAACGCCGAGCTTGGCCTTCAGGTTGTCGCTGAACCGCACCGACACCCCGATTGCCGACGCCGCATACCCCTGGTAGCTGCCGCTGCCGATCCCGACCGCGATCGTCTTCCCGGGGTCGACCTCCGGAATCATGGTCAACGCGGTTGCCGCAGCCACGCCCGAGTACGCACGACGCGCCACTTCGTTGACCGACGACTGAACGCGCCAAAGCTGATTCATATTGGCCGCATCGGTGCCGTTGATCCCGGGTGCGACGTTCGTCAAGCGACGCTCGTTGCCGGGCGTACCGAACGAAACGGTGTTCGGAGCCGAGGCCACCGACCCCGCGCCGATCGCGACGGAATTCGGTGCGGTTGCCATGCTGCCTTGGCCAACCGCGGTCGTATTGGCTCCCGACGCCGTCGATCCCTGGCCCAACGCCGTCGAATTGTCGCCGGTTGCTGCCGCCGCCTGACCGTCGGCCTTGGAGTTGTTGCCCGACGCAATCGCGCCTTGACCCTCCGCTGTGGAGTTCTGCCCCGAGGCAGTCGCGCCTTGCCCCACCGCAGTCGAATTCACGCCCGACGCACTCGCCCCTTGACCAATCGCTGTCGAGCTTGCGGCTGCCGATGCGCCCGAGCCGATAGCCGTACTGCCATCCGTCGTCTGGGTTTTGATCGACGTCAGCGGCGCGACCGCGGTCGACAGAGAGTTCAGGTTGGCTTCCGTCGTGGACAGCCCGGTCGAAAGGGACGCGACATTGCTGTTCGCCGAGCTAAGGCCCGTCGACGTCGACGTGGACAGCGATGCCACCGCGCTATTGGTCGTGCTCAAGCCCGTCGACAGTGAACCGACGCTGGAGGCCGTCGATGTGGACAGCGACGTGATCGAGCTGTTGGCAGCCGCGATACCCGTCGACGTGGAGGTCGACAACTGGCTTACGTTGGCGTTGGTCGTGCTCAGGCCCGTCGACAGCGAACCCACGCTGGACGCCGTCGACGTCGACAGCGAGTCCACGTTGCTGTTCGTCGTGCTCAGGCCTGTCGACAACGAACCCACGCTGGATGCGGTCGAGGTCGACAGCGAATCCAGGTTGCTATTCGTCGTGCTCAGGCCCGTCGACAGCGAACCGACGCTGGACGCCGTTGAGGTCGACAGCGAATCCACGTTGCTGTTGGTCGTGCTCAGCCCCGTCGACAGCGAACCCACGCTGGACGCCGTCGAAGTCGACAGCGAGTCCACGT
>NZ_CAJPGY010000092.1:0-3800 GCF_905339915.1 Burkholderia sp. BCC1985
TGCCGATCGCCTTGCCGCCTGCCTTGACGATCTCGTCGGCAACCGCGTTTGCGCCGTCCTGGTTCAGATCGGCGATCGCCACGGCCGCGCCCGCTTTCGCGAGCTCCAGCGCGATTTCCTTGCCGATGCCGCTCGCGGCGCCCGTGACGACTGCGGTCTTGCCGTTCAGATCTGCTGCCATGTCCGTCTCCTTCCGTTATCGGATCGAAAAAGCGCGCCCCGCTGCATCCGCTTTCGTCGCGGTCGTGCAGGTGAAGGCCAGCCGCTATTGTGCACGATCGGCCCCGCCGTTCGCGCGCAAAACGTCTAAGCTTAAGGTCGGTTCAGAGTCGCGGGAGATTCCCATGCACTATCGACGACTAGGCCGCTCCGGCCTGCAGATCAGCGCGCTTTCGCTCGGCTCGTGGGTCACCTACGGCAACCAGGTCGATCAGCGGGTCGCCCGCGAATGCCTTGCGGCGGCCCGCGATGCGGGCGTCAATTTCTTCGACAACGCCGAGGTTTACGCCGGTGGCAAATCCGAGGAAATCATGGGCCAGGCACTCAAGTCGCTCGGCTGGCCGCGCGTCAGCTACCTCGTGTCCACGAAATTCTTCTGGGGGCTCGCGGAAGCGCCGAACCAGTACCACACACTGAACCGGAAATATCTGCTGAACGCGATCGACGGCTCGCTGCGCCGGCTGCAGCTCGACCATGTCGACCTCGTGTACTGCCATCGCCCCGATCCGAACACACCGATCGAGGAGACCGTCTGGGCGATGAGCGACATGATCGTACGCGGCAAGGCGCTGTACTGGGGCACGTCCGAATGGAGCGCCGACGAGATCCGCGCCGCGTACGAGATTGCCGAGCGGCACCATCTGCACAAGCCGGTCGTCGAGCAGCCGCAGTACAACCTGTTCCACCGTACCCGGGTCGAGCAGGAATACGCACGGCTCTATCACGACTACGGCCTCGGCCTGACGACCTGGAGCCCGCTGGCATCGGGGCTGCTCACCGGCAAGTACCGGAACGGCGTACCTCCGGGCAGCCGCGCGCAATTGCCGGGCTACGACTGGCTCCGCGAACGGCTGACGGATCCGGTCAGCAACGATGTGGTCGAACGGCTCGGCGAGATCGCGGCCGAACTCGGCTGCAGCACCGCCCAGCTCGCGATTGCATGGGTACTCGCGAATCCGCGCGTGAGTTCGGTCATTACGGGCGCCTCGCGAATCGAGCAGATCGGCGACAACATGCGCGCGCTCGACGTTGCCGAGAAACTGACGCCGGAGATCAAGCAACGCATCGAGGAGGCCGTCGGCGATGCATACGAGTAAGGCGGCTCACGCCCACTCGCGTACAATACGCGGCCGCATTGGCGCGCGGCCCGACGGCCCCGCGCGATCATCCGTTTTCATCGATTCACCCTTCGTTTCAGGCAGCCAGCCATGCTCAGTTATCGTCACGGTTTTCACGCAGGCAACCACGCGGACGTGCTCAAGCACGCCGTCGTCGTCCAGCTGCTGCGCTACCTGAACAAGAAAGACAAGTCGTACTGGTACATCGACACGCACGCCGGTGCCGGCGTGTATTCGCTGCGCGACGGTTATGCCGCCAAGACAGGGGAATTCGACACCGGCATCGGGCCGCTGTGGAACGAAAAGAACCTGCCCGAGGCGCTCGGCGACTACATCGACGAGGTGCGCGCGCTGAACGACGACGGTGAGCTGCACTACTATCCGGGCTCCCCGTATCTCGCATGGCGATCGATGCGCGAGCAGGACCGGATGCGCCTGTTCGAAATGCACACGACGGAAATCGACGTGTTGCGTCACAACTTCCGCGATGCGGGGCGCCGCGCGATGATTTTCGCCGGTGACGGCTTCGAGGGCATCAAGGCGCTGCTGCCGCCGCCGCCGCGACGCGCGCTCGTGCTGATCGATCCGTCCTATGAGGACAAGAAGGACTACGCGCGCACGGTGACTTGCGTGACGGAATGCCTGAAGCGTTTCGCGACGGGCTGTTACGCGATCTGGTATCCGCAGGTTGCGCGGGTGGAATCGCAGCGTTTTCCGGAGCAGCTCAAGCGCCTGCAGCCGAACAACTGGCTGCACCTGACGCTGACGGTATCGAATCCGCCGGCAGATGGCCTGGGCCTTTACGGCAGCGGAATGTTCATCCTGAATCCACCGTACACGCTCGCGCAGAGCATGAACGAAGCGCTGCCCTATCTCGTCGAGCGCCTGGGACAGGACAGCGGCGCGCGGTGCCAGATCGAGCACCGCGGGAACTGAGCGAACGGTTTTCCGTTACGGCTGCGGTCTTGGCGCGGGTCTCGGCTGATTGGCCGGCGACCCACCCCAGCCCGGCACATTGATATACGGCGCGACAAACAGCGGGACCGAAGAATTCGGTCCCTGCCCTGCCGGCGCTCGCATGCCTGCGGGCTCAACGATCGGCTCGGACGATAACGGAGCCGTTTGCAACACCAGGCCGCCCTTGCCATCCTGGATCCCGCGTTGCGTATCGAGAATCAGCGGCCGGGACGATGTCGCCGCACCAGCCGCCATGCCGTGAGCGAGCACCGCGGCCCCCAGAGCGAGACGCGCGCGGGAAACGTGACGCACATCGAGACGCAAACGCATGGTCGTGTTCTTCCGGTTGAAAAGCAGGTCCATACCATAGCGCCACGCCGACGATTTCGCCAGATCGGACGCACAAAAAAACAAAGCCCCGTCAACACGGGGCTTGCTTTTCGCTCGGTGCCACACGGCACCTGACGGTGACTCCGATTACAGCGAGTAGCCGTTGGTTTCGAGCGAGCGGATGCGGCTCTCGAGCTGGACGATGTCCGACGACGACGCGAGGTAAGCCTCACGGCGTTCACGCTCTGCGGATTCGAACCAGTTGCTCAGCTTTTCAACGATGTAGGCGATCATGATGTTCTCCAAGGAAGGGGGACCCCTGGCGAATCGAGATTCAGGGATTTCCCGTATAGGGTTATCCCGAATTATAGCGATGCCGCACCAAGATGCCAGTGAAATGCTTGCATGGAAGCCATTCCTGTTTGGAATGGTTTGCGAACTATCCGCCTCAACCCACTGATTTTTAAGGATATTGAATCGAGGCTCCTATTCGGCCTCGAGGATGTGCACTAATCTGGTTCACTGACAGGGTCGGCCAGGCGCGCCAAGATCGGGCATTCGGGTCGCCCGTCACCATGGCAGTGCGCGGCGAGATCGGCAAGTGTATTGCGCATGTCGCTCAATTCCGCGATGCGTTTGTCGAGTTCGGCCACGTGTTCGAGGGCGATCGACTTCACTTCGGCGCTGGCGCGGGAGCGGTCTTGCCAGAGCATTAGCAGCTTGCGAATATCCTCGACGAGAAAACCGAGCCGCCGCGCCTGGCGGATGAAACGCAGAATATGGACGTCATCCGAACCGTAGATGCGGTATCCGGCGTCGCTCCGCTTGCTCGGCGCAAGAAGGCCGACCTGCTCGTAGTACCGGATCATTTTTGCGCTGACGCCGGATTCGCGCGACGCGTCGCCGATATTCATTCCCTGCCCTCTCTCCATCAAGCACTGGTTCGAACACGAAGGTCGACGCAAGCATTCGTCGACGACGTTTGGATCGTATCAAATCGCGAGATTTCGTTCCTGCCTGGGCAGTGACGGCCGGATCGACCGCAATCCGGATGTCCTTATTGAGGTAGGTGGTGGCTGCGAAATCTGCCGGTTCGGGACAGCATGCGGCGTGTATCAAGCTGCCCGCCCACTGACGATCACGCCAACGCTTGCAGCGACCACGCATTTCTGCGCT
>NZ_CAJPGY010000093.1:0-3523 GCF_905339915.1 Burkholderia sp. BCC1985
AACGGGCTGGTGCTCGGCAGTGTGTACGCCATCATCGCGTTGGGTTACACGATGGTGTACGGCATTCTCGGCATCATCAACTTCGCGCACGGCGACGTGCTGATGATCGGCGCGATGGTCGCCCTGTCGGCGATCACCGTGCTGCAGAACCACTTTCCCGGACTCGGCAACGTCGCGACGCTGACGATCGGCCTTGGCATCGCCGCCGTCGTCTGCGCGTGCGTGGGCTACACGATCGAGCGGGTCGCGTACCGGCCGCTGCGCCGCGCGCCGCGTCTCGCGCCGCTGATCACCGCGATCGGCGTGTCGATCCTGCTGCAGACGGCCGCGATGATCATCTGGTCGCGCAACCCGCTGCCGTTCCCGCAATTGCTGCCGACCGATCCGATCAACGTGATCAAGGCGACCGACACGACGCCCGGCGCCGTGATCTCGGTCACCGAAATCGTGATCATCGCGGTGGCGTTCATCGTGATGGCAGGCCTCTTGCTGCTCGTGCACAAGACCAAGCTCGGCCGCGCGATGCGCGCGATCGCCGAAAGCCCGAACACCGCGAGCCTGATGGGCGTGAACCCGAACTTCGTGATCTCGGCGACGTTCATGATCGGCTCCGCGCTCGCCGCGCTGGCCGGCGTGATGATCGCGTCCGAATACGGCAACGTGCACTTCTACATGGGCTTCATCCCCGGCATGAAGGCGTTCACCGCGGCGGTGCTCGGCGGGATCGGCAACCTTGGCGGCGCGATGGTCGGCGGCGTGGTGCTCGGCCTGATCGAGCAGCTCGGTGCGGGCTACATCGGCAACCTCACGGGTGGCGTGTTCGGCAGTAACTACCAGGACGTGTTCGCATTCATCGTGCTGATCATCGTGCTGGTGTTCCGTCCGTCGGGCCTGCTGGGCGAACGTGTCGCGGACCGCGCGTAACGGAAGGGGAGCAAACAACATGACATCCATTCAACCGATCGAATCCTCGACGTCGCTCGTCGAAGAACGCAACACCGCCAAGACCGTCGTCATCGGCATCCTGACCGCGGCCTTCGTGATCGCGGCGCCGATCATCATCGGCTCGGCAGGCGGCAACTACTGGGTCCGCGTGCTCGACTTCGCGATGCTGTACGTGATGCTCGCGCTGGGCCTGAACGTGGTGGTCGGCTTCGCCGGCCTGCTCGACCTCGGCTACATCGCGTTCTACGCGGTGGGCGCGTACACGGCGGCACTGCTGAGCTCGCCGCACCTGACCTCGCAGTTCGAGTGGATCGCGGCGCTCGCGCCGAACGGCCTGCACATCCCGTTCCTGATCATCGTGCCGATCGCGATGGCGCTGGCGGCGACCTTCGGCATCCTGCTCGGCGCGCCGACGCTGCGCCTGCGCGGCGACTACCTGGCGATCGTGACGCTCGGCTTCGGTGAAATCGTCCGGATCTTCATGAACAACCTCGACCGTCCGGTGAACATCACCAACGGCCCGAAGGGGATCACGGGCATCGATCCGGTGCACGTCGGCGGCTTCAACCTGTCGCAGACGCACTCGATCTTCGGCTTCCAGCTGCCGTCGGTCTACATGTACTACTACCTGTTCGTGCTCTGCGCGCTGCTGGTGATCTGGGTCTGTACGCGCCTGCAGCACTCGCGTATCGGCCGCGCATGGGCCGCGATCCGCGAAGACGAAATCGCCGCGAAAGCGATGGGCATCAACACCCGTAACGTGAAGCTGCTCGCGTTCGCGATGGGCGCGTCGTTCGGCGGCCTGTCGGGCGCGATGTTCGGTGCGTTCCAGGGCTTCGTGTCGCCTGAGTCGTTCACGTTCTGGGAATCGATCGTCGTGCTGGCGTGCGTGGTGCTCGGCGGCATGGGCCACATCCCGGGCGTGATCCTGGGCGCGGTGCTGCTCGCGATCTTCCCGGAATTCCTGCGTTCGACGATGAGCCCGCTGCAGCACGCGATCTTCGGTCACGACATCGTCGACACCGAAGTGATCCGTCAGGCGCTGTACGGCCTCGCGATGGTGATCATCATGCTGTATCGCTCGGAAGGCCTGTGGCCGGCGCCGAAGCATGAGGACAAGATCGCGAAACTGGCGAAGCGCAACAGCAAGAAGCCGGTGCGCGCTTAACCAACGGACAAGGGGATACACACATGAGCGACAAGCAAATCCGACTGTCCGTCTCGGGCGTGAACAAACGCTTCGGCGGGCTGCAGGCACTGTCCGACGTCGGCCTGCAGATCAAGGAAGGCGAGATCTACGGCCTGATCGGCCCGAACGGCGCCGGCAAGACCACGTTCTTCAACGTGATCACGGGCCTCTACACGCCGGACTCCGGCGAGTTCAAGCTCGACGGCACGGAATACAAGCCGACCGCGGTGCACCAGGTCGCGAAGACGGGCATCGCGCGCACGTTCCAGAACATCCGCCTGTTCGGCGGGATGACGGCGCTGGAGAACGTGATGGTGGGCCGCCACGTGCGGACCAAGCACGGGCTGCTGGGCGCGGTGTTCCAGACGCCGGCCGAGCGCCAGGAAGAGCGCGAGATCAAGGAACGCGCGATCGAGCTGCTCGAGTACGTCGGCGTGCTGCAGTACGCCGACTACACGTCGCGCAACCTGTCGTACGGCCACCAGCGCCGTCTCGAGATTGCACGCGCATTGGCGACCGACCCGAAGCTGCTCGCGCTCGACGAGCCGGCGGCCGGGATGAACGCGACCGAGAAGGTCGAACTCACGCGCCTGCTCGACAAGATCCGCTCCGACGGCCGTACGATCCTGTTGATCGAGCACGACGTGAAGCTCGTGATGGGATTGTGCAACCGGATGACGGTGCTCGATTACGGCAAGGTGATCGCCGAGGGTCTGCCGCAGGACGTGCAGAAGAATCCGAAGGTGATTGAGGCATATCTCGGCGCAGGGGTGCACTGATGGCAGCGGCAATGTTGAAAATCAAGGGCTTGCAGGTCAACTACGGCGGCATCCAGGCCGTCAAGGGCGTTGACATGGAAGTCCGCCAGGGCGAGCTGGTGACGCTGATCGGCGCGAACGGCGCGGGCAAGACCACGACGATGAAGGCGATCACGGGTCTCAAGCCGTATTCGGCGGGCGACATCGAGTACGACGGCAAGTCGATCAAGGGCGTGCCGTCGCACGAGCTGCTCAAGCGCGGCCTCGCGATGGTGCCGGAAGGTCGCGGGATCTTCGCGCGGATGTCGATCATCGAGAACATGCAGATGGGCGCGTACCTGCGCAACGACAAGGAACAGATCAAGCAGGACGTCGACCGGATGTTCGGCTTCTTCCCGCGTCTGAAGGAGCGTGCGACGCAGCTCGCGGGTACGCTGTCGGGCGGCGAGCAGCAGATGCTGGCGATGTCGCGCGCGATCCTGTCGAAGCCGAAGCTGCTGCTGCTCGACGAGCCGTCGATGGGCCTGTCGCCGATCATGGTCGAGAAGATCTTCGAAGTGGTGCGCGAGATCTCGAAGGAGGGCATCACGGTGCTGCTGGTCGAGCAGAACGCGCGCCTCGCGCTGCAGGC
>NZ_CAJPGY010000094.1:0-3180 GCF_905339915.1 Burkholderia sp. BCC1985
TGGCTTAGGGAGCCTGACGATTACCTACTTTCACACGGGAATCCGCACTATCATCGGCGTAGAGTCGTTTCACGGTCCTGTTCGGGATGGGAAGGGGTGGGACCGACTCGCTATGGTCATCAGGCAAAGAGGGTTGTCACGTTGCTTCGCAACGCGACCAATCTTGGAAGAAGCAGTAATTTTTGAGTTGTGTGTATCACACACGAGAATCCAACTTGTCGCTTCGGATCCTGCAGCCAGTGCTTGCGCACGGCGCCGATCTACAAGGCAGACTTGTTATAGGATCAAGCCTTACGGGCAATTAGTATCAGTTAGCTGAACGCATTACTGCGCTTACACACCTGACCTATCAACGTCCTGGTCTCGAACGACCCTTCAAGGGGATCTAGTCCCCAGGGATATCTCATCTTAAGGCGAGTTTCCCGCTTAGATGCTTTCAGCGGTTATCTCTTCCGAACATAGCTACCCGGCGATGCCACTGGCGTGACAACCGGTACACCAGAGGTTCGTCCACTCCGGTCCTCTCGTACTAGGAGCAGCCCCCTTCAAATATCCAACGCCCACGGCAGATAGGGACCAAACTGTCTCACGACGTTTTAAACCCAGCTCACGTACCTCTTTAAATGGCGAACAGCCATACCCTTGGGACCGGCTACAGCCCCAGGATGAGATGAGCCGACATCGAGGTGCCAAACACCGCCGTCGATATGAACTCTTGGGCGGTATCAGCCTGTTATCCCCAGAGTACCTTTTATCCGTTGAGCGATGGCCCTTCCATACAGAACCACCGGATCACTATGACCTGCTTTCGCACCTGCTCGACTTGTCGGTCTCGCAGTTAAGCACGCTTATGCCATTGCACTATCAGCACGATTTCCGACCGTACCTAGCGTACCTTCGTACTCCTCCGTTACGCTTTGGGAGGAGACCGCCCCAGTCAAACTGCCTACCATGCACTGTCCCCGACCCGGATCACGGGCCAAGGTTAGAACCTCAAACAAACCAGGGTGGTATTTCAAGGACGGCTCCACCGAAACTAGCGTTCCGGTTTCATAGCCTCCCACCTATCCTACACAGATCGGTTCAAAGTCCAATGCAAAGCTACAGTAAAGGTTCATGGGGTCTTTCCGTCTAGCCGCGGGTAGATTGCATCATCACAAACACTTCAACTTCGCTGAGTCTCGGGAGGAGACAGTGTGGCCATCGTTACGCCATTCGTGCAGGTCGGAACTTACCCGACAAGGAATTTCGCTACCTTAGGACCGTTATAGTTACGGCCGCCGTTTACCGGGACTTCAATCAAGAGCTTGCACCCCATCATTTAATCTTCCGGCACCGGGCAGGCGTCACACCCTATACGTCCACTTTCGTGTTTGCAGAGTGCTGTGTTTTTATTAAACAGTCGCAGCCACCAGTTTATTGCAACCCCTTCACCCTCTGCGCGCAGGCGCATCAAGCTACAAGGGCGTACCTTATCCCGAAGTTACGGTACCAATTTGCCGAGTTCCTTCTCCCGAGTTCTCTCAAGCGCCTTAGAATACTCATCTCGCCCACCTGTGTCGGTTTGCGGTACGGTCATCGTTAGACTGAAGCTTAGAGGCTTTTCTTGGAACCACTTCCAATTGCTTCGCTCCCTAGGGAGCTCGCGCCACACCCTTGAATCCTGCGCCCGGATTTGCCTAAGCGCCTTCTCCAATGCAGCGACCGGGACTTCCAACACCCGGACAACCTTCCGCGATCCGTCCCCCCATCGCATCTAACAATGGTGCAGGAATATTGACCTGCTTCCCATCAGCTACGCATTTCTGCCTCGCCTTAGGGGCCGACTCACCCTACGCCGATGAACGTTGCGTAGGAAACCTTGGGCTTACGGCGAGGGGGCCTTTCACCCCCTTTATCGCTACTCATGTCAGCATTCGCACTTCCGATACCTCCAGCACGCTTTTCAACGCACCTTCGCAGGCTTACGGAACGCTCTCCTACCATGCGTGCAAAGCACGCATCCGCAGCTTCGGTATATAGCTTAGCCCCGTTACATCTTCCGCGCAGGACGACTCGATCAGTGAGCTATTACGCTTTCTTTAAAGGGTGGCTGCTTCTAAGCCAACCTCCTGACTGTTTTAGCCTTCCCACTTCGTTTCCCACTTAGCTATATTTGGGGACCTTAGCTGGCGGTCTGGGTTGTTTCCCTCTTGACACCGGACGTTAGCACCCGATGTCTGTCTCCCGTGATTGCACTCTTCGGTATTCGGAGTTTGCTATGGCGGGGTAATCTGCAATAGACCCCCCAACCATGACAGTGCTCTACCCCCGAAGGTGAGACACGAGGCACTACCTAAATAGTTTTCGGAGAGAACCAGCTATTTCCAAGTTTGTTTAGCCTTTCACCCCTATCCACAGCTCATCCCCTAACTTTTCAACGTTAGTGGGTTCGGACCTCCAGTACGTGTTACCGCACCTTCATCCTGGCCATGGATAGATCACTTGGTTTCGGGTCTACGCCCAGCAACTGAACGCCCTATTCGGACTCGCTTTCGCTACGCCTGCCCTATACGGTTAAGCTTGCTACTGAACGTAAGTCGCTGACCCATTATACAAAAGGTACGCCGTCACCCCTTACGAGGCTCCGACTGTTTGTATGCATGCGGTTTCAGGATCTATTTCACTCCCCTCCCGGGGTTCTTTTCGCCTTTCCCTCACGGTACTGGTTCACTATCGGTCGATCACGAGTATTTAGCCTTGGAGGATGGTCCCCCCATCTTCAGACAGGATTTCACGTGTCCCGCCCTACTTGTCGCACACCTAGTTCTTTCATACTGTTTTCGCCTACAGGGCTATCACCTGCTATGGCCGCACTTTCCAGAGCGTTCGGCTAACAATACAAATAAAGAGTGCAAGGCTCATCCCATTTCGCTCGCCACTACTTTGGGAATCTCGGTTGATTTCTTTTCCTGCGGTTACTTAGATGTTTCAGTTCACCGCGTTCGCTTCGCATGGCCTATGTATTCAGCCATGGATACTCCAAAAGGAGTGGGTTTCCCCATTCGGACATCTACGGATCAAAGCTTGTTTGCCAGCTCCCCGTAGCTTTTCGCAGGCTACCGCGTCCTTCATCGCCTGTGATCGCCAAGGCATCCACCACATGCACTTGTTCGCTTGACCCTATAACGAGTCTGTCTC
>NZ_CAJPGY010000095.1:0-3062 GCF_905339915.1 Burkholderia sp. BCC1985
AGCTGTTAGCCGAGGACAGGCCCGTCGACGTGGAGGTCGACAGCGAAGCGACCGAGCTATCGGTCGAGCTCAGGCCGGTCGACAACGAGCTGATACCCGTCGAAGTCGACGTCGAGAGCGACGAAATCGAGCTGGTCGCCGAGGACAAGCCGGTCGACGTGGAAGTCGACAGCGACGCGACCGAGCTATCGGTCGAGCTCAGGCCGGTCGACAGCGAGCTGATGCCCGTCGAGGTCGACGTCGACAGCGAGGCGACCGAGCTGTCGGTCGAGCTGAGGCCGGTCGACAACGAGCTGATGCCCGTCGAGGTCGACGTCGAGAGCGACGAAATCGAGCTGGTCGCCGAGGACAAGCCGGTCGAGGTCGAAGTGGACAGCGACGAAATCGAGCTGGTTGCCGACGACAGGCCAGTCGACGTGGAGGTCGACAGCGAAGCGACCGAGCTGTCGGTCGAGCTCAGGCCGGTCGACAGCGAGCTGATGCCCGTCGAGGTCGACGTCGAGAGCGACGAAATCGAGCTGGTCGCCGAGGACAAGCCGGTCGACGTGGAAGTCGACAGCGAAGCGACCGAGCTATCGGTCGAGCTCAGGCCCGTCGACAGCGAGCTAATCGAGCTGGTTGCCGACGAAAGGCCCGTCGACGTCGAAGTCGACAGCGAGGCGACCGAGCTATCGGTCGAGCTGAGACCGGTCGACAACGAGCTGATGCCCGTCGAAGTCGACGTGGACAGCGAACTGATCGAGCTGGTCGCCGAGGACAAGCCGGTTGACGTCGAAGTCGAGAGCGACGAAATCGAGCTGTTAGCCGAGGACAGGCCAGTCGACGTGGAAGTCGACAGCGAAGCGACCGAGCTATCGGTCGAGCTGAGGCCCGTCGACAGCGAGCTGATGCCCGTCGAAGTCGAGGTGGACAGCGAACTGATCGAGCTGGTCGCCGACGACAAGCCGGTCGACGTCGAGGTCGACAGCGACGCCACGCTGCTGTTCGTCGAGCTCAGGCCCGTCGACAGCGAAGTAATGCTGCTCGTTGTACCGGACAACGTCGTTGACAGGCTATCGACGGCAAGATTGGTCGCGAACAACTGAGATCCATTGATCGCATCAGTGCTCGTTGCGCTCACCTGGCCGGCTGCTACGTTCGTGATTTGACGCTCCGCGCCCGCCGCGCCAACGCTCACCACGCTGCTCGGATTAGTGCCGGCGTAGCTGTATGTCACACCGCCCACGGTTCCTGTCGCGGTCGGATTCGGTGCGGCCGTCACCGAGCCACTACCCAGTGCCACGTCACCCGGGCTGGTCGTCGCTGTCGCGCCGTTACCAATTGCCACGCTTCCCGTCGTCGCCCCGGCCGTACCAGCCACCGAGTTCTGACCCAGCGCAACCGACCCGGGGCCTTGCGCGGCGTTCGTATTGCCAATCGCCAACGCGCCATTGCCCGTCGCCGTGTTGTTCGCGCCCAGCGCAACCGCACCATTGCCGGTCGCGGTGTTCGGATCACCAATCGCTACAGCACCGTTACCATTAGCCGTTTGACTCTCGCCCAACGCAATCGCACCCGTACCGGACACGACCGACGAATTGTGGCCGCCGGCAATCGAGCCGGCACCGGCCGCTGCCGATACCGTGTTGCTGTCGCCAATTGCGATAGTCGAGGCTGCGGCCGCAGTCGAGTTATTGCCGATTGCAACACTCTGAATCCCCGCTGCGTTCGCAGCATTGCCCACCGCGGTGGCAGCATTGCCACTTGCAGTCGCATTGACTCCCGCTGCCAGCGCGTTGATTCCCGTCGCGCCGTCGTTGTTGTAGTTGCCCTGCTGGACGCCGTTGTCATTGACGCTGTAGTAATGAGTGCGCGTCGTCGAGACGACTGTCGACAGCGATGTCACGTTGCTGTTCGTCGTGCTCAGCCCCGTCGACAGCGAGCTGGCCGTCGTCGAGGTCGAAGTCGACAGCGACGTCACCGTGCTATTGGTCGAGCTCAGGCCCGTGGACAGCGAGTTGGCCGTCGTCGACGTCGACGTCGACAGCGAGGCCACCGAGCTATCAGTCGAGCTCAGGCCGGTCGACAACGAGCTGATGCCGGTCGAGGTCGAGGTGGACAGCGAGCCGATCGAGCTGTTTGCCGACGACAGGCCCGTCGACGTGGAAGTCGACAGCGAAGCGACCGAGCTATTGGTCGAGCTCAGGCCCGTCGACAGCGAGTTGGCCGTCGTCGACGTCGACGTCGACAGCGAGGCCACCGAGCTATCAGTCGAGCTCAGGCCCGTCGACAACGAGCTGATGCCGGTCGAGGTCGAGGTGGACAGCGAGCCGATCGAGCTGTTTGCTGACGACAGGCCCGTCGACGTGGAAGTCGACAGCGAAGCGACCGAGCTGTTGGTCGAGCTCAGGCCCGTCGACAGCGAGTTGGCCGTCGTCGACGTCGACGTCGACAGCGAGGCCACCGTGCTATCAGTCGAGCTGAGGCCCGTTGACAACGAGTTGATACCCGTCGAGGTCGAGGTGGACAGCGAGCCGATCGAGCTGTTTGCCGACGACAGGCCCGTCGACGTGGAAGTCGACAGCGAAGCGACCGAGCTATTGGTCGAGCTCAGGCCCGTGGACAGCGAGTTGGCCGTCGTCGACGTCGAAGTCGACAGCGAGGCCACCGTGCTATCAGTCGAGCTGAGGCCCGTCGACAGCGAGCTGATGCCCGTCGAAGTCGAGGTCGACAGCGAAGCGACCGAGCTGTTGGTCGAGCTCAGACCCGTCGACAACGAAGTGATGCCGGTCGACAGCGACGAGATCGCGCTGCTGGACGACGACACCGTCGTCGACAGCGAATCCACGATGGAATTGGTCGCGAAGAGTTGGGAGCCGTTGATCGCGTCCGTGCTGGTCGGCGTGATTTGACCTGCCGCGACATTGGTGATCTGGCGTGTGGTGCCCGTGCTCGCGTTGCCGACGCTCACCACGCTGCTCGGATTGCCGCCCGCGAACGTGCTGGTCACGCCGCCGACGGTACCCGTCGGCGTCGCGTTGGGCGCTGCGGTGACGGAGCCGCTGCCGAGCGCGACGTCGCCA
>NZ_CAJPGY010000096.1:0-2786 GCF_905339915.1 Burkholderia sp. BCC1985
ATGTCGCGTTCTGAGTCCCCCCGGCCGCTGCTCGAGATGCGCGGCATCAGCAAGACCTTCCCGGCCGTGCGCGCGCTCGACAACGTCAGCCTGACCGTCTATCCGGGCGAGATCCATTCGCTGATGGGCGAGAACGGCGCGGGCAAGTCGACGCTGATGAAGATCCTGTCGGGTGCGTACCGCGCCGACGCCGGCGGCGAGATCCTGATCGACGGCGCGCGCATCGACGTCGACGGCCCGCTCGCCGCGCGCGATGCCGGCGTCGCCGTGATCTACCAGGAGCTGTGCCTCGCGCCGAACCTCACCGTCGCGGAAAACATCTACGTCGGCCGCGAACTGCGCCGCGGCAACCGTCGCTGGGGCACCATCGACCGCGCGGCGATGGCGCGCGGCTGCCAGGACGTGCTCGCGCGCCTCGGTGCGCCGTTCGGCCCCGACACGCTGGTCGGCACGCTGTCGATCGCCGAGCAGCAGCTCGTCGAGATCGCGCGCGCCGTGCATACCCGCGCACGCATCCTCGTGATGGACGAACCGACGACGCCGCTGTCGTCGCGCGAAACCGAACACCTGTTCGGCCTGATCCGCCAGCTGCGCGAGGAAGGTCTCGCGATCATCTACATCAGCCACCGGATGGCCGAAATCTACGAACTGTCCGACCGCGTGTCGGTGCTGCGCGACGGCTCGTACGTCGGCACGCTCGAGCGCGCATCGCTGTCGGCCGAGCGGCTCGTCGCGATGATGGTCGGCCGTGACATCTCCGGCTTCTACAAGAAGGAACACGCGCCGTACGATCCCGGCCACCTGCTGCTGTCGGTGCGCGACATCGCCGACGGCGAGCGCGTGCGCGGCTGCAGCCTCGACCTGCATGCGGGCGAGGTGCTCGGCATCGCCGGGCTCGTCGGCGCGGGCCGCACCGAGCTCGCGCGGCTGATCTTCGGCGCGGAGCCGCGCACGCGCGGCGACGTGAAGCTGGGCGAGCGCACGTTCGGCGCGCATTCGCCGCGCGACGCGATCGACGCGGGCCTCGTCTACCTGACGGAAGACCGCAAGCGCCAGGGCCTGTTCCTCGACATGAGCGTGCGCGACAACATCAACATCTCGGTGTGCAACCGCGATGCGCGGCTCGGCGCGCTCGATCTCGCGCGCGGCGCCACGCGCGCGCGCGACGCGATCGCGTCGCTGTCGATCCGCGTGCCGAACGCGAACGTCAACGTCGGCGCGCTGTCGGGCGGCAACCAGCAGAAAGTGCTGCTGTCGCGCCTGCTCGAGACGAAGCCGCGCGTGCTGATCCTCGACGAGCCGACGCGCGGCGTCGACATCGGCGCGAAATCCGAGATCTACCGGATCATCAACGAACTGGCCCGCGCGGGTGTCGGCGTGATCGTGATCTCGAGCGAGCTGCCGGAGATCATCGGCGTCGCCGACCGCGTGCTCGTGATGCGCGAAGGCGAGATCGCCGGCGAACTCGGCGGCCACACGCACACGCCCATCACGCAGGAAGCGATCATCGCGCTCGCCACCGGCTCGCAAGCCGAGCTCGCCGACGCGCACTGACCACGGCCCCTTCATTTCCTTCTTCCTTCAAGGTACCGACATGATCAACCCGACCAAGCAGCGGAACCTCGCGTCCGCCACGGCCCATCCGGTCGCCAACCGTACACCGCTGATGCGCGGCGCCGATCATCGCGCGCGCATGCAGTCGCTGCTGCGCACCGCCGGCATGCTGCCGGTGCTGCTGGTCCTCTGCATCGGCTTCGGCTTCCTGACCGACGGCTTCTTCACGCTGCAGAACCTGTCGATCGTCACGCAGCAGGCGTCGATCAACATCGTGCTCGCCGCCGGCATGACCTTCGTGATCCTGACGGGCGGCATCGACCTGTCGGTCGGCTCGGTGCTCGCCGCGTCGGCCGTCGCCGCGCTCATCGCGTCGACCATCCCCGGCTGGGGCTGGCTCGGCGTGCCGATCGCGCTCGCGGTCGGCCTCGTGTTCGGCGCGATCAACGGCGGCCTGATCTCGTTCCTGCGCCTGCCGCCGTTCATCGTCACGCTCGGCGCGATGACGGCCGTGCGCGGCGTCGCCCGCCTGATCGGCAACGACACGACCGTCTTCAACCCGCAACTGCCGTTCGCGTTCATCGGCAACGGCACGATCCTCGGCGTGCCGTGGCTCGTCGTGATCGCCTGCGCGGTGATCGCGCTGTCGTGGTTCATCCTGCGCCGCACGGTGCTCGGCATGCGGATCTATTCGGTCGGCGGCAACCCGGAAGCCGCACGGCTGTCGGGCATCAACGTGCGCGCGATCCAGCTGTTCGTGTATGCGGCGTCGGGCCTGCTCGCCGGCCTCGGCGCGGTGATGTCGGCCGCGCGGCTCTATGCGGCCAACGGCCTGCAGCTCGGCCAGTCGTACGAACTCGATGCGATCGCCGCGGTGATCCTCGGCGGCACGAGCTTCGTCGGCGGTGTCGGCTCGATCGTCGGCACGCTGATCGGCGCGCTGATCATCGCGGTGCTGACCAACGGCCTCGTGCTGCTCGGCGTGTCCGACATCTGGCAATACATCATCAAGGGGCTCGTGATCATCGGCGCGGTCGCGCTCGACCGCTATCGCCAGCGCGACTCGGCGCGCACCTGATTCGTATTCCTCACCACTCGATCATCGGGGCGCAGGCAGGTCCTCCTGCACCCATCTGCCAACGGACCTTCCGGAGACACAACGACATGTTCAAGCAAAAAGCCGCCCTGACCGCCGTCGCCTGCGCGCTCGCCTTCGGCGCCGCCGCCGCCCA
>NZ_CAJPGY010000097.1:0-2625 GCF_905339915.1 Burkholderia sp. BCC1985
TTCGTTGAGGATCGCGAGCTTTGCGTTCACCGAACCGGCCGCGTCCATCACGCTGCGCATGGTCTCGCCCATCCGCGTGAGGCCGCTCTGGCTCACGCCCGCGAGCGTCGCCGACTGCTCGGCCACGCCGTTCACCTCGTTCATCGTGCGCAGCAGATCGCGTGACGTCGCGAAAATTTCGCGCGACGTCGCACCGATCTCGGTCGTCGTCGCCGCGGTTTCATTGGCGGTCGCCTGCTGCTCGCGCGACGTCGCCGCGATTTCGGCGACCGACGTCGTCACCTGCAGCGACGACTGCTGCGCCTGCGACACGAGGCTCGCGAGCTGTTCGGCCATCCGGTTGAAGCCGTCCTGCAGCGTGCCGAATTCGTCGCTGCGGCGCAGGTCGAGCCGCTGCGCGAGGTTGCCGGTGCGCATTGCGTCGTGCACCTCGACGAGCCGCGCCATCGGCCCCGTGATCGCGCGGAACAGCGCATAGCCGGTCGCCAGCGCGACCAGCAACACGACGCTCAGCGCGGTCGCGAGCGTCGCTTCCGCCGTGTTGACCGACGTGCGGATCTGCCGTGCCGAATCGTCGGCCTGGCCGCGGTTTTCGTCGACCAGCGCGTCCGCGACACGGACCACGTTCTCCCACGCCGTCGTCACGTGCGCGAAGTTGGCCCGCGCAGCCGCGCGGTCGCTCGCCGCCGCATGCGCTGCGTCGTTCAACAGCGGCAGGTACTGGTCGTATGCGGCCCGGAGCGCGGCGAAGCGCGCCTTGTCGTCGTCGCGGAACAGCGTCGCCTCGTATTGCGTCGACGCCTGATCGAAACGCCGCAGCGCTTCCGGAATCCGATCGAGATCGCGCTTCGTGCCGTCTGAATCGCCGTCGCTGAAGATCGCGCGTTCGACCATCGTATAGCTTTGATTGGTCGCGGCGCGCAGCGACGTCGACAGGTACAGGCCCGGCACCGAATCCCGCTGGAGGCTGTCGGCAGCGGCGTCGATCGCCGTCAATCGGGTGTATGAAATCGCGGCCATGACCAGCATCAGCACGAAGATCGCGCCGAAGCTGAGCACGATGCGCTTGCCGAGCGTGAAGCGTCCGCCGCGCAGCAGGGCGGGCAAAGGGGGCGTGCCGGCGCGGGGCGTCGTCGCAGTGGCCATGTCTATCTCCCGTAGGGCTTGGGTCGCCTGGATCCGGCGGCGCGAAGTGCAGAGAAAACGATTCGGTCGCGGGTCGGCGCGATCGATCGAATCGTTCCGGATGGGTGCCCGATTGCCGACGCCCCGCATGCTGTCATGCGGCGCGTCTGATCGCAATCGAATTTTTTACGCATTGAGCCATGCTTTTTTCATCCCATTAAAGATAGGTCAATACGCAGACGTTTGCGGAAATTTGAAAGGGAGCAGGGGTAGGTTGCTGCCGGTATTTCGGCTGGCCCGCCGACGACGGGGCATCGGCGGCCTGAAATGCGGAACAATGACGCATGATCGAATCGTTTGAAATCTAATTGAAATGTTTCCGATATGGGGATGTGAGCACGACTATCGATTTTCGTGTCGCCCAACTCGTGAAAGCCATGCAAAGACTCTGTAAGTTGGTGAAGAGGCGGCGGGACGTTGGTCGCTGGCAGAGACGCTGACCGAGCGTGGCCTCGATCGTCTCGCCGAATGTTCGACGTCACGCGCTTCGCACGTGAATGCTTGACGGGCTAGACACGATCAATCTTCTCTCGGCCACCAAGGTTTCGCCGGTGGCCGAATCAGGTAATCGTCCAGGTTTTTGTCGGCCAGCCATTTCGGGCGGGCGCCGTGTCCCGTCCACGATTTTCCCGATGACGGATCGTAGTATTTGGCGGGCAGCTTCTTGGGCTTGTC
This sequence comes from Burkholderia sp. BCC1985, assembly GCF_905339915.1. Taxonomy (NCBI): domain Bacteria; kingdom Pseudomonadati; phylum Pseudomonadota; class Betaproteobacteria; order Burkholderiales; family Burkholderiaceae; genus Burkholderia; species Burkholderia sp. BCC1985. The sequence goes on from NZ_CAJPGY010000097.1 coordinate 1,861, forward strand.
CTTCACAAAACCCGGCCGCCCGCAGCAGTCCCAACTCCGTGATGCCGTATTGCTTGACCAGCTCATGTATTGCGGCCAGTACGGCCGCTTTTTCTTTCTTTCGCGCGTCGTCAAGGAGCAAGTTAAGGAAACACTGATTTATCCGGCTCGGTGGTCATCGCTGACGCAGCCGAGGACGGTGTAGAAGATAGTTCACGGAACGAACCCACGACGATGAAACGGCAAATGAGCTTTGCGGAAGCGGAGAGCGCGGGCAAGAAGCGCGTGACTCGGCGTCAGCGTTTCCTGGACGAGATGGACAAGCTCGTGCCGTGGTCGCGATTGCTGACGGCAATCGAGCGTACTACCCGAAAGGAACTCGCGGCCGCCCGCCGATCGGTCCGGAGCGGATGCTTCGAATCTACTTCCTGCAGCAGTGGTACAGCCTGTCGGACGAAGGGCTGGAGGATGCGCTGTATGACAGCATTGCGATGCGGGCGTTTGCCGGGATTGATCTGGCCGTCGAGAATGTGCCGGATGCGGCGACGCTGATGAAGTTCCGGTGTGCCTGCTTCTCGCACATGACCTGACGCGCAAGCTGTTTGACGAAATTGGCATCTCGCTGTGCGAACGCGGGCTGATGATGAAGGAAAGCACGCTGGTCGATGCGACGATCATCGAAGCGCCGCCGTCGACCAAGAACGCCGAGAAGCGTCGCGATCCGGACATGCATCAAGCGAAGAAAGGCAACGAGTGGCACTTCGGCATAAAGGCGCACATCGGCGT
>NZ_CAJPGY010000098.1:0-2582 GCF_905339915.1 Burkholderia sp. BCC1985
GATAATGCAGAGGATTTTTAGCGAAGCGCAGGCGGCGCACTGAGCCCGAGTGGGCACGGCGTTCGGGCCGGCTGTGCTTCGCTAAAAATTCTTTGAGCTAAGCCGCTCCGCTGACGGTTGCGGCTATGGGCATTGGATCATGGCACTCGCGTGCAAGATGACCGACAACGGGGTTCGCAGCCATCGGGACGAGGGGTTCGCGGCGCAGTTTGCTGGAAGAATGTTCACAGACCGCGTGGAATGAACAGGAGCCGCAGGCTGCGGCAGGCGACGGTGGGTGACGTCGGGTCGAGCGTGTCCAACGGCGCCAGCGGGACGTACTGGAACCGATGTTGTTGGCGAGCGGATTGGGATTCATCGGAGATTCGCCGGTGGCGGTCGCGGCGCCGCGCCGGGGAACAGGCGATCGATGCAGTGCATGCGCCCGCGCGTGCACACGGGGCAGGTGTAAAGCGAGCGGCCGGTGAGTTTCTCGTAGCGGTCCCGATAGTCGGGTTCAGGCGCGCTGCGGGCTTCGCTGGTGGGCGCGACATCGAGCAGCTGACGGCAAACGACCAGCTGGGACTCCCGCAGTCGATTGCTGAGCAATCCGTAGTGACGGATGCGTTGCAGCCCGCGCGGCAGCACATGCAGCAGGAAACGCCGGATGAACTCGTGGGCGTCAAGGCGCATCACGCGTGGTCTGCCCGGGTGACGATAGTCCTTCCAGCGGAACGTGACATGCCCGTGGGTCAAGCCGACGAGGCGGTTGTTGGAGATCGCGACGCGATGGGTGTAGCGGCCGAGATAGTCGAGGACCTGCTGCGGGCCACCGAACGGCTCCTTCGCATAGACCACCCATTCGGCGTGCCGCGGACCGGCAAGATAGCGAGCAAATTCGCATCGTTCAGCCAGGTGCGCGAGCGACGAGAAGAACCGCAGATCGCCCACATCGAAGGCATGCTGCAACCGTTCAAGGAACAAGCGGCGGAATAGACGCGACAGCACCCGCACCGGCAGGAAGAAACCAGGCTTGCAGGCCACCCAGCGGGTGCCGTCGGGAGCCAGCCCTCCGCCCGGGACCACGCAGTGTAGGTGGGGATGATGCACAAGATTCTGCCCCCACGTGTGTAGGATCGCGATGAATCCGATGGTCGCGCCGAGATGGCGCGGGTCGGCAGCGATCGTATGCAGCGTTTCGGCCGTAGCCTGGAACAGGATGTCGTAGACCACCCGCTTGTTCTGGAAGGCGATCGACGCGATCTGTTCGGGGATGGTGAAGACAACGTGGAAGTACGGCACGGGCAGCAGGTCGGCCTGGCGGTCGCCGAGCCATTGCGCGCGGGCGAGCGACTGACACTTCGGACAGTGCCGGTTACGGCAGGAGTTATAGGCGATGCGCTGATGACCGCAGGTGTCGCACTGTTCGACGTGGCCACCCAGCACTGCGGTACGACATTGCTCGATCGCACTCATGACGCGACGCTGCGCGCGGCTGAGCGAGTCGGCATGCACGTCCCGATAGGTTGGGCCGTGGCGACGCAGAACGTCCGCCAGTTCCAGCGCGGCACGCATGATCGCACTCAGCCGTTTGTGGGCGGAGGCTCGGGGCAGATGGGCGTGGCAGGTCGTTGAGGCAGTCGGTCGAACGGACTCGTCGTCGCGCAGACGGTGCTGGTTGCGACCTTCAGATAGCGCGAGGTCGTGGCGAGGCTGCGATGACCGAGCAGCAACTGGATCGTGCGCACGTCGGTGCCGGATTCGAGCAGGTGCGTGGCAAACGCATGGCGCAACGAATGCGGCGTGATGGGCTTGCTGATGCCGGCACGACGGCGGGCGTGCTGGCAGGCCTGTCGCACTACGTCGGCACCAACGGGTTGGTCAGGAAAGCGGCCAGGAAACAGCCAGTACTGGGGCCGGCCGATGCACCAGTAACTGCGCAAGATCTCCAGCAGCCGTGGCGAGAGCATCACGTAGCGGTCGGCGTGCCCCTTGCCCTGTTCGACCCGTAGCACCATGCGCTGGCTGTCGATGTCGCCGACCTTTAGGCGCGTGGCCTCCGAGATGCGCAGGCCGGCAGCGTAGGCTGCCATCAGCACGGTACGATGCTTGACGCTGCGGATTGCTTCGAGGAACCGGGTGACCTCGTCCTGACTGAGGATCACCGGCAGCTTGAGCGGCACCTTCGACAAGGGGATCTCGTCGACCGCCCAGTCGCGTTTGAGCGTGACCGTGTACAGGAAGCGCAAGGCCGCAGTGGCCACCACCAGCGTACTGCGGGAGCGCCGCTGGACTTCAACCAGATGCACTTGCCAGGCGCGGACTTCCTCTGGGCCCAGTACCTCGGGAGAGCGCCCGAAGTGTTGGGCAAAGGCCTTCACCTGCTGGAGGTAAGCGCGTTGGGTATTGGCCGCGAGGTTGCGCACGCGCATATCCTCGATCATGCGTCGACGTAGGGGTGTCATGGTGGACTCCGCTCAGAAGGGACGTGGGCAGCAAACTGCACTGCCATCGTCGCACTCGAACGGAGGGCCCCCACAATCGATCCCGGAGCCGATGCCGTCAGCCAACCACCACCTCCCGCGTCAGCGGGTTAGTTCAAT
>NZ_CAJPGY010000099.1:0-2550 GCF_905339915.1 Burkholderia sp. BCC1985
CCCCGATGGGCGGGCAAATTCCCCCACCTGTGGGCACCTCAAAATCCCCCACCTAGAGACACGCGGAGCATGATGCTGGCGCGGTCTGGCAGGACGTTACCTTGCACCCCTCGAATGAAGAAGAGGGGTTGTTGGAGTGAATGTCTTGAAGCCGCATCTGCAAACAACCATCGCCACGCTCGTCGCCGCAGGCAAACGTCAGCGGGAGATTGCCCGGATTACGGGAGTTGATCGGAAGACGATCCGTAAGTATCAGGAGCAATTCGCCGCGGCGCAGGCAAATTCCCCCACGGTGCCCACCGGCGCCGAGCTGCAAATTCCCCCACCCTGCCCACCGGCAAAGGGCAGCCAGGTATCGGCCTGCGAGCCATACCGAGAGTTCATAGAGGCCCAGTTGCGACTGCGGCGCAACGCCATGGCCGTCTACCAGGATCTGGTGGACCGGTTTGGCTTCGCTGCCGGCTACGACAGCGTCAAGCGGTTCGTGCGGACATTGCGCCAGCATGAGCCGGCCCAGTTTGACCGGCTGGACTTCCTGCCCGGCGAGGAAGCCCAAGTTGACTATGGCGAGGGCGCCCTGACCAGGGTTCCGGGAACAAATCGCTACCGCAAGCCGCGGCTGTTCGTGATGACGCTTCGCTACTCGCGGCGCAGCTTCCGCCGCGTCGTATGGAAGTCCGGCAAACAGGTTTGGGCCGAGCTGCACGAGCAGGCCTGGCGCCACTTTGGTGGCGCCACGCAATACGTTGTCCTCGACAATCTAAAGGAAGGCGTTGTCAAACCGGACCTGTACGAGCCGGAACTCAATCCGGTGTATGCCGCCATGCTCGCTCACTACGGCGTGGTGGCGGACCCAGCCCGCGTCCGAGATCCGAATCGCAAGGGCACCGTCGAGAACGCGATCCAGCATACCCAGGGAACGGCCCTGAAGGGGCGCCGGTTCGAATCGATCGAGGAGCAAAACGCCTTCCTTGATCTATGGGAATCGAACTGGGCGTCCAGAAGAATCCACGGCAGCACCCGTCGCCAGGTTCAGGCGATGTTCGAGGAAGAGCGCCCCCATCTGCGCGCCTTGCCGGCGCGCAACTTCGAATACTTCACCGACAAGGTCTACACGGTCTGCGACGACACGTGCGTACGGGTGGACCACAGCAGCTACGCCGCCCGACCGGCTCCCATCGGCAGCCAGGTGCTGGTGCGTAAATTTGCCCGTCGTCTGGAAATCCGCAACCTCCAGACACAGGCATTGCTGCGCACCCACATTCTGGCCGAGAGGCCGGGAACAGTGGTGCTGCCGCAGGACGAGCGACCGTTCAATCCTTCCCGGGAAACACGCCGCATCCTCGCGCAGGCCAAGTCGATCGGGCCATCGGCCGAGCGCCTGTGCCAGCATCTGTTCGACACCGAAGGGAGAATCGGTCAACGCAAGCTCTGGGGCATCGTCGGCCTAGTCCGGCGTTACCCCCGGCGCCTGATCGAAGCAGCCTGCGAGATCGCCATGAGAGAAGGCGTGCCCAGCTACAAACAGGTCAAGGCGCTGACCGAGCGTCTGCTGGAGCAGGCGCTGGCTGAACTGGACGCGCCCATCCAGGGCGAACTGCTCTTGACTCAGGAACATCACCTCATCCGGGACGGCGACGACTATGCCGACCTGTTCACCCTCGGCGCCAAGCATAGCGCCGCCATGCCATCAACCCACGGAGATCTCTCTTGAGCATGAGCCTTGCCGAAATCGACCGCGCCCTGCGCGAACTGCGCCTGTCCGGTATCAGCGCGACACTGGAAACCCGGGTGCTGCAAGCCCAGGCCAGCCAGCAGCCGTTCCTCGAAACCTTCTCCATGATTCTGCAGGACGAGCTCGATCGCCGACAATCCCGGCTTCTCGAACGACGTTACCAGCAGTCCGGCCTGGACGAGCGCAAAACCCTGACCGACTTCGACTGGTCCTTCAATCCGAAAGTACCCCGTCAGGCTTGCTTCGAGCTACACACCCTGAAGTTCGTCGCCGACAGCGACAACGCACTGCTGATCGGCAAACCCGGCACCGGCAAAAGCCACATCGCCAAGGCCATCGCCTACAACGCCACCCTGCAGGGAATGAAGGTGCGCTACGTCGAGTCCGACACCGTGTTCGCCGGCTATGCCGTGGAAACGCGTGCCGATCAGGACCGGCTGCTCAAGGCCCTCGTCGAGCCCGAACTCCTCGTGCTTGACGATCTGTTCCTCGCCAAACGCATTCCCGATGCCGCGGCCGAACTGCTGCAGACCGTGGTCCATCAACGCTACAAGCAACGTCGCAGCATCCTCGTCACGTCCAACCGCGTCGTCCAGGACTGGGGACGCTACCTTCGCGACAGCACCATGGCCTCGACGATCCTTGACCGTCTGCTGCATCGCTCCAAACTCCTTGAGTTTGAAGGCAAGAGCTATCGCCTCCGGGAAGCCGCGGCCAGGCTTGCCATCACTGAGGAATCCGACGCATAATCCGCTCGTCCTGCCTGGGGGAATTTAGCCGCCCACAAGTGGAGGAGTTTGAACTGCCCATCGGGG
>NZ_CAJPGY010000100.1:0-2049 GCF_905339915.1 Burkholderia sp. BCC1985
GTTGCGTGCTGCTTCGTCGATCGTGGCTTTCCATGCCTGCACCGTTCGCGTCGTGCCGACCTTCGGCGAAAAATCGTGCGTGTTGCCGGTTGCGGCCTTGCCGATCCAGGCTAGCGGCTCGCGCTCGGTGTTGAAGTTCGGGCCGGCGAGGAACAGCACGACGAGGTTTTCGTTGATCTGTGCATCCGTGGGCGGGAAGTTAGGGGCATCCCAGTTCATCGCCCATACGGTCTTGTCGGGGTTCGCCTGCAAGTAATCCAACGCGTTGTTCAGCGATGTGAAGCCGGCGTTTGCGCCTCCTTGGGTGATTTGCACATCGGGAGGCGTGGCGCGGCTCCAAAGCGTCTTGGGTGACGGTGGGCCAATTTCGAAGCATTCGACGAACTCATTGGTCAAGTACGTCTTCGCTTCGATCGGATCGAGCCTTGGAGGTAACGCGAACTCGATATGTGTTCCGGCAAGCTCGCGCCAATCTTTGGTGTTTTCGGATTTTACGGTGTAGAAATATTTTGCATTCGCAAAATAGCGAGAGCGCGGCAACAAGAGAAATTTTCTGACGTACTTGTGATAGAAGCCCTTGAACGTCTCCGTTCCGCGGTTGCCGTAGACGAGTGCACCGATCGATCGGAGGGACGAGAACTTTTCGGGCTTCGTGCGCACCATGTCATCATCCTTGTTCGGTGCGGCAAGTCCTTGCGTCCACAACAATTGCCATTCGGTCGGATAGTCCATGCGTTGCAGCGGATTCAACCAGATTAGGCCGACGACTTGCGCAACGAATGGCTTGACCTGCTCTTCTGCCACTGGTGCTGTCTTCACGGCAGGCTCTTTAACCGAGGCGGCTTGTGCCGGGCGCGTCATAGCCGTGGTGAAGAGAAACACCATGATCGCAGCCAGGCCAGGCACAACAATGAAGCGTTTCATCCAATCTCCTATTTCCAAATGTCCCGGGTCGGGCTGTTCTATGTGCGCCATCATCGTGATCATGAGAACGGTGGCGACTAGCCATACTGAAACAGCAATGGCCACACGTCGTTTCCATGTAGCAATCAGCGTCTTCATACGACACCCCCGACCTTCAGATAGAACTCACCTTCACGTTCGTCCGTGATCGCATCAGGAATCTTGCCTTCACTGTTATTGGCATGTACCCATTCGTGCATCGGCATTCGATCAAGATTTCCGGAGTCAAAGTACTTGCCGTACTTTTTGTTCGGGTTAGTATCGGGAATCCCATCTCCCATCCTCCAATCCGCCTCGATGCGCAAGTCGTAGAGTTGTTCGGGCGTGATGTAGCACAGGCCCACCGCAACGTCATACGCAAGCGCCTTTTCGGCATGCTCGGGGTTGGTCATCGTCGTTGAGTGATTCGTCGGGCTGTTGGTCACGCCGCGATCGAGCCAATCGACAATCTGCTGGTCGCGCCATTCCTTGTAGCCTTCGGGCATCGCGCTCTTGCCGTCCTCGCCGATCACGTGGCCGTCGCGATCGAGCCATTCGGTATTCAACGTCCGGCGCGCTTCCATTCGCATCAGCGCGCGGTCCTCGTAACGTTGTCCAGCTTCCGTTGCGGCCGTACCTTGGGCGACGCTGTCCTCGTTCTTTGCCTTGTACTGGTCGTACGGATCGTCGCCGCGCTTGTCTGCCTCGGTCTTGCTCGCGTCGCGCCAAGCAGCCGGCGGATCGTTGCCTTCGTTGAAGTCGCTGATCGCGTCGCCGTCCTTGGTCTCGACTGACTTGCCGAATCGCAAGGCCTTCGGCGGGAATGGCTCGTCAAGCGCCGGAGCATCCGCCACCACTGTCCAGCCCTTCGGCGGATCGGCGTTCACGCGGAGCATGTTCAATGCCGAACTGATGCCGGTCACGACGAACATGAGTGGCGCAGTCACGAGCGTCGCCGCCATGCCCAGAACCGATTCATTTCCCTTGATCGCGCCGACGAGATTGAATTTGGCCGGCGGCGACGGCGGATACCAGAACCCCGGCTTCGTTCCTGGCTTTCCATGCCGCCAATCGTCTTCCCAGTATCGATACGGTTTCTGAACGCCA
>NZ_CAJPGY010000101.1:0-2049 GCF_905339915.1 Burkholderia sp. BCC1985
ATTGCGTGCAGCTTCGTCGATCGTGGCTTTCCATGCCTGCACCGTTCGTGTCGTGCCGACCTTCGGCGAAAAATCGTGCGTGTTGCCAGTTGCGGCCTTGCCGATCCATGCGAGCGGTTCGCGCTCGGTGTTGAAGTTCGGGCCGGCGAGGAACAGCACGACGAGGTTCTCGTTGATCTGCGCATCCGTGGGCGGGAAGTTCGGGGCGTCCCAGTTCATTGCCCAGACAGTCTTGTCGGGGTTCGCCTGCAAGTAATCCAGCGCGTTGTTCAGCGACGTGAAGCCGGCGTTTGCGCCGCCTTGAGTAATTTGCACGTCGGGAGGCGTGTCGCGGCTCCACATCGTCGGGAAATGCCGATTGCCAATCGAGAACGTCTTTCGGATCGAGTCTTTCAAGTAGGTTTGCGAGTCGTCGATTTCGAGTCGATTCGGAATGGCAAGTTCGACACGAATGCCCGCCAGTTCGCGCCAGTCATTTTTATTGGCCGGGCTCACCGTGTAGAAATATTTCGGATTGGATGCATAGCGTGAGCTAAGTAGGAGCGGAAACTTGTACATGTACTTGTGGTAGAAGCCCTTGAACGTTTCCTCGCCCTCATTGCCGTAAACCAACGCCCCAATCGACTGAAGCGTGGAAAATGACTTCGGGTCGGTGCGCACCATGTCGTCGTTCTTGTTCGGTGCGGCGAGCCCTTGCGTCCACAACAATTGCCATTCGGTCGGATAGTCCATGCGTTGCAAAGGATTCAACCAAATCAGACCGACCACCTGCGCGACGAAGGGCTTCACCGGCTTCTCGGCTGCCAGCGCCATATTCCCTACAGCCTCCTTGGCAGGCGCAGCTTGTGCCGGACGCATCACTGACGTGGTCAACAGAAACACCATGAGCGCGGCCAGGCCAGGTACAACAATGAAGCGTTTCATCCAATCTCCTATTTCCACATGTGCCGGATCGGGTTGCTCTACGTAAGCCATCAGCATGGCCATGAGCACGACGGTAATCAGCCATGCCGAAACGGCAATAGCGACACGTCGCGGCCATGTAGCGATTAGCGCCTTCAAATCACACCTCCGACTTTCAAATAAAGTTCTCCTTCACGTTGATCCGCGATCGCGCCGGGAATATTTCCTTCGCTGCCCTCGGTATGTACCCATTCATGCAGCGGCAAGTCGTCGAATTTTCCGCGTGAAAAATATTCGTAATACTTCTTGTTTGGATTGTCATCCGGAATACCTTCACCCATCCGCCAGTCCGCCTCGATACGCAACGCTTTGAGTTGCTTCTCCGTTACGTAGCACAAGCCCACCGCGACGTCATACGCAAGCGCCTTTTCGGCATGCTCGGGATTGGTCATCGTCGTTGAGTGATTCGTGGGGCTGTTGGTCGCACCGCGATCGAGCCAATCGACGATCTGTTTGTCGCGCCAATCCTTGTAGCCTTCGGGCATCGCGCTTTTACCGTCCTCGCCGATCACGTGGCCGTCGCGATCGAGCCACTCCGAATTCAGCGTTCGGCGCGCTTCCATTCGCATCAGCGCGCGGTCCTCGTAACGCTGTCCGGCTTCCGTTGAGGCTGTACCTCGGGCGACGCTGGCCTCGTTCTTTGCCTTGTACTGGTCGTACGGATCGTCGCCGCGCTTGTCTGCCTCGGTCTTGTTCGCATCGCGCCAAGCAGCCGGCGGATCGTTGCCTTCGTTGAAGTCGCTTGTCGCATCGCCGTCCTTCGTCTCGACGGGTTTACCGAATCGCATCGCCTTCGGCGGGAACGGCTCGTCGAGTTCCGGCGCATCCGCCACCACCGTCCAACCCTTCGGCGGGTCAGCGTTAACGCGGAGCATGTTCAACGCCGAACTGATGCCGGTCACGACGAACATGAGTGGCGCAGTCACGAGCGTCGCTGCCATGCCCAACACAGACTCATTCCCTTTGATCGCGCCCACCAGATTGAATTTGGCCGGCGGCGACGGCGGATACCAGAACCCCGGCTTCGTTCCTTGTTTGCCATGCCGCCAATCGTCTTCCCAATACCGGTACGGTTTCTGCACGCCG
>NZ_CAJPGY010000102.1:0-1785 GCF_905339915.1 Burkholderia sp. BCC1985
TGATAGCTCGGTGGCTTCGCTCTCGACTTCGACGTCGACCGGCCTGTCGTCGGCAAACAGCTCGATCAGCTCGCTGTCCACTTCGACTTCGACGGGGATCAGCTCGTTGTCGACGGGCCTCAGCTCGACCGATAGCTCGGTCGCTTCGCTGTCGACCTCGACGTCGACTGGCCTGTCGTCGGCAAACAGCTCGATCGGCTCGTTGTCCACTTCGACTTCGACAGGGATCAGCTCGCTGTCGACCGGCCTCAGCTCGACCGATAGCTCGGTCGCTTCGCTGTCGACCTCGACGTCGACTGGCCTGTCTTCGGCAAACAGCTCGATCAGCTCGCTGTCCACGTCGACCTCGACCGGCATCGGCTCGCTCTCGACCGGCCTGAGCTCGACCGATAGCTCGGTCGCTTCACTCTCGACTTCGACGTCGACCGGCTTGTCCTCAGCAACCAGCTCGATCGGCTCGTTGTCCACCTCGACTTCGACGGGTATCGGCTCGTTGTCGACCGGCCTCAGCTCGACCGACAGCTCGGTGGCGTCGCTGTCGACCTCGACGTCGACTGGCCTGTCGTCGGCAACCAGCTCGATTAGCTCGTTGTCTACCTCGACCTCGACCGGCTTGTCGTCGGCAACCAGCTCGATCAGCTCGCTGTCCACCTCGACTTCGACCGGTATCAGCTCGCTGTCGACGGGCCTGAGCTCGACCGATAGCTCGGTCGCCTCGCTGTCGACCTCCACGTCGACTGGCCTCTCGTCGGCAACCAGCTCGATCGGCTCGCTGTCCACTTCGACTTCGACGGGGATCAGCTCGCTGTCGACGGGCCTCAGCTCGACCGATAGCTCGGTCGCTTCGCTGTCGACCTCCACGTCGACTGGCCTGTCCTCGGCTAACAGCTCGATCGGCTCGTTGTCCACGTCGACCTCGACGGGTATCAGCTCGTTGTCGACCGGCCTCAGCTCGACCGACAGCTCGGTCGCTTCGCTGTCGACGTCGACGTCGACTGGCCTCTCGTCGGCGACCAGCTCGATCAGTTCGCTGTCCACCTCGACCTCGACCGGCATCAGCTCGTTGTCGACCGGCCTGAGCTCGACCGATAGCTCGGTCGCTTCGCTGTCGACGTCGACGTCGACTGGCCTCTCGTCGGCAACCAGCTCGATCGGCTCGCTGTCCACCTCGACCTCGACGGGTATCAGCTCGCTGTCCACCGGCCTGAGCTCGACCGATAGCTCGGTCGCTTCGCTGTCGACGTCGACGTCGACTGGCCTGTCGTCGGCTAACAGCTCGATCGGCTCGTTGTCCACGTCGACCTCGACCGGTATCAGCTCGCTGTCGACCGGCCTCAGCTCGACCGATAGCTCGGTCGCCTCGCTGTCGACTTCCACGTCGACCGGCCTGTCGTCGGCGACCAGCTCGATCGGCTCGCTGTCCACCTCGACCTCGACGGGTATCAGCTCGCTGTCGACCGGCCTGAGCTCGACCGATAGCTCGGTCGCCTCGCTGTCGACTTCCACGTCGACCGGCCTGTCGTCGGCGACCAGCTCGATTTCGTCGCTCTCGACTTCGACCTCGACCGGCCTCAGCTCGTTGTCGACCGGCCTCAGCTCGACCGACAGCTCGGTCGCTTCGCTGTCGACCTCCACGTCGACGGGCCTGTCCTCGGCTAACAGCTCGATCGGCTCGTTGTCCACTTCGACTTCGACGGGGATCAGCTCGTTGTCGACGGGCCTCAGCTCGACCGATAGCTCGGTCGCTTCGCTGTCGACTTCCACGTCGACTGGCTTGTCGTCGGC
>NZ_CAJPGY010000103.1:0-1649 GCF_905339915.1 Burkholderia sp. BCC1985
ACCAGTTGTCATACCCGGATTCAGATGTCGTAGCGCCAGCTAAATACAGATGTCGCATGTTTCATCGGTTTTCCTTCATTCAGCGTTGAAGTGCCGGGCCTGAAGCAGCAGGGTGCTTACGCTCGATCAGCGGGCCTTGGCAGACCGCTGGTTCGATTCTGCTTGATGTGTTTGCGAAGCGACCTGCAGGATGGCCGCTTCAATGTCGGCTTCCGTGAACGCACGCTGTTTCTTGGCGCCTGGTAACGATGTCTTGGCCCGCACTGGCAGCCCTCGATTGGCGCGCGAGGGCGAACCCGAGATCCGCCGGTTATCACGCTGCGCCTGAACCGCTTCAGCCACCTGCAGCGCGTGACTCAGACGCTTGTGTTCGATGATCGCGCCTTGATCGACCGCCGCCAGCTTGTCGTAAAGGCGGCAATGCAATACCTCGCCGTCGGCCCGGATTTCGATTCGTCCATCCGGGTACTCCCAGACGTCGATATAGCGATGAATCAGCTTCCTGTTCTCGAGCGTATCGTCCAGCAGGTACAGCACCCGGTCATACAGCACCGTCAGTGACTTCGATACCCGGCGCGTTTCGCGCCAGGTCAGCAACCGGTCCAGATTCTCGTCGTTTCGCAGCGGCCGGTGCGCATTGAAGTCGCTCTTCGGCGGCTTCGCGAAGCGCGCGTTATACATGGCGATGAAGGAGGGCGCATACGCATTGGCGTCGGCCACCGTGCTGATCCCGCGCAATCTCAACTCCTTGACCAGCCGGTCCTGCAGCGTCAGGTGCGCACGTTCGACGCGCCCCTTGGCCGAGCTGCTGTTCGCGCAGAACGTGTCGATGTTCAGCTCGTACATGGCCCGGCCAAACTGCGTCACGCTGCTGCCGGTCTTGCTGGCCTTCGGGCTGCGGAACACGCTGTACTTGTCGCTGTAGAACGCCACCGGCTTGCCATGGCGCTCCAGGTACGTTCGCGTGGCCTCGAAGTAGCTGAAGGTCGATTCGGTCGCCGTAAAGTGCAGATGCATCAGCCGGCTCGTCGCATCGTCGACGTACACCAGCAGCGTGCAGGACGGCGCCCGTTCCTCGAACCACCGATGATCGCTGCCGTCGATCTGGATCAGTTCACCCAGGCAAGCCCGGCGCGCTCGCGGTTGATAGACCTTGGGCGGTCGTTGCCGACGCGGAATCCACAGCCCAGCGTCCGTCATCAGCTTCCTGACCGTTTCCTTCGACAACTGCAGCCCGTGGCATTCCCACAGCTTCTCGCAAGCCAGCGTCGGCCCGAAATCGGCGTAGCGCTCACGAATCAGGCTCAAGGCACGGTGCGCCAGATCCTCGGGCAATTGATGGTTGCTGGCGTGGCCACGGCGCTGCGAAATCAGTCCAGCCGGCCCCGCAGCACGATATCGGGTGACCAGCCGTTCAATCTGCCGTCGACTGATCCCGAGCCGCTCCGCGGCTCGCCAAGGCATCAGACGCTGCTCGATCACGGCTTCCACGACCTTCAGACGATCCAGCTCCCGCATGCTCATGGTGATCAGTCCAGGTTGGCCCACGATGCGCTCCAGCAGTTCAAACCGCCGCCAGCATGCGCCGAAACCCTCGAACTACGACATTTCAACTTTGCCCAGATGCGACATTACAACTTTGCTCCCAC
>NZ_CAJPGY010000104.1:0-1645 GCF_905339915.1 Burkholderia sp. BCC1985
TCGACCAACCGCGTGCTCAAGTCGGTCGGCACGTTCTATACGACGCTGATCCGCGCGGTACCCGATCTCGTGCTGATGCTGCTGCTGTTCTACGGGATCCAGATCCTGCTGAACGACGCGACCGACCTGCTCGGCTGGGACCAGATCGACATCGACCCGTTCGTGGCCGGCGTCGTGACGCTCGGCTTCATCTACGGTGCGTACTTCACCGAGACGTTCCGCGGCGCATTCCTCGCGGTGCCGCGCGGCCAGCTCGAAGCGGGCTTCGCATACGGGATGAGCGGCTGGCGCGTGTTCCACCGCATCCTGTTCCCGCAGATGATGCGCTTCGCGCTGCCGGGCATCGGCAACAACTGGCAGGTGCTCGTGAAGGCCACCGCGCTCGTGTCGATCATCGGCCTCGCCGATGTCGTGAAGGCGTCGCAGGACGCCGGCAAGAGCACGCTCGATTTCTTCTTCTTCACGCTCGCGGCCGGCGCGATCTACCTCGCGATCACGACGGTGTCGAACGTCGTGCTGCACCACCTCGAGAAGCGTTATTCCGTCGGCGTCCGGAGGCTTGCACTGTGATCGAACTCGTCAGCCAGTACTGGCAAAGCTATCTCTATACCGACGGTTACCGCTTCAGCGGCCTCGCGATCACGCTGTGGCTGCTGGTCGTGTCGATCGCGTTCGGCTTCGCGCTGGCCGTGCCGCTCGCGATCGCGCGCGCGTCGTCGAACCGCTGGATCTCGGGCCCCGTGTGGCTCTATACGTACGTGTTCCGCGGCACACCGCTCTACGTGCAGCTGCTGATGTGCTACACCGGCATCTACAGCCTGCAGGTCGTGCACAACCACGTGCTGCTCGACACGTTCTTCCGCAACGCGATGAACTGCACGCTGCTCGCGTTCGTGCTGAACGAATGCGCGTATGCGACCGAGATCTTCGCGGGTGCGATCAAGGCCACGTCGGCCGGCGAGATCGAGGCCGGGATGGCCTACGGGATGTCGCGCTTCAAGCTCTATACGCGCATCATCCTGCCGTCCGCGCTGCGCCGTTCGCTGCCGAGCTACAGCAACGAAGTGATCCTGATGCTGCACGCGACGACGCTCGCGTTCACCGCGACCGTGCCCGACATCCTGAAGGTCACGCGCGACGTCAACTCCGCGACGTACATGTCGTTCCAGGCCTACGGCATCGCCGCCGTGCTGTACGCCATCGTCGTGTTCACGCTCATCTGGGCGTTCCGCAAGCTCGAGACGCGCTGGCTCGCGTACCTCTCGCCGCGCAGCCACTAATGCATTCGCAAGGAAGGACCAAGCATGTACAAGCTCACCGTTGACAACCTGCACAAGAAGTTCGGCGACAACGAGGTGTTGAAGGGCGTATCGATGAAGGCGAAGGCCGGCGACGTGATCAGCATCATCGGCTCGAGCGGCTCCGGCAAGAGCACGTTCCTGCGCTGCATCAACTTCCTCGAGCAGCCATGTTCGGGGCAGATCACGATCGGCAGCGAGCCGATCCAGACCGCGCGCGACCGTAACGGCTCGCTGCGCGTGGCCGACCAGAAGCAGCTGCAGCGGATGCGCACGAAGCTGTCGATGGTGTTCCAGCACTTCAACCTGTGGTCGCACATGACGGTGCTCGAGAACGTGATCGAGGC
>NZ_CAJPGY010000105.1:0-1619 GCF_905339915.1 Burkholderia sp. BCC1985
CTAGCCGACCTTTTTTCATTTCCGGCGCCGAATCGATACCAGGTTCACGCAGCGCCCAATACCGTCGCCGGTGACGCGCATGACGCGCCATCCTTCCTTCGGCACCTGCGCATCAGGACAAATCGCCCCCCGGCTTGCGCGACGAGACAGTCCGGCCGGCGATCCGTGGAGCGTGCGCGCCGGCCGCGATCCATCGCGCGAATTCGACATCGCCGGCCCCGCTGCACGGCGCGGCGGCCGCCCGCCCCGGCAACCCAGGCCCCGCCTTCGTCCCGCAACAAAACCGGGATTTCCCTAGGCTGACATGCCAGCGCTCGCGCGGTTAAATAAATCAACATGATTTATTTAATGCGTCGACGTTCGACGCAACATGGAAGGAGACGCCATGCGAAGCCCGCACTTCGGTCAGGGCAGCAATTCGGCCAACGTGCGCCGTTACAACGAGCGCCTGCTGCTGAAGACGCTGCGCCGCGTGGGCAGCGCGTCGAAGGCCGACCTCGCGCGTCTCGCGAACATGACGAGCGCGGCTGTCGGCGGCATCATCGCGTCGCTCGCCGACGCGAAGCTGATCGAATCCGCCGGCCGCACCGAGGGCCAGCGCGGCCAGCCGGCGTCGCTGATCCGCCTCGATCCGCGCGGCGCGTTCGGCATCGGCGTCCATCTCGACCGGATGCGCATCGAGACGGCGCTCGTCAATTTCGCGGGCGACGTGCTCGGCCGCCGCTCCCACGACTGCCTGCTCCCCCCGCCCGCCGACGTGCTCGACATCGTGCGGCGCGACATCGATGCGATGCAGGACCTGCTCCCGACGCATGAGCGCGTGCGCCTGACGGGCGTCGGCGTCGCCCAGCCGTACAACCTCGGCGCGTGGATGCGCGAACTCGGCCTCGCACCCGACACGTTCCGCGCGTGGGAAGACGTCGACTTCGCGAGCGACCTCGGGCGCACGCTGTCGCTGCCCGTGTTCGGCGAAAACGACGGCAACGCGGCCGCGATCGCCGAACTGTTCTACGGGTACGGCCGGCAGTGCGACGATTTCGTGTACCTGTTCATCGGTCCCGCGATCGGCGGCGGTATCGCGATCGACGGCGACTGCCTGCGCGGCGTGACCGGCAATGCCGGCGACATCGCCGTGATTCCCGTGCCACCGAGCCGGCTGGCGTCCGCGCCGCCGCCCCGCGGCCCGTGGGACATCCTGCTCGCCCGCGCATCGCTGCACGCGCTCGTGCGCCACCTGCGCCATCACGGCGAGACGGTCGAGAACCGCGCCGATCTCGAGGCCTGTATCGCGCGTGGCCTGCCGGCGGTCGACGAATGGATCGACGACTGTGTCGACGCGCTCGCGCCGGCATTGCGTGCGGTGCTGTGCGTCGTCGATGCGCCGGTGGTCGTGCTCGACGCCGATACCGACGCCGGCCTGCTCGATGCGGTGACGACCCGCCTGCGCGCGGCGCTCGTCGCCACCGCGCCGGAAGCGCGCGGCACGCCGACGCTCGTGCGCGGCTCATTCGGCGCCGACGCCGGTGCGATCGGTGCCGCGACACTGCCGATGTTCTTCAACTTCTCTCCACGGGCCGGCATCCTCAAGGGCGCCCGCACCGAATCGCAGGAGGTCAACC
>NZ_CAJPGY010000107.1:0-1411 GCF_905339915.1 Burkholderia sp. BCC1985
GATCCGCGCGGTGTTGTCGGCCCGCTCGACGAACGCGCCGATCTGCGCGAAATCGAAGATCTCGTTGCGCAGCATCGTGCTGTAGAAGCTGCCGAGGATCAGCGCGGTTTCGCGCTTCACTTCGTCGAGCACCGCCGGCAGCCCGCTCTCCGGCACCGGCTGCGCGAGCGCCTGGCGCAGCGCGAGCCAGGCGCCGTTCACGCTCTCCCACGCCTCGCGCGTGAGCGCCGTGCGCACCATCCGCGCGTTCGAGCGCGCGGCCTCGATGCACGACAATACGCTCGACGGATTGTCGCGGTCGCGCAGCAGATAGTCGGTCACGGTATCGGCGGCATACGCGTCGTACTTCTGACGATAGCCGTCGTCCGCGCCCGAGCTGACCAGCACCGACGACCATTCGGCCGGCGCGTCGGACGTGCGCGTGAGCGCCATCCGCAGCCCGGCATCGACGATGCGCGCGATGTTCTCCGCGCGCTCGATATAGCGGTACATCCAGTAAAGACCGCTCGCAGTTCGTCCCAGAAGCATCTCGTGTCCACTCCGTCTTCGTTCGGTTCGCGCGCCGGCTGCGGCGCGCGCGGTCGTGCCCGGCTCAGTCGGCCAGCACCCAGGTGTCCTTGGTGCCGCCGCCCTGGCTCGAGTTGACGACCAGCGAGCCTTCCTGCAGCGCGACGCGCGTGAGCCCGCCCGGCGTGATGCGGATCCGGTCCGACACCAGCACGAACGGCCGCAGGTCGACGTGGCGCGGCGCGAGGCCGGCTTCGGTCAGGATCGGCGTCGTGGACAACGCCAGCGTGGGTTGCGCGATGTAGTTCGCCGGACGCGCGCGCAGCTTCGCGGCGAACGCCTCGATCTCGGCCTTCGATGCGCACGGCCCGACCAGCATCCCGTAGCCGCCCGAGCCGTGCACTTCCTTCACGACCAGTTCGTCGAGATGCTCGAGCACGTATTTCAGGCTGTCGGCCTCGCCGCAGCGCCAGGTCGGCACGTTCTCCAGCAGCGCCTTGCGGCCCGTGTAGAACTCGACGATCTCCGGCATGTACGAGTAGATCGCCTTGTCGTCGGCGATGCCGGTGCCCGGCGCGTTCGCGATCGTGATGTTGCCGGCGCGGTAGACGTCCATGATCCCGGCCACGCCGAGCACCGAATCGGGGCGGAACGTCAGCGGATCGAGGAACGCGTCGTCGACCCGGCGGTACAGCACGTCGATCGGCCGGAAGCCTTCGGTGGTGCGCATCGCGACGCGGCCGTCGACCACCTGCAGGTCGCTGCCCTCGACGAGGTGCACGCCCATCTGGTCGGCGAGGAACGAATGTTCGTAGTACGCGGAATTGTGGATGCCGGGCGTGAGCACGGCGATGGTCGGGTTGTCGGCGTTGCCGCCCGGCGGGCACACCGCCGCGAGCGACTG
>NZ_CAJPGY010000108.1:0-1407 GCF_905339915.1 Burkholderia sp. BCC1985
GAGCTGCTCGAGGATCGCCGGGTTCTCGAGCGTGGACGTGTCCTGCGTGATCGCCTCGCCCTTCGCGAGCGAGCGCAACAGGCGCCGCATGATCTTGCCCGAGCGCGTCTTCGGCAGGTTGTCGCCGAAGCGGATGTCCTTCGGCTTCGCGATCGGCCCGATCTGCTTGCCGACCCAGTCGCGCAGCGCTTTCGCGAGCGCCGCCGCTTCCTCGCCCTCCGGACGCGAGCGCTTGAGCACCACGAACGCGACCACCGCCTCGCCGGTCGTGTCGTCCGGGCGGCCGACCACCGCCGCTTCCGCGACCAGCTCGTGCGACACCAGCGCCGACTCGATCTCCATCGTGCCGAGCCGGTGGCCCGACACGTTCAGCACGTCGTCGATGCGGCCCATGATCGTGAAGTAGCCGGTGTCCTTGTCGCGCACCGTGCCGTCGCCGGCGAGATAGAGCGTGCCGCCGAGTTCTTCCGGGTAATAACTCTTCTTGAAGCGCTCCGGGTCGCCCCAGATCGTGCGGATCATCGCCGGCCACGGACGCTTGACGACGAGAATCCCGCCTTGCCCGTTCGGTACGTCCTGGCCCGTCTCGTCGACCACCGCGGCCATGATGCCCGGCAGCGGCAGCGTGCACGAACCCGGCACCGTCGGCGTCGCGCCCGGCAGCGGCGTGATCATGTGGCCGCCGGTTTCGGTCTGCCACCACGTGTCGACGATCGGGCAGCGCTCCTGGCCGACGTGCTTGTGGTACCACATCCACGCTTCCGGATTGATCGGCTCGCCGACCGTGCCGATGATGCGCAGGCTCGACAGGTCGTAACTCTTCGGGTGGACCTTGTCGTCGGCTTCGGCGGCCTTGATCAGCGAACGGATCGCGGTCGGCGCGGTGTAGAACACCGTGACCTTGTGATCGCCGATCATCTTCCAGAAGCGGCCGGCGTCCGGATACGTCGGCACGCCCTCGAACACGACCTGCGTGCCGCCGCACGCGAGCGGGCCGTACGTGATGTACGTGTGGCCGGTGACCCAGCCGATGTCGGCCGTGCACCAGAACACGTCGGCGGGCTTCCAGTCGAAGGTCCACTTCATCGTCTGCGCGGCCCACAGCAGGTAGCCGCCGGTGCTGTGCTGCACGCCCTTCGGCTTGCCGGTCGAGCCCGACGTATACAGGATGAACAGCGGATGCTCGGCGCCGACCCATTCCGGCGCGCAGGTGTCGGACTCGCCGTCGGCGATCTCGTGCATCCACAGGTCGCGTTCGGCATGCCAGTCGATCTTGCCGCCGGTGCGGCGATAGACGATCACGCTCTTGACCGCTTCGCAGCCGCCCATCGCGAGCGCTTCGTCGGCGATGCTCTTGAGCGGCAGCGTCTTGCCGCCGCGCGCCTGCTCGTCGGCGGTGATGAGCGC
>NZ_CAJPGY010000109.1:0-1369 GCF_905339915.1 Burkholderia sp. BCC1985
TGCGTCGGGTCCTTGATGTCGCAGGTCTTGCAGTGCACGCAGTTCTGCGCGTTGATCACCAGACGATCGCTGCCGTCGTCGTTCTTCACGAACTCGTACACGGCCGCCGGGCAGAAACGCCCCTCGGGGCCCGCGTACGTGCGCAGGTTCACGTTCACCGGCACGCTCGCATCCTTCAGCGTCAGGTGCGCCGGCTGGTTCTCCTCGTGGTTCGTGTTCGAGATGAACACCGACGACAGCCGGTCGAACGTCAGCTTGCCGTCCGGCTTCGGATACGCGATCGGCTCGCACTGCGACGCCGGCTTCAGCATCTCGTGGTCCGCATGCTGGTGATGCAGCGTCCACGGTACGTTGCCGCCCATCACCTTCTGCTCGAGCCCGACCATCAGCGTGCCGAGATACAGGCCCTTCGCCATCCACTGCTTGAAGTTGCGCGCGCGGTACAACTCCGTGTACAGCCACGATTGCTTGAACGCATCCGGGTACGCATTGAGCTCGTCCGACTGACGGCCGGCCTGCACCGCGTCGAACGCGGCGTCGGCCGCCAACATCCCGGTCTTGATCGCCGCATGGCTGCCCTTGATCCGCGACGCGTTCAGGAAACCCGCGTCGTCGCCGATCAGCGCGCCGCCGGGGAACACCGTCTTCGGCAGCGACAGCAGGCCGCCGGCCGTGATCGCACGCGCGCCGTACGACACGCGCTTGCCGCCTTCGAGGAACGCGCGGATCGACGGGTGCGTCTTGTAGCGCTGGAATTCCTCGAACGGCGACAGGTACGGGTTCGTGTAGCCCAGGCCCACCACGAACCCGACCACGACCTGGTTGTTGTCCATGTGATACAGGAACGAGCCGCCGTACGTGTCGGACTTCAGCGGCCAGCCGGCCGTGTGGATCACGAGGCCCGGCTTGTGCTTCGCGGGATCGATTTCCCACAGTTCCTTGATGCCGATCCCGTACGCCTGCGGATCGGCGTTCGCGTCGAGCTTGAACGTCGAGATCAGCTGACGGCCGAGGTGGCCGCGGCAGCCTTCGGCGAACAGCGTGTACTTCGCGTGCAATTCCATGCCGAGCTGGAAGTTCTCGGTCGGCTCGCCGTCCTTGCCCACGCCCATGTTGCCGGTGGCGACGCCCTTCACCGAGCCGTCGTCGTTGTAGAGAATCTCCGCGGCCGGGAAGCCGGGGAAGATCTCCACACCGAGCGCTTCGGCCTGCTGGCCGAGCCAGCGCGTCACGTTGCCCAGCGAAATCACGTAGTTGCCGTGATTCTTGAAGTTGTCCGGCAGCGCCCAGTTCGGCGTGGTCACCGCGCTCTTCTCGGACAGGAACAGGAAGCGGTCTTCGCTCACCTCGACGTCGAGCGGTGCGCCGC
>NZ_CAJPGY010000110.1:0-1369 GCF_905339915.1 Burkholderia sp. BCC1985
TGCGTCGGGTCCTTGATGTCGCAGGTCTTGCAGTGCACGCAGTTCTGCGCGTTGATCTGCAAGCGATCTTCGTTGCTGTCGTTCTTGACGAACTCGTAGACGCCGGCCGGACAGAAGCGCGCTTCCGGCCCCGCGTAGGTGCGCAGGTTCACGTTCACCGGCACGTTCACGTCCTTCAGCGTCAGGTGCGCCGGCTGGTGTTCCTCGTGGTTCGTATTCGAGATGAACACCGACGACAATCGGTCGAACGTCAGCTTGCCGTCCGGCTTCGGGTACTCGATCGGCGTGCATTGCGATGCCGGCTTCAGCATCTCGTGGTCCGCATGCTTGTGGTGCAGCGTCCACGGCACGTTGCCGCCCATCAACTTCTGCTCGAGCCCGACCATCAGCGTGCCGAGGTAGAGACCCTTCGCCATCCACTGCTTGAAGTTGCGCGCGCGGTACAGCTCCGTGTACAGCCACGATTGCCTGAAGGCGTCCGGATAAGCGTTGAGCTCATCGCTCTGACGACCGGCCTGCAGCGCGTCGAACGCGGCGTCGGCCGCGAGCATGCCGGTCTTGATCGCCGCGTGGCTGCCCTTGATCCGCGATGCGTTCAGGAAGCCCGCGTCGTCGCCGATCAACGCGCCGCCCGGGAACACCGTCTTCGGCAGCGACAGCAGGCCGCCGGCCGTGATCGCCCGCGCGCCGTACGACACACGCTTGCCGCCTTCGAGGAACGCGCGGATCGACGGGTGCGTCTTGTAGCGCTGGAATTCCTCGAACGGCGACAGATACGGGTTCGTGTAGCCGAGGCCGACCACGAAGCCGACCACGACCTGGTTGTTGTCCATGTGATACAGGAACGAGCCGCCGTAGGTGTCCGACTTCAGCGGCCAGCCGGCCGTGTGGATCACCAGCCCCGGCTTGTGCTTCGCGGGATCGATCTCCCACAGTTCCTTGATGCCGATCCCGTACGCCTGCGGATCGGCGTTCGCGTCGAGCTTGAACTTCGAGATCAGCTGACGGCCGAGATGGCCGCGGCAGCCTTCGGCGAACAGCGTGTACTTCGCGTGCAGTTCCATGCCGAGCTGGAAGTTCTCGGTCGGCTCGCCGTCCTTGCCTACGCCCATGTTGCCGGTGGCGACGCCCTTCACGGAACCGTCGTCGTTGTAGAGAATCTCCGCGGCCGGGAAGCCCGGGAAGATCTCGACGCCCAGCGCTTCCGCCTGCTGGCCGAGCCAGCGCGTGACGTTGCCCAGCGAGATCACGTAGTTGCCGTGGTTCTGAAAGTTGGCGGGCAGCGCCCAATTGGGCGTCGTGACCGCGCTCTTTTCCGACAGGAACAGGAAGCGGTCTTCCGTCACCTCGACGTTCAACGGCGCACCCT
>NZ_CAJPGY010000111.1:0-1343 GCF_905339915.1 Burkholderia sp. BCC1985
GGGCCTGTCAGTAATTTCGTGTTCAAGGCATATGATGCTCCGAAGGAGACTATATGCCTCGCAAACCGAAAGCCAAACCGGTAGACCTGCCGGCGATTCCCGCCGCGTTGCTTGAGCAATTCGGCAGCGGTCCGATGACGGCCGAAGCGATCAACGCCGCAACGATGGCCCTCAAGAAGGCGCTGATCGAACGAGCACTGGGCGGTGAGATGAGTCATCATCTGGGCTACCCGCCTGGCGCGGCCAAGCCGAGCGCCGTAACCAATCAGCGCAATGGCACGGGCGCCAAGACGGTGCTGACCGAGGACGGCCCGATCCGTATCGAGGTGCCTCGTGACCGCGACGGCAGCTTCGAACCGCTGCTGATTCCCAAACACGAACGACGCTTCACGGGCTTCGACGACAAGATCGTCGCCATGTACGCCCGGGGCATGACCGTGCGTGAGATTCAGGGATTTTTGCAAGAGCAATACGGTACCGAGGTTTCGCCCGATTTCATCAGCTCGGTCACCGACGAGGTCATGGCCGAAGTGACCGCCTGGCAAGCGCGGCCGCTCGAGCCGATGTATCCGGTGGTGTTCTTTGACGCGCTGCGGGTCAAGATTCGCGAAGACGCCGTGGTGCGCAACAAGGCGATCTACCTTGCGCTGGGCGTTCTGCCCGACGGCACGCGCGATATTCTGGGCTTGTGGATCGAAGGCACCGAAGGCGCCAAGTTCTGGATGAAGGTGTTCAACGATCTCAAGACACGTGGCGTTCACGACATCCTAATCGCCGTGACCGACGGCCTCAAAGGCATGCCCGAGGCGCTGGCTGCCGTGTTTCCGGCGACCACGCTGCAGACCTGCATCGTTCACCTGATCCGCAACAGCCTCGATTACGCCAGCTGGAAAGACCGTCGAGGATTAGCCGCAGTGATTCGCCCAATCTACTGCGCACCGAGTGCGGAGGCGGCTCAGGCAGAACTCGACGCCTTTGCCGCAGGGCCATGGGGCCAGAAATTCCCGACAGTCAGTGCAGCATGGCGCAACGCCTGGGATCGTGTGATTCCGTTCTTCGCGTTTCCGCCGGCGGTTCGCAAGGTTATATACACTACGAACGCCATCGAGAACATCAACTCGCAGCTGCGCAAGATCATCAAGACTCGAGGACACTTCCCGACCGATGAGGCTGCCACCAAGCTCATCTGGCTGGCACTGCGCAACATCACTGCCGATTGGGGGCGTGCTGCTCATGACTGGAAGGCGGCTATGAACCAGTTCGCCATCCTTTACGAGGATCGATTCGTTCGACCATCCGTGTGAATCTCAACCCGCCTTGAACACGGAAATCCTGACACCCCC
>NZ_CAJPGY010000112.1:0-1305 GCF_905339915.1 Burkholderia sp. BCC1985
GGTTCATCGCAGGAAACCGTGGAGGGTTTGAGAGCGATTGCGTAACCTGACGCCTGACTTTAAGGACGTCAGGAGAGGTAATTGCTCGATCGCAAGGCACTTCAGGCACTGGGCTGCTGGACGGGTTACCGACTGGAGCGTGTGGAATGGCCGGAAGGCGAAGGTCGCACGCT
Organism: Burkholderia sp. BCC1985; assembly: GCF_905339915.1. NCBI lineage: Bacteria > Pseudomonadati > Pseudomonadota > Betaproteobacteria > Burkholderiales > Burkholderiaceae > Burkholderia > Burkholderia sp. BCC1985. The sequence goes on from NZ_CAJPGY010000112.1 coordinate 174, forward strand.
GTCGCTGTATTTGAAGCCGGTCAGCAAGATCATGTACTGCGAGCAGTGTGGGGCACGCTGCCAGCAGATCCACGAGACGACGGTTCGTCGGGTGCGTGACTTGCCGCTATTCGAATACCGGGTGGTGTTGCATGTGCCTCGTCGCCGGGTCTGGTGCGAACGCTGCGGCGGCCCGCGACTGGAGAAGCTGGCGTGGCTGGGCCGTTACCAGCGAGTGACGGAGCGCTTCGCCAAGGCTTGCGAGAAACTGCTGCAAGCGGCCAGCGTACAGGCGGTGGCGGCCTTCTACGATCTGGGCTGGCACACGGTCAAATCGATCGACAAGATGCGCCTGCGGGCGCGCGTGAGCGAGCCCGATTGGTCAACGATCCGCTATCTGGCGATGGACGAGTTCGCGCTGCATAAAGGTCATCGCTACGCCACGGTGGTGGTCGACCCGATCAGCCGGCAAGTACTCTGGATCGGACCGGGACGCTCGCGTGAGACGGCCCGGGCCTTCTTCGAACAGCTTCCCGAAGGCGCGGCCAAGCGTATCGAAGCGGTCGCGATCGACATGACCACGGCCTATGAACTCGAAATCAGGGAACAGTGTCCGCAGGCGGAAATCGTCTTCGACCTGTACCACGTGGTGGCCAAGTACGGCCGCGAAGTGATCGATCGGGTGCGGGTCGATCAGGCCAATCAACTCCGACATGACAAGCCAGCCCGCAAGGTTCTGAAGTCCAGCCGCTGGCTGTTGCTGCGCAACCGCCACAACCTCAAGCCGGATCAGGCCGTGCACCTGAAGGAATTGCTGGCGGCCAATCAGGCGCTGTTATGCGTCTACGTGTTACGCGACGAGCTCAAGCGGCTCTGGTTCTACCGAAAGCCGGCCTGGGCGCAAAAGGCTTGGGAACAATGGTTCGAGCAGGCTCAGCAAAGTGGGATCGCGGCCCTGCAAAAGTTCGCCGAGCGTCTGCAGGGCTACTGGCACGGCATCGTGACTCGCTGCCGCCATCCGCTCAATACCAGCATCGTTGAAGGCATCAACAACACCATCAAGGTCATCAAGCGTCGAGCTTACGGGTACCGCGACGACGAATACTTCTTCCTTAAGATTCGCGCCGCGTTCCCCGGTAATCCTCGATGAACC
>NZ_CAJPGY010000113.1:0-1301 GCF_905339915.1 Burkholderia sp. BCC1985
GCCAGAACGGCCGAGCAGCCCGACGATCTCGCCTTCGCGCAGCGACAGGTTCGCGTCGTCGAGCACGAGCAACTCGCCCTGCGTCTTGTTGAAGCCGCGGCAGACGTGATCGACGCGCAGGATTTCCTCACCGAGGCGCGGCGGCTGGGACGTCTGGACGGGGGCGTTTACAGCATTCGGATTGTGCATCGCGTTTCGCTCTCAATCGGTCTCAGTCGAGCCGCAGCTTCGCTTCGGCGAAGGCATACAGCGGGCGCCACAGCAGGCGGTTGAACAGGGTGACGAACAGGGACATCACGGCGATGCCCAGGATGATCTTCGGAAAGTCGCCGGCGGCGGTGGTCTGCGCGATATACGCGCCGAGGCCGTGCGCCTCGATCTTGGTCGAGCCCCACTGCACCGCTTCCGACACGATGCTCGCGTTCCACGCGCCGCCCGAGGCGGTGATCGCACCGGTCACGTAGTAAGGGAAGATGCCGGGCAGGATCGCCTGGCGCCACCACTGCCAGCCGCGGATTCGGAAGTTCGTCGCGGCTTCGCGATAGTCGTTCGGATAGGACGTGGCGCCGGCGATCACGTTGAACAGGATATACCACTGCGTGCCGAGCACGATCAGCGGCGACAGCCAGATGTCGGGGTTCAGGTGGAAGCGCGCGATCACGATCACGAACACCGGGAACAGCAGGTTCGCCGGGAACGCGGCAAGGAACTGCGCGAGCGGCTGCAGCTTCTCGGCCAGCTTCGGGCGCAGCCCGACCCACACGCCGATCGGCACCCAGATCACCGACGCGATCGAGATCAGCACGACCACGCGCAGCAGCGTGATGAGCCCGAGCGCGACGACGTGCCCGACCTCCCCCATCGTCACGCCGGTCGACACGAAGCTGACGACGCGCCACACGATATAGGCCGTGCCGAGCAGCAAGAGCGCCGCCCATGCGATGTCGACCGTGCGCGATGCCTTCTTCTCGACCTTCGGCAGCGAGAAGCGCATTGCGCCCGACAGCGGCAGGCGCAGCGGAATCCGCGCCGCCTTCGCGAAGAACCAGCCGGCCGGCACGAGCAGCTGGTGAATCAGGCGCGTGCGGCGCACGAGGTCGAGCAGCCAGGATTGCGGCGCATCGCCCGATGCGGTGTTCTCCATCCGGAACTTGTCGGCCCATGCGATCAGCGGGCGGAACAGGAACTGGTCGTACGCGAGGATCACGACCGTCATCGTCAGGATCACCCAGCCGATCGCGCCGAGGTTCTTGTCCGAGATCGCCTGCGCGAGATACGCGCCGATGCCCGGCAGCGTGATG
>NZ_CAJPGY010000114.1:0-1296 GCF_905339915.1 Burkholderia sp. BCC1985
ACCGGAGCGGCCGAGCAGCCCGACGATCTCGCCTTCGCGCAGCGACAGGTTCGCGTCGTCGAGCACGAGCAACTCGCCCTGCGACTTGTTGAAGCCGCGATTCACATGTTCGACGCGCAGGATTTCCTCGCCGAGGCGCGGCGGCTGAAGCGGCTGGGACGTCTGGACAGGGGCGTTGATTACGGTCTGGTTTTGCATCGCGCTTACTCTCAATCGAGACGGAGCCGGGATTCCGCATAGGCGTACATCGGACGCCACAGCAGACGGTTGAACAGGGTAACGAACAGGGACATCACGGCGATGCCCAGGATGATCTTCGGAAAATCGCCGGCGGCGGTCATCTGTGCGATGTACGAGCCGAGGCCATGCGCGACGACCCTGGTGTCGCCCCACTGCACGAACTCCGACACGATGCTCGCGTTCCACGCGCCGCCGGATGCGGTGATCGCACCGGTCACGTAGTACGGGAAGATGCCGGGCAGCATCGCCTGCCGCCACCACTGCCAGCCGCGAATGCGGAAGTTCTTCGTCGCTTCCTTGTAGTCGTTCGGATAGGACATCGCGCCGGCGATCACGTTGAACAGGATGTACCACTGCGTGCCGAGCACGATCAGCGGCGACAGCCAGATGTCCGCGTTCAGATGGAAGTGGACGATCACGATCACGAACACCGGGAACAGCAGGTTCGCCGGGAACGCGGCAAGGAACTGCGCGAGCGGCTGGATCTTCTCGGCCAGCGCGGGGCGCAGCCCGATCAGCACGCCGAGCGGCACCCAGACCACCGACGCGATCGCGATCAGCACCAGCACGCGCAGCAACGTGATCAGCCCGAGCACCAGCACATGGCCGACCTCGGCCGTCGTCACGCCGGTCGCGACGAAGCTGACGACGCGCCACCCGACGTACACGGTCAGCAGGATCACGAACGCGCCCCACACGATATCGCCGACGCGCGACGAACCGCGCGCCGACGTGCCGCGCGAGCGCTTGCTCGTGAGCGCCGGCACGCGCAACGGAATCCGCGCGGCCTGCGACAGCAGCCAGCCGGCCGGCACGAGCAGCTGGTGGATCAGGTGCGTGCGGCGCAGCATGTCGAGCAGCCAAGACTGCGGCGCATCGCCCGACGCGGTGTTTTCCATCCGGAACTTGTCGGCCCACGCGACGAGCGGGCGGAACAGGAACTGGTCGTACGCGAGGATCACGACCGACATCGCGACGATCACCCAGCCCACCGCGCCGAGGTTCTGGTCGGCGATCGCCTGCGCGAGATACGCGCCGATGCCCGGCAGCGTGATC
>NZ_CAJPGY010000115.1:0-1204 GCF_905339915.1 Burkholderia sp. BCC1985
TGACCTGCCCCCGGTTTTAGTCCGAACTGCAGTTAGAGTCCGAGGTTAAAAACTGCTGCTTCGCGTCGTGCGCCCGGGCGAACTGCGCAGGCGTCAGATAGCCGAGCGAACTATGAGGCCGCTCGGTGTTGTACTCGATACGCCATTCCTCAATCAGCCGCTTGGCGTGGCGCATCGAGACGAACCAGTGCTCGTTCAGGCATTCGTCGCGGAACCGCCCGTTGAAGCTCTCGATATAGGCATTCTCCACCGGCTTGCCAGGCCGAATGAACGACAGCGTGACGCCGGCTTCGTAGGCCCATGCATCCAGCACCTTACCAGCGAATTCCGGCCCGTTGTCGACCGTGATGGATGCGGGTAAGCCTCGCATCTCCTTGAGCCGCTCGAGCACTTGCTGCACTCGTAGGCCCGGCAGCGAAGTATCGACCTCGATGGCCAAGCACTCGCGCGTGTAGTCGTCGACCACGTTCAGGCATCGAAACCGCCGACCATAGGCCAACCCGTCAGAAACGAAGTCCATCGACCAGCTCTGATTCGGGCCTGTTGGCAACGGCAGCGGCGTGCGCTCGACAGCCGCAATACGCTTGCGTCGCCGCTTGCGCACGCTCAGCCCCGCCTTGCTGTACAGGCGCCAGATGCGCTTGTGGTTGGCGAAGCAGCCATCCCGCTGCAACAGCACGTGAATCCGGCGATAGCCGTATCGGCGCTTCTGCGCGGCGATGGCCATCATCCGGCCAGTCAGCGCTTCGTCGTCAACTCGGCGGCGTGATTCGTAGTGGAACAGCGAGCGCGAAATCCCTACCAGCCCGCAGGCTCGGGTAACACCCATGGCACGTTCGGTCATCAATATCCGGACCGCTTCGCGCTTGGCCTGCGGGCTTGCTACTTTCGAGCCAGCAGGTCCTTCAGCGCGGCGTTGTCGAGCATTGATTCGGCCAACAGGCGCTTGAGCTTGTTGTTCTCCTGCTCCAGTTCCTTCAGGCGCTGCGCTTCGGAGACCGTCATCCCGCCGAACTTCGCTTTCCAGTTGTAGTAGGTCGCTTCCGAGATGCCGTACTTGCGGCACAGCTCCGCCGGCTTCAAGCCAGCCTCGGCTTCCTTCAAGATGCCGATGATCTGTTCTTCGGTGAATCGCTTTTTCATTGCCGTTCCTCTCTGGAACGGACTCTACACCGTCACCGTACTAAACGCGGGGAGCAGGTCA
>NZ_CAJPGY010000116.1:0-1105 GCF_905339915.1 Burkholderia sp. BCC1985
AAACAGAGACGCGACACGCATCAGCCCGGTACGGACGATCAGCCCCTTGTGGAAACGGCGGTTGCCGGCCTTGCCTTCGCGGAACGCGCGGTACAGCGCGTCGGCCGCCGCGATCTCGTCGCGCGACGCCTTGGTGCGCACCGACATGTAACCCGTCGGCTGCCCGTTGCGCATCACCGGCACCGTATTCGAACGGACCCAGTAATGATCGCCGTTCTTGCGACGATTCTTCACGAGCGCGGTCCACGGTTCGCCGTTCTTCAGCGTCGCCCACATGTCGGCGAACGCCTCCTTCGGCATGTCCGGGTGCCGCACGACGTTGTGCGGCTGACCTTCGATCTCCTCGGGGGAAAATCCGCTGACCTGAATGAACGCGGCATTCGCGTACTTGATGTAACTGTCCGCGTCGGTGGTCGACATCAGCGTCGCGCCGTCGGGAAAATCGAATTCGCGTTGCGTGACAGGCTGGTTATTGCGCATGGTGTTGGAGTTCCCGGGTTGCGGATCTTTGCGTCCGCTTGTGGATTGAACCGAGACCGTCCGCATCGCGGTCGTCCCGCATGCGTTCGATCAGACTCCTGCGCTTTCGGCAAATCCGGCGAAAACATTATGCCGGCTTCGGGTAAATATGCATGAATTTCGCATCATCTTGATTCAGCCGAACATTTTGTTTATATGTAAATAAAATCCAGCTTTATCAAATACTTGCGCCATCAATCATCTGACTATCCCGGCGCTTGTTCCGACGGGATTCACGAGTCGATCCGGAATCGAGAATGCGAATCTCTCTCGTTTAATTCATGTAAATCGAAACGAAAATCGGGGATTTCGCCGCCTTGCCCTGATTTGCTTCGCGTTGCCTCGCAGTGGCGGGAGCGCGCTGGCACGCGCCCCCGACGATCACCGAAACACGTTCACCGCGTCCACGAGCCGCGTCGCCTGCTGCTTCAGGCTTTCCGACGCCGCCGCGCTCTGCTCGACCAGCGCCGCGTTCTGCTGCGTGATGTTGTCCAGATGCACGACCGCCTGATCGACCTGCGCGACCCCGGTGCTCTGCTCGGCCGTCGACGAGCTGATTTCCGCGATCAGGTCCGACACGCGCTTC
>NZ_CAJPGY010000117.1:0-1018 GCF_905339915.1 Burkholderia sp. BCC1985
GCGACGGTGATTCGCGCGGTGCTGGAGCGTTCGGGCGTGAAGCCCGAGCAGGTGAGCGAAGTGATCATGGGCCAGGTGCTGACGGCGGGCTCGGGGCAGAACCCGGCGCGCCAGTCGCTGATCAAGGCCGGCCTGCCGAGCGCAGTGCCGGGGATGACGATCAACAAGGTGTGCGGCTCGGGCCTGAAGGCCGTGATGCTGGCGGCGAACGCGATCGTGGCGGGCGACGCGGAGATCGTGATCGCGGGCGGGCAGGAGAACATGAGCGCGGCGCCGCACGTGCTGCCGGGCTCGCGCGACGGGTTCCGGATGGGTGACGCGAAGCTGGTCGACACGATGATCGTCGACGGCCTGTGGGACGTGTACAACCAGTACCACATGGGCATCACGGCGGAGAACGTCGCGAAGGAATACGGGATCACGCGCGAGGAGCAGGACGCGTTCGCGGCGCTGTCGCAGAACAAGGCGGAAGCCGCGCAGAAGGCCGGGCGCTTCGACGACGAGATCGTGCCGGTGTCGATCCCGCAACGCAAGGGCGAGCCGCTGCAGTTCGCGACCGACGAGTTCGTGCGCCACGGCGTGACGGCGGAATCGCTGGCGGGGCTGAAGCCGGCGTTCTCGAAGGACGGCTCGGTGACGGCGGCGAACGCGTCGGGGCTGAACGACGGCGCGGCGGCGGTGCTGGTGATGTCGGCGCAGAAGGCGGCGGCGCTCGGCCTGACGCCGCTGGCGCGGATCAAGGCATACGCGAACGCGGGCGTGGATCCGAGCGTGATGGGCATGGGTCCGGTGCCGGCATCGCGCCGTGCGCTGGAGCGCGCGGGCTGGACGCCGGGCGACCTGGACCTGATGGAAATCAACGAGGCATTCGCGGCGCAGGCGCTGGCGGTGCACAAGCAGATGGGCTGGGACACGTCGAAGGTGAACGTGAACGGCGGGGCGATCGCGATCGGTCACCCGATCGGCGCGTCGGGCTGCCGGATCCTGGTGACGCTGCTGCACGAGATGGCCAAGCGCG
>NZ_CAJPGY010000118.1:0-989 GCF_905339915.1 Burkholderia sp. BCC1985
CTCGCGTGCGCATGCTGGTGCACGTTGCATGCATTCGCGCAGCCGCACATCGCGGCGGCCGCCGCGCGTTGCAGCGGTGCGCCGCTGCGCTGCGTCGCGCCCCAACCGCCGTAGCCGCCGTACTCGCGCACCGGCGACCAGTCCGGCATCGCGGGCGGAATCGGCGCGTCGTGCGACGCGAACGGGCCCGCGCCCCACACGATCTTGCCGCCCACCACGGTCAGCAGTGCGGTCGTGCCCGCGATGTCGTCCTCGGCGCACGCGAAGAAATCGCGATCCGGGACGACCACGTCGGCCAGTTGCCCGACCGCGATGCGCCCTTTCTTGCCGACCTCGTTCGAGAACCACGTCACGTATTCGGTCCACATGCGCAGCGCGGTCTCGCGATCGAGCAGGTTGCGCTGCGGGTACATGCGCAGGCCGCCGATCGTCTTGCCTGTCACGAGCCAGGACAACGACACCCACGGGTTGTACGACGCCACGCGTGTCGCGTCGGTGCCGGCCGACACCTTGAGGCCCTTCGCGAGCATCTTCGCGACCGGCGGCGTCGCCTCGGCCGCCTGCGCACCGTAGCGCTCGACGAAGTATTCGCCCTGGTACGCCATCCGGTGCTGCACCGCGATACCACCACCCAGCGCGGCGATGCGGTCCATCGATTTTTCGGTAATGGTTTCCGCGTGATCGAAGAACCAGTTCAGCCCTTCGAGCGGGATGTCCTTGTTCACCTTCTCGAACACGTCGAGTGCGCGGCTGATCGTTTCGTCGTAGGTCGCGTGCATGCGCCACGGCCAGCGGTTCTGCGCGAGCACGCGCACGACGCCCTCGAGATCGTCTTCCATCTGCGCCGGCAGGTCCGGGCGCGCGACGCGGAAGTCCTCGAAGTCGGCGGCCGAGAACACCAGCATTTCGCCCGCGCCGTTATTGCGGAAATAATCCGTGCCGTCGTGATACTTCGTGCTCTTCGTCCAGTTCACGAAGTCTTCCTTCTC
>NZ_CAJPGY010000119.1:0-957 GCF_905339915.1 Burkholderia sp. BCC1985
AGCGAATGGCCCGTCTTCCACATCAGCGGCTCGCCGCCCTTCGCCTTCACCCACTGCGCGAGATGGCGCGTGCACTTCACGTCGTAGATGATCTGCGCGCCCGGGTTGCGCGACAGCACTTCCTCCGCGAACAGCATCAGCTGGCGGTCCGGGTAGATGATCTGGCCGTCCTTCGTGACGACGCCCAGGCGGTCGCCGTCGCCGTCGAACGCGAAGCCGAGTTCGGCGTCGGTGTCCTTCAGCGCCTGGATCACGTCCTGCAGGTTTTCCGGGTGCGCGGGATCGGGATGGTGGTTCGGGAACGTGCCGTCGATGTCGGTGAAGCGCTCGACGAGTTCGCAGCCGAGCGCCTTGAACAGGCGCGTCGCGAGCGGACCCGCGACGCCGTTGCCGGCGTCGACGACGAGCTTCAGCGGGCGCGCGAGCTTGATGTCGCCCACGATTCGCGCGATGTACTGATCGGCGACATCGAACTGCTCGAACGCGCCGCTGCCCGTTTCATAGCGCTCGTCGACGATGCGGCGGTACAGCGCCTGGATCTGCTCGCCGTAGATCGCCGCGCCGCGCAGCACCATCTTGAAGCCGTTGTAGTCGGGCGGGTTGTGGCTGCCGGTGACGACGATGCACGAATCGACGCGGCGCTCGCCGCCCTTCAGCGCGAGCGGCACGCTCGCCGCGAAATAGCCGACCGGCGTGGGCACCATGCCGACGTCGACGACGTCGACGCCTGCCGCACGCAGGCCATCGGCGAGCGCGCCGACGAGCTCGGGCCCCGACAGGCGGCCGTCGCGCGCGACGACGACCGCGTCGCCGCCCTGTGCGCGCACTTCGCTGCCGAAGGCCCGGCCGATCGCGCGCGCCGTGTCGGCGTCGAGCGTCTTGCCGACCACACCGCGAATGTCATATGCCTTGAAGATGGATTGGGAGATCATCGATTCTCTCTGGGTTGCGTGCATG
>NZ_CAJPGY010000120.1:0-895 GCF_905339915.1 Burkholderia sp. BCC1985
GACCGGTGCCACCGTCGAATATTCGACCGATGGCGGTCATACGTGGAGCACCAGCTTCAATGCCGTCGAAGGCCTGAACGATGTGCAGGTCCGGCAAACCGATATCGCTGGCAACACGTCCGATCCGACTTCGTTCAGCTTCACGCTCGACACGTCGGCCGCCGCGCCCGGTGTCGCGCTCACCACCGACTCCGGCAGCAGCGCATCCGATCACGTCACCAATGTCGGCACGTTGAACCTGACCGGTGTCGAGACCGGCGCGACCGTCGAATATTCGATCGACGGCGGCCATTCGTGGAGCACCAGTTTCACCGCCGTCGAAGGCGTGAGCGACGTACAGGTCCGGCAAACCGATATCGCCGGCAACACGTCCGACCCGACTTCGTTCAGCTTCACGCTCGACACCTCGGCGGCTGCGCCGGGCGTTGCGCTCGCCACCGATTCGGGCAGCAGCGCGTCCGATCACATCACCAACGTCGGCACGCTGAACCTCACCGGTGTCGAAACCGGCGCCACCGTCGAATATTCGATCGACGGCGGCCATACGTGGAACACGAGTTTCAGCGCGACCGAAGGCGTGAACGATGTGCAGGTCCGGCAAACCGACATCGCCGGCAACACGTCGGCGGCGACTTCGTTCAGCTTTACGCTCGATACCTCGGCTGCCGCCCCCGGCGTCGCGCTGACCACCGATTCCGGCAGCAGCGCCTCCGACCACATCACCAATGTCGGCACGTTGAACCTCACCGGCATCGAAACCGGCGCCACCGTGCAGTACAGCGTCGATAACGGTGCGCACTGGAGCACCAGCTTCGGTGCCCTGGAAGGCGTGAACAACGTGCAGGTCCGCCAAATCGACGTGGCGGGCAATACGTCGGCCGCGACGTCGTTCAAC
>NZ_CAJPGY010000121.1:0-866 GCF_905339915.1 Burkholderia sp. BCC1985
CCTTTCCCTTTGAAACACGGCGGCCGGCTTTTGCCGTGGCTGTGATTTCAGGGGATGTGGAATCGTTCCGATCAGGAATTGCCAATACATGCTCCTCGACAGATGAGCCGACGATCGTCGCGAGCATGACGCCAGAATGGGTTGCCTGCCGGGATGCGAACGGAATCGTGATGCGCACAGATAGTCGAGGCCGGGACGCCTCGCTCGAAATCCGTATGCGCAGCTTGTGGGGGGCGTGAATGATACCGGAAAGTATTGTGCAGCACAATACGGGCCCCTTGGATTTCCATACACTTTACCGGTGTGGCCCGCTCTAGCTGCGACAAAGGGGGTAGCAGTCGCCCCTGTCCCTGCTAGTGAATGCGTGCTGTCGACCGATTTGGGCCCGTTGGCTGGGCGCGGTGTGGGCGGCAGTTTCCAAGGGCGGATTCAACCGGTCGATGCAACAGCTTGATGGAATCGTTCAGCCGGCAGAAATTTGGATTTCCACACAAAAAATCATGAACGTAGGCTGCTTCGTAATCCACTTGCCGGCACTAGCACCTTGGACGCGTTACAGGTCAGCAGGCGGAGTTGGACTGAGCGTCGGCGCATGATTTAGCATCGGGTGCTCTCGAAAAAATTGTATTTACACATAAAAAATCAAGTATTCGCCACGGCATGTCAGGATTTGATATGAGCACATCGCCGGTAGTGCTCGTTGGAACGTATCAACACTCAACGGGGCAATTGTCCGTGCTAGAGCATTCTTTGAACGGTTGGAAGGTCCAGGCAATCGTCCGATTTATCAAGTCACTAAATTACCTAGGGGAGACGCAAGGATGGTTGCGGCAAGGCGCATCAGTGTCAAATTTCACATAATTGAC
>NZ_CAJPGY010000122.1:0-839 GCF_905339915.1 Burkholderia sp. BCC1985
TCGCGCCCGTGGGGCTGGATGACATGAGTGGCTACCCGGTGCTCGTCGATGTTCTTCACGAACGCATATACAGGCGCCGCATGGAGGGTGGCACGCATACATGTCAAATCGTAAAAGGTGGCGGGGGCCGCGTAGTACAGGTTTGTCTTTCCAATGCCCCTGGTGAATGTGGTGGTGTTGATATTCAGGAGAATGCCTTGAAGATTTTTGTTGCAGTAAAGAGAGTCGTTGACGCGAATGTCAAAGTTGGCGTGAAGTCGGACAACACGGGCGTCGACATCGCGAACGTGAAGATGTCGATGAACCCATTCGACGAAATCGCGGTGGAAGAAGCGGTGCGGCTGAAGGAAGCCGGTGTCGCGACCGAAGTAATCGCGGTATCGGTCGGCGTGACGCAAGCGCAGGAAACGCTGCGCACGGCGCTGGCGATCGGCGCGGATCGCGCGATCCTCGTCGAGTCGAACGACAGCGTCGAGCCGCTGGCCGTCGCGAAGATCCTGAAGGCGCTGGTCGACAAGGAACAGCCGCAACTCGTGATCCTCGGCAAGCAGGCGATCGACGACGACTCGAACCAGACGGGCCAGATGCTGGCTGCGTTGGCAGGCCTGCCGCAAGCGACGTTCGCGTCGAAGGTGACGATCGCCGACGGCAAGGCAACCGTGGCCCGTGAAGTCGACGGTGGCGCGGAAACGCTGTCGCTGTCGCTGCCGGCGGTGGTCACGACCGACCTGCGCCTGAACGAGCCGCGCTACGTGACGCTGCCGAACATCATGAAGGCGAAGAAGAAGCCGCTGGAAACGGTGAAGCCGGAAGACCTCGGCGTGGATGTCACGCCGCGC
>NZ_CAJPGY010000123.1:0-737 GCF_905339915.1 Burkholderia sp. BCC1985
GCGTGATAGCTCGAACGCACCATCGCGCCGACGGCCGCGTGCGTGAAGCCCATCTTGTACGCCTCTTCCTCGTACATCTTGAACGTATCCGGATGCACGTACGCACGCACCGGCAGGTGGTGCTCGGACGGTTGCAGGTACTGGCCGATCGTCAGCATGTCGACGTCGTGCGCGCGCAGGTCGCGCATCACCTGCAGGATTTCCTCTTCGGTCTCGCCGAGGCCGACCATCAGGCCCGACTTCGTCGCGACGTCCGGATGCAGCGCCTTGAAGTCCTTCAGCAGCTTCAGCGAGTGCGCGTAGTCCGAACCCGGGCGCGCTTCCTTGTACAGGCGCGGCACCGTTTCGAGGTTGTGGTTCATCACGTCGGGCGGCGCGGCGTTCAGGATCGAGATCGCGCGGTCGAGACGGCCGCGGAAGTCCGGCGTCAGGATCTCGATGCGCGTTTCCGGCGACTGCTCGCGCACTTCGCGGATGCACTCGACGAAGTGGGCGGCGCCGCCGTCACGCAGGTCGTCGCGGTCGACGCTCGTGATCACCACGTACTTGAGCTTCAGCGCGGCGATCGTGCGCGCGAGGTTCTTCGGCTCGTCGGTGTCGAGCGGATCGGGACGGCCGTGGCCGACGTCGCAGAACGGGCAGCGGCGCGTGCACTTGTCGCCCATGATCATGAACGTCGCGGTGCCCTTGCCGAAGCATTCGCCGATGTTCGGGCAGCTCGCTTCCTCGCACACGGT
>NZ_CAJPGY010000124.1:0-652 GCF_905339915.1 Burkholderia sp. BCC1985
CCCAGGCCCTGACGCCGACGGACATCGCGTCACTGGCACGCCAGAATGAGGAGCGCCAGCACCAGATGCGCGCGTTGATCGCGCTCGGTCGCGAGCGCGGCTATCTCACCCACGCGGACATCAACGATCACCTGCCCGACAACTTTGCTCAAACGGCGGCGATGGACACCATCGTCAGCACGTTCAGCGACATGGGCGTGGCCGTGTACGAACAAGCGCCGGACGCCGAAGCGCTCCTGCTCACCGACGCTGCGCCGGCCGTGGCATCCGACGATCAGGCGGACGAGGAGGCGGAAGCTGCGCTATCGACCGTCGATTCCGAATTCGGCCGCACCACGGATCCGGTTCGGATGTACATGCGTGAGATGGGGGCCAGCGAACTGCTGACCCGCGCCGGTGAAATCGAGGTCGCGAAACGGATCGAAGATGGTCTACAGGACATGATTCAAGCGATTGCCGCGTGTCCGTCGATCGTGTCCACGATTCTTGCCGATGTCGACCGCATCGTAGCAGGCGAACTCCGCATCGACGAACTGGTCGATGGCATCAGTGTCGACGCCGATGAAAGCGAAATGACGCCGGAGTCCCAAGAAGAGGATGCGGAAGCACTCGCCGCCGACGATGATTCGGACGAAGACGACGTCGAAACGGA
>NZ_CAJPGY010000125.1:0-649 GCF_905339915.1 Burkholderia sp. BCC1985
CATCAGCCGGCGATTCAGGCGGCGCAGCAGAAACTCGTCGACATCGAGTCCCGGGTCTCGTTGCCGCTCCAGCAGCTCAAGCAGATCAACCGCCAGATGAGTGCCGCGGAACTGAAAATGCGGCAGGCCAAGCGCGAGATGATCGAGGCGAACCTTCGTCTTGTCATTTCAATCGCCAAGAAATACGTGAACCGCGGCATGCAGTTCCTGGATTTGATCCAGGAGGGCAATATCGGCCTGATGAAGGCCGTGGACAAGTTCGAATACCGGCGCGGCTGGAAGTTCTCGACCTACGCGACCTGGTGGGTCCGGCAGGCGGTCACGCGTGCGCTCGCCGATCAGGCGCGGACCATTCGCGTGCCGGTCCACATGATCGAGACGATCAACAAGCTGAACCGGATATCGCGCGAAATCTTGCAACAGACAGGGCAGGAAGCGCATCCCGCAGTGCTAGCAAAGCGCATGGAGATGTCCGAGGAGAAAGTGCTCGGTATCCTCAAGATCGCCAAGCAACCTGTCTCGCTCGAAACCCCGGTGGGTGACGACGCCGATGCAACACTCGGCGACATGATCGAGGATGTCTCGGCGAGTTCACCGGCTGAGGCGGCGATTCACGCGAACATGCGCGCGGCGATCGACGAGGCACTCG
>NZ_CAJPGY010000126.1:0-590 GCF_905339915.1 Burkholderia sp. BCC1985
CGCGTGACGAGCGTCGGCTCGATCAGGATCATCGGGTTGGCCGGCTTCTGGCCGTTCATGATCCCGTAGCCGACGTTTACGGCCTGCTGCGCCATCGCCCACGGATCCTGGCTCGACGACGCCTGCACGAGCGTGTTCGACTTCAGCGCGACCTCGATGTCGGGCGCGCCGTCGACCGACGTGATCACGATGTTCGGGCGATTCAGCTGCTTCGCCGCGAGGTCGCTGCCGATCGCCTGCGGGTCGTTGATCGTGAACACGCCGTCGAGCTTCGGAAAGCGCGTCAGGTAGCCCTGCATCGTGTTCATCCCGCCCTCGCGCGAGCCCTTGCCGTCCTGGTCGCTCGACAGCAGCTTGATGCCCGGGTTCTTCGCGAGCACGGTCTTGCAGCCGTTCACGCGATCGATCACGGCCGACACCTGCGGGCCGTTCTCGATGATCACGTTACCCTTGCCGTTGAGTTTCTTCGCGAGGTAGTCGCATGCCAGCTCGCCGGCCTTCACGTTGTTGGTCTGCACGGTCGCGTTCGCGCCGGCGGCCGCGACGTCCACCGCGACGACCGTGATGCCCGCCGCCTGCGCCTTCTTCAC
>NZ_CAJPGY010000127.1:0-575 GCF_905339915.1 Burkholderia sp. BCC1985
CGACTGGCCCGTGAGCGCGGCGCTCGGGAACGCCGACAGGAACAGCACCGTCTGCGCGACGTCCTGCACCGTCGTGAACACGCCGTCGACCGTGTTGCCGAGCATCACCTTCTTCACCACTTCCTCTTCGCTGATGCCGAGCTCCTTCGCCTGCTCCGGAATCTGCTTGTCGACCAGCGGCGTGCGCACGAAACCCGGACATACGACGTGCGAGCGCACGTCGTGCTTCGCGCCTTCCTTCGCCAGCACGCGCGCGAGGCCCAGCAGCCCGTGCTTGGCCGTCACGTACGCCGACTTCAGCGGCGACGCTTCGTGCGAGTGCACCGAACCCATGTAGATCACGACGCCGCCGCGATCGTCCTTGTACATGTGCTTGAGCGCGGCCTTGGTCGTCAGGAACGCGCCGTCGACGTGGATCGCCTGCATCTTCTTCCAGTCGGAGAACGCGTAGTTCTCGATCGGGTTGACGATCTGGATGCCCGCGTTCGACACGAGGATGTCGACCGAGCCGAACGTGTCGGCCACCTTGTCGATGCCGCTGTTGACCGCTTCCTCGTTGGTCACGTCCATCGCGA
>NZ_CAJPGY010000128.1:0-564 GCF_905339915.1 Burkholderia sp. BCC1985
GCGCTGCGCGCCCAGTCGCGCTGCAGTTCGCAGAACAGCTGCGCGACGCTGATCATCTGGCCGCCGGCCTGCTCGATGCGGCGCAGCGCGGCTTCGTGCGCGGCGACCGACGTGCCGCCGACCGCGTCGACCACCACATAGACTTCGTAGCCGGCCTTCAGCGCGTCGAGTGCGGGGAAGGTCAGGCACGCTTCGGTCCACAGCGCGGTCATGATCAGTTTCTTGCGGCCGGTGGCCTCGACGGCCTTGCGGAACTCGACGTCTTCCCAGGAGTTGATGCTGGTGCGGTCGTAGGTCGGATAGCCTTCGAGCGCGGCGCGCAGCTGCGGGATCGGCGGCTTGTTCAGGCCGGTCTTCACGTTGACGGTCGAGTGGACGATCGGCAGGCCGTACGCGACCGCGGCCTTCGATGCGCCGACGATGTTGTTGATCAGCAGCTGGCGATCCATCGATGCAATCGAGTTCACCTGGACCGGCTGGTAGTCGATGACGATGAACGCCGCGTTCTGCGGGGTGAGCAGGTGGTCGTTCGCGGGATCGCGAATCGGTTCGCTTGCCATGGTT
>NZ_CAJPGY010000129.1:0-556 GCF_905339915.1 Burkholderia sp. BCC1985
ACCCCGCCCCTGTTCACCCGCGCGCGCCGCCTCGACCGCCGCATTCAGCGCGAGGATGTTGGTCTGGAACGCGATGCCGTCGATCACGCCGATGATGTCGGCGATCTTGCGCGAGCTGTCGGTAATGTCGTTCATCGTCGTGACGACTTCGCTCACCGCCTGCCCGCCGCGCTCGGCCGCCTCGCTCGCGGACACGGCGAGCCGGTTCGCTTGCAGTGCGGTCTCCGCATTGCTGTCGACGGTGGCCGTCATCTCGGCCATCGACGCGGCGGTCTCCTGCACGCTCGACGCGGCCTGTTCGGTGCGCGCACTCAGGTCGTTGTTGCCTTGCGCGATCTCGTTGCTCGCGCGTTGCACGTTGTGCACCTGCTCGCTGACGTCGTCGACGAGCCAGCGGAACATCAGCCCGAGCTGGTTGATCGTGCGCAGCGTCATGCCGATCTCGTCGACGCGGTTCATCCGCACGCCGCGACGGCTTGCGCCGGTCGCGACATTCAGCGCCTGGTCGTGCAGCCGCTTCAGCGGACGCACGATCTGCGCGTCGAGCCACAGTCCG
>NZ_CAJPGY010000130.1:0-556 GCF_905339915.1 Burkholderia sp. BCC1985
GCCGCGTCCCTGATCGCCCGCGCGCGCCGCCTCGACCGCCGCGTTCAGCGCGAGGATGTTGGTCTGGAACGCGATGCCGTCGATCACGCCGATGATGTCGGAAATCTTGTGCGAACTCGCCGTGATGTCGCTCATCGTCGTGACGACTTCGCTCACCGCCTGCCCGCCGCGCTCGGCCGCCTCGCTCGCCGAAACCGACAACTGGTTCGCCTGCAGCGCCGTCTCCGCGTTGCTCGATACGGTGGCCGTCATCTCGGCCATCGACGCAGCCGTCTGCTGCACGCTGGTCGACGCCTGTTCGGTGCGCGCGCTCAGGTCGTTGTTGCCTTGCGCGATCTCGTTGCTCGCGCGCTGCACGTTGTGCACCTGCTCGCTGACGTCGTCGACGAGCCAGCGGAACATCAGCCCGAGCTGGTTGATCGTGCGCAGCGTCATGCCGATCTCGTCGACCCGGTTCATCGCCACGCCGGTGCGGCTCTCGCCGGTCGCGACGCGCAACGCCTGGTCGCGCAACTGAATCAGCGGACGCACGATCTGCGCGTCGAGCCACAGTCCA
>NZ_CAJPGY010000131.1:0-494 GCF_905339915.1 Burkholderia sp. BCC1985
AAGGCGCTGAACATCAACCAGGTCGTCGCGACCATCACCAAGGTGGCCGACCAGACCAACCTGCTGTCGCTGAACGCGGCGATCGAGGCCGAGAAGGCCGGCGAGTACGGCCGCGGCTTCGCGGTCGTCGCGACCGAGATCCGCCGCCTGGCCGACCAGACGGCGGTGGCGACCTACGACATCGAGCAGACGGTGAAGGAGATCCAGTCGGCCGTGTCGGCGGGTGTGATGGGGATGGACAAGTTCTCCGAGGAAGTGCGCCGCGGCATGCTCGACGTGCAGCAGGTCGGCGGGCAGCTGTCGCAGATCATCGCCGAGGTGCAGACGCTCGCGCCGCGCTTCCAGATGGTCAACGAAGGGATGCAGACGCAGGCGAACGGTGCCGAGCAGATCACGCAGGCGCTGTCGCAGCTGTCGGAAGCCGCGCAGCAGACGGCCGAATCGCTGCGCCAGTCGTCGCAGGCGATCGACGACCTCACGCTCGTCGCGAACCA
>NZ_CAJPGY010000132.1:0-469 GCF_905339915.1 Burkholderia sp. BCC1985
CGCATTCGGCTTCTGCGTGAACAGGTTGTACGCGATCCGGATCGTCATCTCGCCGGCCTCGTGCAGCTTGCGGATCACTTCGTAATCGTCGGGATAGTTCTGCGAACCGCCGCCCGCATCGATCACGCCCGTCACGCCGAGACGGTTCAGTTCGCGCATGAAGTGGCGCGTCGAGTTGTACTGGTATTCGAACGGCAGCTTCGGTCCCTTCGCGAGCGTCGCGTACAGGATCGTCGCGTTCGGGTTCGCGAGCAGCAGCCCGGTCGGGTTGCCTGCGGCATCGCGCAGGATCGTGCCGCCCGGCGGCTCCGGTGTGTCCTTCGTGTAGCCGACCACGCGCAGCGCGGCCGCGTTCAGCAGCGCGCGATCGTAAAGATGCAGGATGAACACCGGCGTATCGGGCGCGGCCGCGTTGAGTTCCTCGATCGTCGGCAGGCGCTTCTCGGCGAACTGGTGTTCGGTAAAGCCG
>NZ_CAJPGY010000133.1:0-469 GCF_905339915.1 Burkholderia sp. BCC1985
GGCATTCGGCTTCTGCGTGAACAGGTTGTACGCGATCCGGATCGTCATCTCGCCCGCATCGTGCAGCTTGCGGATCACTTCGTAATCGTCGGGATAGTTCTGCGAACCGCCGCCCGCATCGATCACGCCCGTCACGCCGAGACGGTTCAGCTCGCGCATGAAGTGGCGCGTCGAGTTGTACTGGTATTCGAACGGCAGCTTCGGTCCCTTCGCGAGCGTCGCGTAGAGAATCGTCGCGTTCGGGTTCGCGAGCAGCAGGCCGGTCGGATTGCCGGCCGCGTCGCGCAGGATCGTGCCGCCCGGCGGCTCGGGCGTGTCCTTCGTGTAGCCGACCACGCGCAGCGCGGCCGCGTTCAGCAGCGCGCGATCGTACAGGTGCAGGATGAACACCGGCGTATCGGGCGCGGCCGCGTTGAGTTCCTCGATCGTCGGCAGGCGCTTCTCGGCGAACTGGTGTTCGGTAAAGCCA
>NZ_CAJPGY010000134.1:0-445 GCF_905339915.1 Burkholderia sp. BCC1985
CGGCGACGTCGCACTCGGCAGTGGCTCCGTCACCGACACGCCCCACGCGACGCCAACGGGTACCGTCGGCGGCGTGACCGCCACGTTCGCGGGCGGCAATCCGAGCAGCGTGGTGAGCGTCGGCGACGCGGCCACGGGCACCACGCGTCAGATCACCAACGTCGCAGCAGGTCAGATCACGCCGACCAGCACGGACGCGATCAACGGCTCCCAACTCTTCGCGACCAATTCCATCGTGGATTCGCTGTCGACGACAGTGTCGTCGTCCAGCAGCGCAATCTCGTCGCTGTCGACCGGCATCACTTCGTTGTCCACGGGCCTCAGCTCGACCGATAGCTCGGTCGCTTCGCTGTCGACCTCCACGTCGACTGGCCTCTCGTCGGCTAACAGCTCGATCAGCTCGTTGTCCACGTCGACTTCGACGGGTATCAGCTCGCTGTCGACG
>NZ_CAJPGY010000135.1:0-403 GCF_905339915.1 Burkholderia sp. BCC1985
CCGCTCGAGCGCCGCACCAAACTGCTGCGAGGTCGCCGCCGCTCGGGTCGTCCATTCAAGATCGGTCTCGTGGCCCGGGAACGAGTCGACAAACGCGTCGCGCGGCATGCCGCAACGGTCGACAGCAATCGCCAGGATACTGCGCTCGATCGCGCGAACCTCAGTCACTTGCCCATGGACAATTGCGCACAGGCGGTCGATGGTCTTGGCGGTAAAGCGGATCGGCGCGAGCTCACACTGGATCGCCATGCGCACTTGCGCAGCGGCTGCGGAACGGGCACCGCCAGTGACAGGCACATCCGGCAACTGCTCGAACAGTGCACGCACGCGTGCGAAAATCGCAAGACTGTCGTTCGTGAGTTCTTCGAGGCGCGCCGCGTTCGCCTTCTCCGAATCCCCGGCA
>NZ_CAJPGY010000136.1:0-403 GCF_905339915.1 Burkholderia sp. BCC1985
TCGCTCGAGCGCCGCGCCAAACTGCGGCGAGGTCCCCGCCGCTCGGGTCGTCCATTCAAGATCGGTCTCGTGGCCCGGGAACGACTCGACAAACGCGTCGCGCGGCATGCCGCAACGGTCGACAGCAATCGCCAGGATGCTGCGCTCGATCGCGCGCACCTCAGTCACTTGCCCATGCACAATTGCGCACAGGCGGTCGATGGTCTTGGCGGTAAAGCGGATCGGCGCGAGCTCACACTGGATCGCCGTGCGCACTTGCGCAGCGGCTGCGGAACGGGCACCGCCAGTGACAGGCACATCCTGCAACTGCTCGAACAGTGCACGCACGCGTGCGAAAATCACAAGACTGTCGTTCGTGAGTTCTTCGAGGCGCGCCGCGTTCGCCTTCTCCGAATCCCCGGCG
>NZ_CAJPGY010000137.1:0-390 GCF_905339915.1 Burkholderia sp. BCC1985
GCTGTACTGCACGGTGGCACCGGTTTCGATGCCGGTGAGGTTCAGCGTGCCGACGTTGGTGATGTGGTCGGATGGGCTGCTGCCGGAATCGGTGGTCAGGGCCACGCCGGGCGCCGCGGCCGATGTGTCGAGCGTGAAGCTGAAGGACGTCGCCGACGAGGTGTTGCCGGCGACGTCGATCTGGCGGACCTGCACGTTGTTCGTACCTTGCAGGGCGCCGAAGCTGGTGCTCCAGTGCGCACCGTTGTCGACGCTGTA
Source organism: Burkholderia sp. BCC1985 (assembly GCF_905339915.1). Taxonomy (NCBI): domain Bacteria; kingdom Pseudomonadati; phylum Pseudomonadota; class Betaproteobacteria; order Burkholderiales; family Burkholderiaceae; genus Burkholderia; species Burkholderia sp. BCC1985. The sequence continues at coordinate 259 of NZ_CAJPGY010000137.1, forward strand.
TTGCACGGTGGCGCCGGATTCGACACCGGACAGGTTCAACGTGCCGACGTTGGTGATGTGGTCGGACGCGCTGCTGCCCGAATCGGTGGTGAGGGCAACGCCGGGCGCCGCGGCCGACGTATCGAGCGTGAA
>NZ_CAJPGY010000138.1:0-390 GCF_905339915.1 Burkholderia sp. BCC1985
TGACAACGCGTCGATCAAGGCCGCGACGCTGAACACGGTGGCGGCGGCAGCGAAGATCGGTGGCGACATCCACGTGCTGGTCGCGGGCCATAACGCGCAAGCGGCGGCCGATGCAGCGGCGAAGATCGCAGGTGTGTCGAAGGTGTTGCTGGCCGATGCGCCGCAACTCGAAGCGGGCCTCGCGGAAAACGTCGAAGCGACCGCGCTGAACATCGCGAAGGACTACTCGCACATCCTCGCGCCGGCAACGGCTTACGGCAAGAACATCGCGCCGCGTATCGCCGCGAAGCTGGACGTCGCGCAGATCTCCGACATCACGGCGGTCGATTCGGCCGACACGTTCGAGCGCCCGATCTACGCGGGCAACGCGATCGCGACGGTGCAGTCGAG
>NZ_CAJPGY010000139.1:0-386 GCF_905339915.1 Burkholderia sp. BCC1985
CTTGATAAGGCGGGGGTCGTTGGTTCGAATCCAACCAGACCCACCATTGTCTGGCGGTAACACACCTGAGGTCATCTGTACTCAATGGGGGCATAGCTCAGCTGGGAGAGCACCTGCTTTGCAAGCAGGGGGTCGTCGGTTCGATCCCGTCTGCCTCCACCAATCTTCAATGCTAAGAGTTTGCTGAAAATTCAGCGAGCGCTTTGCATTGGCGATTGAGCCAGTCAGAGTGATACGTAGTGTGTATCGGCTGTCGTTCTTTAACAATCTGGAAGAAGTAAGTAATTTGGATAGCGGAAGCGTCTTTGAGATGGACGTGAAAACTATCCGGGTTGTGATTGTATCGATGTATCTCAAGATGATTCGAACTCTATGTTTGACTCAAT
>NZ_CAJPGY010000140.1:0-385 GCF_905339915.1 Burkholderia sp. BCC1985
TTGAGCCGAACATTAAGTTCGAATCATCTTGAGATACATCGATACAATCACAACCCGGATAGTTTCCACGTCCATCTCAAGACGCTTCCGCTATCCAAATTACTTACTTCTTCCAGATTGTTAAAGAACGACAGCCGATACATACTACGTATCACTCTGACTGGCTCAATCGCCAATGCAAAATTCTCGGTTCAGCGTGTGAACCAAGCACTTAGCGTTGGTGATTGGTGGAGGCAGACGGGATCGAACCGACGACCCCCTGCTTGCAAAGCAGGTGCTCTCCCAGCTGAGCTATGCCCCCATGAGTACAGATTCCCTCAGGTACCTACCGCCAGACAATGGTGGGTCTGGTTGGATTCGAACCAACGACCCCCGCCTTATCAAG
>NZ_CAJPGY010000141.1:0-380 GCF_905339915.1 Burkholderia sp. BCC1985
CGCGCGATGTTCGACAAGCCGTCGGGCTTCCTGTTCTCGGGCGCGCCGTACGACGCGGTCTGGACGATTCCGGAATTCGAGCGCTCGTGCCTGCACTATTACCAGACGGGCCTGCGCGCGCCGGTGACGATCGTCCCGCACATCTGGCATCCGATGCTGTTCGACAAGGCACGCGCGACGCTCGGCGCCGGTTTGTCGTTCGGCTATCAGCCCGGCAAGCCGCGCTGGCGCGTGACGATGTTCGAGCCGAACATCTGCATGGTGAAGACGAGCATCATCCCGATGCTGGTGACCGAGGAAGCGTATCGCGCGAAGCCCGATTTCGTCGAATTCGTGCGCGTGTGCAATACGCTGCACCTGAAGGAACATACGACGTTCGT
>NZ_CAJPGY010000142.1:0-380 GCF_905339915.1 Burkholderia sp. BCC1985
GCGGTCAGCACGTCGAGTGCCGAGAACGGCTCGTCCATCAGCAGGATCGTCGGATCGACCACGAGCGCGCGCGCGAAGCCCACGCGCTGGCGCATGCCGCCCGACAGTTCGCGCGGATACGCGTTCTCGAAGCCGTCGAGACCGATCAGGTCGATCGCGGCGAGCGCGCGTTCGCGCCGCTCGCGTGCGCCGACGCCGAGTGCTTCGAGGCCGGCCTCCACGTTCTGCAGCACGGTCAGCCACGGAAACAGCGCGAAGGTCTGGAACACCATCGCGACGCCTTCGGCCGGGCCGCGCAGCGGCTTGCCGAGATAAGTCACGTCACCGCCGGTCGGCTCGATCAGCCCGGCGATGATCCGCAGCAGCGTGGACTTGCCCGA
>NZ_CAJPGY010000143.1:0-363 GCF_905339915.1 Burkholderia sp. BCC1985
GCTGCGCTCGAAGGTCGGGATGGTGTTCCAGCATTTCGAGCTGTTCCCGCACCTGTCGATCACCGAGAACCTGACGCTCGCGCAGGTCAAGGTGCTCGGCCGCGGCAAGGACGAAGCGGCCGAGAAGGGCATGAAGCTGCTCGATCGCGTCGGCCTGAAGGCGCATGCGCACAAGTTTCCGGGCCAGCTGTCGGGCGGCCAGCAGCAGCGGGTCGCGATCGCGCGCGCGCTGTCGATGGACCCGATCGCGATGCTGTTCGACGAGCCGACGTCCGCGCTCGATCCCGAGATGATCAACGAAGTGCTCGACGTGATGGTCGAACTCGCGCAGGAAGGGATGACGATGATGGTCGTCACGCACGA
>NZ_CAJPGY010000144.1:0-332 GCF_905339915.1 Burkholderia sp. BCC1985
TGATAAAGACAGAAAGACTGTCTGTTAGCGGTTTTATCGGTTATAATGCCGGCCGCTTTCGATAATCTTCAATGAAAAATATTCGAACGATGATTCATTCGAGTCTTTCTCATTGGCGATTGAGCCAGTCAGAGCGGTACGAAAGTATCGGCTGTCGTTCTTTAACAATCTGGAAGAAGTAAGTAATTTGGATAGCGGAAGCGTCTTGAGATGGACGTGAAAACTATCCGGGTTGTGATTGTATCGATGTATCTCAAGATGATTCGAACTTAATGTTTGACTCAATTGGAATACGGCACAACGCGAGAACTCAACCTGTAGCGACTGTCGAT
>NZ_CAJPGY010000145.1:0-330 GCF_905339915.1 Burkholderia sp. BCC1985
TGGCGACATTCACGTGCTGGTCGCGGGCCACAACGCGCAAGGTGCGGCCGATGCAGCAGCGAAGATCGCAGGTGTGTCGAAGGTGTTGCTGGCCGATGCGCCGCAACTCGAAGCGGGCCTCGCGGAAAACGTCGAGGCGACCGCGCTGAACATCGCGAAGGACTATTCGCACATCCTGGCTCCGGCTACCGCCTACGGCAAGAACATCGCGCCGCGGATCGCCGCGAAGCTGGACGTCGCGCAGATTTCGGACATCACGGCGGTCGACAGTGCCGACACGTTCGAGCGCCCGATCTACGCGGGCAACGCGATCGCGACGGTGCAGTCGAG
>NZ_CAJPGY010000146.1:0-328 GCF_905339915.1 Burkholderia sp. BCC1985
TTGGTCGTGCGGGCAGCAATATGCGGTGACGCGGCCATATGTCGATTCATTCAGCCCGTGCCTCGCGCGATCCTCTTGCGCCGCATAAGACCGCTTGCTCGTCGGCGAGACCCGCTCGTTTTCCATGTCCTCATCGATTTTGTCGGCAGGTTGTTCGTATGCTTTTCGAGCACCGATGATCGACAGGAATGTGCCGAACGTCTTCGCGCGCGCCACGTAGGTTTGTCGTCCACGCCGTCCGCTGCCGTCCTTCGTCGTGCGTTGCGACCAGGTATCCATGAACGTATCGGATTTGTATGGGCCGTCTGCGTTCGCCAAGCTATATGGC
>NZ_CAJPGY010000147.1:0-328 GCF_905339915.1 Burkholderia sp. BCC1985
CTGATCGTGCGGACAGCAATATGCGGTGACGCGGCCATACGTCGATTCATTCAGCCCGTGCCTCGCGCGATCCTCTTGCGCCGCATAAGACCGATTGCTGGTCGGCGAGACCCGCTCGTTTTCCATGTCCTCATCGATTTTGTCGGCAGGTTGTTCGTATGCTTTTCGAGCGCCGATGATCGACAGGAATGTGCCGAATGTCTTCGTGCGCGCAGCGTAAGTTTGTCGTCCACGCCGGCCGCTGCCGTCTTTCGTGGCACGTTGCGACCAGGTATCCATGAATGTGTCGGATTTGTATGGGCCGTCTGCGTTCGCCAAGCTATATGGT
>NZ_CAJPGY010000148.1:0-316 GCF_905339915.1 Burkholderia sp. BCC1985
CTCGCCGGCTTGCGCTTCGCCGAAGAAATACGGCTGGTCGATGTGCACGATGTTCTCGACCTTCGACGGCATTTGCTCGTGCATGTAACCCATCCCGCCGAGCGTGCCGCCCGCGATCGTCGAGCCGTGATAGCCGTTCTTGCGCGAGATCACGAATTTCTTCTGCGGCTTGCCCTGCACGCGCCAGTACTGGTGCACGAGACGCAGCACGGTATCGTTGCCTTCCGAGCCGCTGTTGCAATAGAAGAAGTGATTGAAGCCCGCGGGCGTCACTTCGGCGAGCATCGCCGACAGTTCGATTACCGGCGGGTGCGTG
>NZ_CAJPGY010000149.1:0-316 GCF_905339915.1 Burkholderia sp. BCC1985
GACGCACCCGCCGGTGATCGAACTGTCGGCGATGCTCGCCGAAGTCACGCCCGCGGGCTTCAATCACTTCTTCTATTGCAACAGCGGCTCGGAAGGCAACGACACCGTGCTGCGTCTCGTGCACCAGTACTGGCGCGTGCAGGGCAAGCCGCAGAAGAAGTTCGTGATCTCGCGCAGGAACGGCTATCACGGCTCGACGATCGCCGGCGGCACGCTCGGCGGGATGGGCTACATGCACGAGCAGATGCCGTCGAAGGTCGAGAACATCGTGCACATCGACCAGCCGTATTTCTTCGGCGAAGCGCAAGCCGGCGAA
>NZ_CAJPGY010000150.1:0-284 GCF_905339915.1 Burkholderia sp. BCC1985
AGGCCCTTGGCCATCGTGATCAGGTCCGGCTCGAAGCCGAAGTGCTGGTGCGCGAACCATTCGCCGGTGCGGCCGAAGCCGCCGATCACTTCGTCGGCGACGAGCAGGATGTCGTACTTGCGGCAGATCCGCTGGATTTCCGGCCAGTACGTCGACGGCGGGAAGATCACGCCGCCCGCGCCCTGGAACGGCTCGCCGATGAACGCCGCGACGTTCTCCGCGCCGAGCTCTAGGATCTTCGCCTCGAGCTGCTGCGCGCGTGCGAGGCCGAACGCTTCGGGCGT
>NZ_CAJPGY010000151.1:0-272 GCF_905339915.1 Burkholderia sp. BCC1985
GGCCTGAGCTCGACCGATAGCTCGGTGGCTTCGCTCTCGACTTCGACGTCGACTGGCCTGTCGTCGGCAAACAGCTCGATCAGCTCTTTGTCCACGTCGACCTCGACGGGCATCAACTCGCTGTCGACGGGCCTCAGCTCGACCGATAGCTCGGTCGCTTCGCTGTCGACCTCCACGTCGACCGGTCTCTCGTCGGCTAACAGCTCGATTTCGTCGCTGTCCACGTCGACTTCGACGGGTATCAGCTCGCTGTCGACCGGTCTGAGCTCGAC
>NZ_CAJPGY010000152.1:0-244 GCF_905339915.1 Burkholderia sp. BCC1985
CGCCGGCTCGATCGCCTTCGGATCGGTCGCGTTCAGCAGGATCATGTCGACGTGCGCGGAGATGAAGTTGTCGATTTGCGTGAACTGCTTGTTCAGGTCGTAGTCGGCCGAGACCGCGGTGACCTTCGCGTTCGGGTTGAGCTGCCTGGCGCGCGCCTCGGCGCCTTTCACGATCGTGACGAAGTACGGGTTGCCGAGCGAGCCGACCGTGACGCCGATCGATTTCAGCGGCTTGTCGGCTGCG
>NZ_CAJPGY010000153.1:0-244 GCF_905339915.1 Burkholderia sp. BCC1985
GGCCGGCTCGATCGCCTTCGGATCGGTCGCGTTCAGCAGGATCATGTCGACGTGCGCGGAGATGAAGTTGTCGATCTGCGTGAACTGCTTGTTCAGGTCGTAGTCGGCCGAGACCGCGGTGACCTTCGCGTTCGGGTTGAGCTGCCTGGCACGCGCCTCGGCGCCTTTCACGATCGTGACGAAGTACGGGTTGCCGAGCGAGCCGACCGTGACGCCGATCGATTTCAGCGGCTTGTCGGCTGCA
>NZ_CAJPGY010000154.1:0-243 GCF_905339915.1 Burkholderia sp. BCC1985
GGATCAGCTCGCGTCCATCAAGCGCCCACACTTATCGGCTGTTAATTTTTAAAGAGCATTTCTGCGAGGACCCGGAGGTTTTCTCAGCAGCGCTGCGTTTTCAGCAGCAGAGAAGCGAGATTATGAACCGTCTTTTTCAGTTCGTCAACAACTTTTTAACTGCTTCGTTGCGACGGCTGGGGTTCAACTTCCTGCACCGCCGAGGCCGCTACGACCCGCCCGACAGCACCGCTTCCCTTCTTC
>NZ_CAJPGY010000155.1:0-242 GCF_905339915.1 Burkholderia sp. BCC1985
ACCGTCGAATACTCGATCGACGGCGGTCACACCTGGAACACCAGTTTCAGCGCGACCGAAGGCCTGAACGATGTGCAGGTCCGGCAGACCGATATCGCCGGCAACACGTCCGATTCGACTTCGTTCAGCTTCACGCTCGACACGTCGGCGGCTGCACCGGGCGTTGCCCTCACCACCGATTCCGGCAGCAGCGCGTCCGATCACGTCACCAATGTCGGCACGTTGAACCTGACCGGTGTCGA
>NZ_CAJPGY010000156.1:0-221 GCF_905339915.1 Burkholderia sp. BCC1985
TGGTTGATTCGGCCGATTGCGAGTGCGACGTCGGTCAATGCGCTGCCGGTTCCCATGTCGCCGAGCAGGGCGGCCGTGTTGAAGGTCTGATTCGTGTGGTCGTATTCAGGGAGGGTTTCGGTCAAGGTCTGCGCGAGCGAGACAACGCGTAACGACGCTGCGTCGCTGGGTACACCTGCGTCGTGGACGATGTAATTCAGGTCCGTGACCGCGACACCGGC
>NZ_CAJPGY010000157.1:0-218 GCF_905339915.1 Burkholderia sp. BCC1985
CCTCGAGCGTATGGCGTACTCGCCGCGTTGCGCTTGGCCAGGCTGATCGAGTCGATCCGAAGCATGCAGGCCGATGTCCCGATTACCGTCGTATGCCACAGCCAAGGAAATATCGTCGGCCTCACTGCGGCGTTCTTCGGCGACGCATTCCCCGATGTCGAAGATCCGTGGGGGCGCACGGGCCACTGCGTGGCAGACGCCTACGTGCTGGCGAACGC
>NZ_CAJPGY010000158.1:0-198 GCF_905339915.1 Burkholderia sp. BCC1985
GTCGATAACGGTGCGCACTGGAGCACCAGCTTCGGTGCCGTCGAAGGCACGAACAACGTGCAGGTCCGCCAGATCGACGTCGCGGGCAATACGTCGGCCGCGACGTCGTTCAGCTTCACGCTCGACACGTCGGCGGCTGCACCCGGTGTTGCCCTGACCACCGACTCCGGCAGCAGCGCCTCCGACCACATCACCAAT
>NZ_CAJPGY010000159.1:0-194 GCF_905339915.1 Burkholderia sp. BCC1985
CCGTAGCTGACGACGTTGAACCACTTGCCCGACATGTTCACCGGCGAGCCGTGCGTCAGGTGGCCGCCATGCGCGAGGCTCATGCCCATGATCGTGTCGCCCGGCTTGAGCATCGCGAAGAACACGCCCTGGTTCGCCTGCGAACCCGAGTTCGGCTGCACGTTCGCGGCTTCCGCGCCGAACAGCTGCTTCAC
>NZ_CAJPGY010000160.1:0-185 GCF_905339915.1 Burkholderia sp. BCC1985
AAGGATCTGTCAACAGAATTTGAGGTTGCGAACGAAAATAATTTGCCGGCCTGCTTGCGATGCGGGAGGGGAGCGTGCGCGGAAACGATCGGAGTGTTCGTCGATGCGTCGTGATGGTCAGGTGCGACCATCGTGCCGCGGCGAGCGTATCGATTCGGCGCCGGAAATAAAAAAAGGCCGGCTGA
>NZ_CAJPGY010000161.1:0-168 GCF_905339915.1 Burkholderia sp. BCC1985
ATTGAACGACGTCGCCGACGAGGTATTGCCGGCCACGTCGATCTGGCGGACCTGCACGTTGTTCGTGCCTTCGATGGCGTTGAAGCTGGTGCTCCAGTGCGCGCCGTTGTCGACGCTGTACTGCACGGTGGCGCCGGTTTCGATGCCGGTGAGGTTCAACGTGCCGAC
>NZ_CAJPGY010000162.1:0-161 GCF_905339915.1 Burkholderia sp. BCC1985
ACCTGCGTGACGATGTCCTCCATCGTCTTGCCCGCGCCGTCGACGATCCGTGCGCCCGACTCGACCCGCTCGACACTCGCGCCGATCAGTGTCTTGATTTCCTTCGCCGCGTTCGCGCTGCGCTGCGCGAGCGCCCGCACCTCGCCGGCGACCACCGCGAA
>NZ_CAJPGY010000163.1:0-159 GCF_905339915.1 Burkholderia sp. BCC1985
GTCTGGTTGCCGACGGTGATCGCCTCCGACGCGACGACGAAGAACCAGCCGCCCGACATCGACATCATCATGTTCCAGATCAGCCCCGGCATCGAGAACGGCACCTCGAGCTTCCAGAAGCGCTGCCACGACGTCAGGTGGAAGCCGCGCGACACTTCG
>NZ_CAJPGY010000164.1:0-158 GCF_905339915.1 Burkholderia sp. BCC1985
GTCTTGAAGAACGTGTTGTAGAACGGCAGTTCCTGCAGTTGGCGATATGCGGCATCGGCAAGTTCCTTGCGGCCGTAGCCGACATTCACGCACCAGAGGCCGGCCATCCCGTCGATGACCTTGTTGCCGTCCGAGTCCCACAGATAGACGCCGTCGGC
>NZ_CAJPGY010000165.1:0-157 GCF_905339915.1 Burkholderia sp. BCC1985
CAGACACGCTAGAATAGCGGTCTTCGCATCGCAGCAAGCGAAACGTGCCCAGGTGGCGGAATTGGTAGACGCACTAGGTTCAGGTCCTAGCGGTGGCAACATCGTGGAGGTTCGAGTCCTCTCCTGGGCACCATCTGTTTTCTAAAAAGGTCGGCTT
>NZ_CAJPGY010000166.1:0-150 GCF_905339915.1 Burkholderia sp. BCC1985
TGTTCTGCAATCACCAGAATCGTCATTTCTTTCCGCTCCCTCTTACAGCACCTTGGCTTCGGTCTTCAGCTTCTCGACCAGCGTCTTCACGTCCGGCACCTTCACGCCGGCCGCGCGCTTCGGCGGCTCGGCCACCTTCAGCGTCTTCAG
>NZ_CAJPGY010000167.1:0-143 GCF_905339915.1 Burkholderia sp. BCC1985
GCCGCCACCGCCACACCGACCGCCGCACCGGCAAACGCCGCGAGCCCGCCGCCGGTCAGCCCGCACGCCCACCCCGCGCCGACGACGGCCGGCGCCAGCACGCACAGGGTCGAATGAACGCGCGCGCGCACCGACATCGTCTG
>NZ_CAJPGY010000168.1:0-135 GCF_905339915.1 Burkholderia sp. BCC1985
GTGTTGTTGGCGATGGCATTCGGGCCGATCGCGACCGAGTCGGTGCCGAGCGCCTGGCTGTCGGCTGCCGTCGACTTCGCGTGGAAGTACTTGATGCCCTGGCTGTTGATGCTGTCGATCGCCGAGCCGACGCTG
>NZ_CAJPGY010000169.1:0-132 GCF_905339915.1 Burkholderia sp. BCC1985
GATCCGGCTCAAGCAGCTGGCCGCCGAGAAAGGCACCGAGATCGGCGTGTGCGTGCTCGAGAAGGGTTCCGAGATCGGCGCGCACATCCTGTCGGGCGCGGTGATGGACCCGCGCGCGATCACCGAGCTGTT
>NZ_CAJPGY010000170.1:0-119 GCF_905339915.1 Burkholderia sp. BCC1985
ACCGGAAAACCGGAAGCAAAGACCCGTTGCGTCAGGATGCCGGCTGCCCCGATATCGTCGAGTTCGTGCTTGCTGATGCCGCGCCAGCCGATCCCTTGCACCGTCACCGCCGAAATCAC
>NZ_CAJPGY010000171.1:0-115 GCF_905339915.1 Burkholderia sp. BCC1985
CGATAGCTCGGTGGCTTCGCTCTCGACTTCGACGTCGACCGGCCTGTCGTCGGCTAACAGCTCGATCAGCTCGCTGTCCACCTCGACCTCGACCGGCATCAGCTCGCTGTCGACC
>NZ_CAJPGY010000172.1:0-103 GCF_905339915.1 Burkholderia sp. BCC1985
AGTTAAGAACCGGTCGCTCACTCAAAGCTGACAGGAATATGAATCACTTCATAAACCTGACTTACTTTAGTGTGAGACTCTTGATACTTTCGCTATCTGATCC